>JANLTI010000265.1:0-9673 GCA_031362845.1 Gemmatimonadaceae bacterium | reverse complement strand
TGATCACCACTAAAAACGCAAAATTGGGGACGTCTTTGCCGCCGATCCCTTAGTCTATTGAGGGGTTCCACTTCCCGAATTGAGGGGGGGCCGGCGGCCAGCCGTCCCCGCCTCATTCGTTGCCGTCTCGGCAACACTTGCGCTCGCAACCTCTGGATGCCTGCTCGACCTTGCACGACGCCGCTCCGGGCAGGGTCTGCGCACCGCCCGGTCGCAGTCCCTTATGGCCGCCGTAAATGCGAGTACTGGAACTGAGGTCAGCTCGTGCCAATGGACGACTCAGCGGGGGTCGTGCGCGGAAGCATGGGCGGCGGCTGGTGTCGCCGCCCATCACTTTTTCGGGCCGCAGATCCGGGCGGCGCTAACACGGCATGTTCCTGCCGATCTGTCTGCCAGGGATTTTGCGATTCGACTTTGCACGCACGTGCGCGACGTGTCAGCCGAAACGATATCATACATTCGACTCGGTAACCGCGGCGGCACGATCGGAGCGATAACGCGAGCGAGTTTCCATTGTGGGCAGAGGATCAGTGGCGCGAAGAGAGCGATTGCAAGACGTGTACAAGAGAGTATAAGATTTGTGATTAGCGTGTAAGCGCATGCGATAATGAAGTTTATATCTCTCCTGCTTAGGTACTTTATTATGTGCTATCCATATGAGATCGCGGTAGTGGTTTTGGCGGTTTCCGCCATGCCTCGCGCGGCCGCTTGCAGCGCTTTTCAACCTGCTCCGACCGCGCAGTCTATTGGGACCCGGTCACCAGCGGTGCACGCTTCGCAGGCAAATCGTCCTACCCGCCTCCCTGCCATTATGACCTCGCCTCGCGTCTCGCTGCCCGCTGAACCGACGGCGCTCGCAGCCTGCCGGAATCCGCGAAACTGCGTCGTCGACTCTCCCGATGCCGCCGATCCGGCGCGTCGACCCATCGCATTCCGGGCGCCGATCGAGGAGGTCATGCGCATCCTGACCGCGTCGATCGCCGACGAGTCCCGCACGAGGATCGTCGTTCAGGGCCGCCGATATCTTCGAGCCGAGGCGCGGTCAGCGCTCTTTCGGTTCGTGGACGATGTGGAATTGCTGGCGGATGAGAACGCTGGCCTCATTCATTTCCGCTCGGCCTCCCGCCTCGGTTTTGGAGACCTGGGCGTGAACGGGCGACGCATGCGACGAGTCACGGCGCGGATACGCCAGCGACTCGCCGACCTGTCCGGGTCCGCGCCGTGAGCGAGTCCCGCCGCCGGCCCAGTGGCCGGCGACGAAGTCCGAACGTCTACCGGTAGGGTCCGGACCCGGGGCGAGAATTGCCGGACGAACCTCGCCCTCCACCCCCGCGACGCGACGCGCCGGACCGCGCGCTGCCCGCCTCCCCGCGAGATGCCGGAGCGCTGCCAGCTGGACGCGGCGACGAGCCGGGGCCCCGACTGGCCGAGGCGCCAGACGCCGGCCGGCCGCCCGCCGACGGGCGACCGCCGCTCCCGGCCGCACGGCCACCCCCGCTCCGTCCCGCCGCCGGCGACCCGCCCGCACCCTGCGAGGCGCGCCGATCAGCCTTCTCCTTGGCGCGCTTCCGCTCCTCCGCCTTTCGCGCCCGGATCTCCGCGATACGCTCCGCGATCGGCACCTCGAACCGCTGCGCGGGCTTGCTGGCATAGTCGAAGCCCTGCACCATCACGCGTGGCAGACGCTTGCCGATCGCCCGCTCGATCTGGGACAGATCGCTCTCCTCGTCCGGCGCCACGAAGGTGAAGGCATCCCCCGTCGCGTCGGCGCGCGCGGTGCGACCCACCCGGTGGATGTAGTCCTCCGGCAGGTGCGGCACGTCGAAGTTCACGACATGCTCCAGCTGCTCGACGTCGATGCCGCGCGCCACGATGTCGGTGGCGACCAGGCAGCGGTACCGTCCGGACTTGAACCCCTCGAGCGCTTCGGTCCGCTGTGCCTGTGACCGATTCCCGTGGATCTTCGCGTTGGGGATCCCCTCTTTCACGAGGTAATCGGCCAGCCGATTGGCGCGATGCTTGGTCCGCGTGAAGACGATCACGTTGCCGATGTCCCCCCGCCGCATCAGCTCCACGAACAGCGCCGGCTTCAGCTCTTCACGCACGGGATATAGCGCCTGGCGGATTCCGATCGCCGGCGCCGACTTCCGCTCCAGGTTGATCGTCGCTGGGTTATGCAGCAGTTCCCGGGTCAACGCCTGGATGGGCCCGGGCATGGTGGCCGAGAAGAACAGCGTCTGGCGCTTGGGTGGGAGATGCTTGAGCACGCGCTTGATGTCGGGCAGGAAGCCCATGTCCAGCATCCGGTCGGCCTCGTCGAGCACCAGCACCTCGAGCCCGGCCAGCTTGGCGTACGGCTGCTTGAAGTGGTCCAGCAGGCGGCCAGGGGTCGCAATGATGACGTCCGCGCCACTGCGGAACGCATGCTCCTGCGGTCCCATCCCTACCCCACCGAATACCGCGGCACCAGACAGCGGGGTGTGCACGGCGAGTTGGCGGAGATGCTCGTCGATCTGCGCTGCCAACTCGCGAGTGGGCGTCAGAACGAGCGCCCGCGTCGTGCCGCGCGGCTTCGACATGAGACGGTGCAGAATCGGCAGCAGGAACGCCGCTGTCTTTCCACTGCCCGTCATCGCGCAGGCGAGTAGATCTCGGCCTTCAAGCGCGGGCGGGATGGCCTGCTCCTGAATGGGAGTGGCGCGAGTGAAGCCCAGCTCCTTGACGCCCTTGAGTAGATCGGGATGCAGCTTGAACACGGAAAACGGCATATGTCGAGTCGGGCTGAAAATGCGAATGTTGTTGTGAACTCGTAAGTTAGCGCATCAGGGAGGCAGATGGCACCGCTCGCGGCGGCCCTGATGTTCCCGGCACGGTGAGTGCATTTCCTCGCAGGATGTCGATTCGCTCACATTTCGCACGTATCGTCGTCCTCGCCGCCATCGCAGGGCCCGTGCACCAGTCGCACGCACAGGTGGCGGCGGTTCCGCGCGACTCCGTCTCGTCGCCCGAAGTCGTCTCGACGCGGGCGTCCACGCAGCCCGTTCGCCGAGTGCCGCTCGTGCAGCGCTCGGACCTGCGCACCGCGGGGTGGGCGCTCCTCGCCACCGCGGCGGTGGCGACCCAGGACCGAAACGTCGCCCGCGCGTTTGCGGACAGCGGCCTCCAGGCGAATCGGCGCGCCCAGTCGATCTCCGAGTCGCTCGGCGGGGTGCACGAGCGCTCGCTGTTCCTCTACAGCCTGGTCGCGTACACAGGAGGCCGAATCTTCCGCCATGCGCCCGTGGCCGACGGCGCACTCCACGTGGCCGAAGCAATCGCTGCCGGCACCATCATCGGGTCGTTTCTCAAGAGCACGACGGGCCGGGCGCGTCCGCGAGCGGCGAACGGAGATCCGTTCGACTTCCAGTTTGGAAAGGGGTACACGTCGGGCGAGTATCGAGCGCTGCCGTCGCTGCACGAGATCGGGAGCTTCAGCGCGGCGTCGGCGCTCACCGCCGAAGTCGCGCGGCACTCACGGCGCGCGGGTCGAGTGGTAGGCGTCGCCGCATACGGAACGGCGGCCGCCGTCGGCCTGTCGCGCATGTACAGTTCCCAGCATTGGGCGAGCGACGTCGTGCTCGGGAGCGCAATGGGCGTGTTCCTTGGCAGGCGCGTCGTGGATCACTCGCACAGCGGCCCGCCCTCGAAGCTCGATCGCTTTCTGCTGGGGGGACTCGCCGTCACCCCGAACGGAGCGGGCATCCGGCTCTACGATCGCGACTTCTGAGGCGCGCCGGCCCCGGAGTCGGTCAGCCGAGCAGGACCGCGACGTCGTAGAGCGCGTGCGTCCATGCGGTGATGCCGAATCCGCGCGTGACGTACAGCGCACTGAACGCCAGTCCCGCCAGCGCACGAAAGACGAACGAATCCAGGCGCAGCGGCTCACCGAGCGGCCCGATGTAATGAAAGGCGGAGAAGAGCAGCGCGCCCACGACCACGGCGAAGACCGCGCCGGTGGTGCGCGCGAAGCCCATGAGCCGAAACCCGTTGGACAGCAGCGCCACGAGCACGACGCGAAACAGCAGCTCTTCGTATAATCCGGCGCCCAGCGAGAGGGTGAGACGTTCGAGCGCGGTGCCGCTCTCGACGCCGCCTCCCGCCGCCAGCGAGCGTAGCGGTCCGAGCAGCTGCATCGTCGCCATGCCGACCACGAGTCCGAACACCAGCGCCAGCACCACAGACTCCCCGAGCATGAGTGCGAAGACTCGCGGGCGGATCTGGCCCGCCTTCCGATCGCGTCGGATCAACACCAGGGCGACGCCGATCACGACCGCCATGAAGACCATCGGCCCGCGAATGCCGAAGAGCGCCGTGAAGAGCGAGGTGAGGATGACGTCGGCGCCATTTCGTATCACGCCGCCCTGCGCACGCACCGGCGCGACGGCCGCCAGCAATTCGTAGAAGAGGAGAAGGGGCAGCGCGAACACCAGGCTGTATCGGTGCGAGCGACTCTCCTCCCAGTACGACGGCGCGGCGACCTTCACTGTGGAGTCACGACCTTCCAGAAGTCGATCCCGCCCGCCTGCTGTCCGATGTCGACAGTGCCCACGTTCCGGAGCGTCGCGAGGTCGATCACGTCTACCGCGCCGGGCTCGGCACCCACTCCTTCCTGCGTGACGAAGGCATAGCGGTCATCGGACGAGATCGTCAAACCGGACGCGACCCGGCGCGTGGTGGGAATGCGTGCCGCTTCGCGCCCCGTGACGACGTCGATCACCGAGACCGACCGATCCCGCTTGTTGGTGCCGATCAACCATCGGCCATCACGTGTGACTGCCAGGTTGTACACGCCATTCCCCGTGGGAAAGCGGCGCGTCATCGTCCACGACGCCACGTCGATCTCCACGATCTCGCTGCTCTTGTTGCAGGCCACGAAGATCGCCGCCCCGGATGCCGACGGCTGGACCCAGGTGGGTGAGCAGCTCACGTCGCCCGATCTGGGTGGTTCCATGCCATGGCCACTCATGTCGTGCGCACCCTGCGCCATGGCGGACGCCGCGGCCCCAGGCGCTCCCAGGACGCCCCGTTCTCGTCCCCGCGTGAGCACGAAGTGCCGAGCCACGCGGAAATCGCGGGCGTCGATCTCCACGGCCATGTCGTCCATCATGCACCCGGAGTACTGCCTCGTGCCCTGCGGATTCAGGCGCGAGCCGTGCGGCATGGTGCACGTCTTCACGCGCGCGATCTCGACCATCTCGTCGGTGGCCACGATGGACATGGACGACGGCACCATCTCGCCGTACAGGTTGAAATTCACGACGTAGATGAATGCGCCGTCCGGGGTGACCTGCGCGGTGGCGGGAAAGCTGCCGAGCACGACTCGGCCCACCAGCGAGTCGTTGGCGGTGGTGTACTTCCAGAGGAAGCCATCGGGCGCGCCGTGCGCCGTCGTGACGTAGTAGAAGCGTCCATCCGGCGACACCGCGACGCCGTGCGGGCCATCGATGCTGGAGGGCATGATGCCCGTGGTGCTCGTCCGCTCCACGCGGAGGCCGGCGGGACCAAACCTGATGAGCGAGATCTGGTCGTTGCCCTCCGACGCGGCGAACAGGTAGTACTCCCGGTCCGGCCGCGTCGGCGCGTCCGGTAGCTGCGGCTCCGCGACCGGCCCGCGCGCCGAGGGACCTGGCGCACGCACCGATGGCGCGCACGCGGCGGCGGCGAGCAGAAGGACGAGACTCGGCCATGCAGCACGGGCGGTCATCACGAATGCCGTTTCAGAAAGAGGAGGACGGACGCCGCAGCGGTGACGAAGAATATAGAACCGCCGCCCGCTTGCATCGCGGAACGACCTCGATCACTTTGGGTATACGCAGTCGTTCACCCAGTGGTCGTACCCGAAATCGAGGAGGTGATTCTTTGTCTACTGACCAGCGTATGGCGCGGATCGCCGGGAGCCGGTAACGGCACCAGTGAGCTTGCCGACCGGCGCTCCGCGCCGACCGGTCTGATCCGATGGGGCTTCTCGCAGCCAGGGTGCTGCGAGGAGCCCCATTTTTCTTTCGGCGTCGGTCAGCCCTGCCCGGTGCTGCCGAAACCGCCCGCTCGTTCGGTGCTTCGCTGCACCATCCCCTCGTGCAGCTCGAGCGCGGCGTGGCGCGCGAAGACCACTTGCGCAATGCGTTCTCCATGCACGATTCGGCGCGGCGCCGGCGCATCGTTCCGCACGATGACCATCCACTCCTCCGCGTAATCGGCGTCCACCGTGCCCGGGGCATTGGGAATCGTGAGCGCGTGCTTGAACGCCTGACCGCTGCGTGGCCGCACCTGCGCTTCGATCCCCTGCGGCAGGCGCGTGCGAAAGCCGAGCGGCACGAGCGCCATCTCCCCGGTATCGAGTGTCACGCCCCACTCGTTCCCCTGCTCGGTGGCGGTGCGCTCGCGCTGCTGCACGCCATCGGAACAGCGGACCGACCGTCCCTTGAGATACGCGCGCAGGTCGTACCCGGCCGAGCCCGACGTCGCGCGAGCGGGGAGGACGACATCGTCGTGCAGGCGCTCGATCACGGCCCGAAGGGCGGGCTCGCCGGCACTCGCACCCGTCTCGGGTACGGGCTGGACGGCGGCAATGAGTTCGGCTGGGAATGACGGGGTTGGTCGCATCCGCACACGGTAACCTTTTCGACCACGACGCGTATAGTGTGTGGCGCGAGCCGGTCCGTCGCGCGACTCTATTCTCACAGGAGCCCCCTGCAATGTCAGCACGCCTGCATCGACTGCCTGCCGCTCTCGTATTCGCCGTCCCGCTGCTGGCTGCGCCGCTGCGCGCCCAGGGCGTCGAATACGCGGCGGGCGTCACCCGATATCGCCTGATGACCACCACCAAGGGCACCCAGACGTCGCCGATGGGCAATCAGGATTTCCAGATCGATGCACGCCAGCAGCTCACGGTGAACCTGGCCAAGCAGACGAAGGACACGATGGTGGCCACGGTCACGCTCGATTCGCTGAGCGTCACGAGTGCGCAAGGCGCCCCCGACCTGAGCCGCCTGCTGGGCAGCAAGTTCATCACGTACATCTCGCCCACCGGGCGGGTCTACTCCACGCGCTCCGCCGACGGCACCGATCCGATGCTCGCGCAGGTCACCGAGAGCGCCGCACGCTTCCTGCCCGCTTACCGCCGCGACATGAAGGCGGGCATGACCTGGGCCGATACGACCACGGGCAAGGTGACCCAGCAGGGCCTCGAGGTCGATCGCACCATCGTCTCGAACTACAAGGTGCTCGCCGATACCGCCGTCGCCGGCGAAACGGCGTTCAAGGTCGAACGTCTGTCCACGGTGAAGGCCGCCGGAAGCGGCAGCGCGCAAGGCTCGCCCATCTCCCTCGAGTCCGTCACGACCAGCAACGGGGTGTTCTTCCTGACGCCCAAGGGGAAGTACCTTGGCGGCCGGCAGAACGACGACATCGCGGTGAAGATCACGATCCTCGCGCAGGGCGCCGAGATCACGATCAAGCAGATGGCGGAGAGCCGGATCGAGGCCATCCGGTAAGACGCGACGAACGCGTCGGCGAACGCTCCACGATGCACGAAGGGGATGCCGTCCCAGGACGGCATCCCCTTCGTTTCGCGACCACCGGCGACGGACCGTCGGTCGCTATTCCTCGCCGCGCGGCGTGACGATGCCGAGCAGATAGTTCGCCATCCGATCGGAATCGGACGCGGGCCGCGCGGTGCGCCGGCCGACGCGCTGCGAACGACGGGTCACGGCGCTCACTGACTCGGCCGGACGGTCGCTCGCCGGCGCCTTGACCGTCTCCGTGGCGACGGAGGACATGGGCAGCGGCGGCGTGGCGCTGCCACGCAGGGCCGCCCACAGCGGAAGCGCGACGCAATCGCGAAACGCCGTGCCGGCGCAGATGCTCCGCGCGCTGCGCTCGACGTGTCGTTGCACCTTGTCGGGATACGCCTTGCAATCCGGTGTGTTCCGACCCCGGACGCAGCCGTTGTAGCTCAGGAGGGCGATACGGGTCGCGCCGGCGGCGTCCAGCGTATCGGACGTGCGCTTCGCGAAATGCTTCAGGATGTAGACGCCATACCGCAGGTTGGTCTCGTCGTCCTTCAGATTTCGACCGAGGATCGGTCCCAGGTTGGGCGTCCACATGCGGGGCATGATCTGCATCAGTCCCAGGGCTCCCACCTTGGAGCGAGCGCTGGGCTTGAACGCATCGTTCTCGGTCAGCATCACGCCTAGCACGAGCGCGGGTGGAATGCGACGGTGGTACGCTTCGCGCACGGCCACGCGGGCGATGGAATCAGCCCGATGCGTGCCGATATTGCCCGTCGCGCGAAGGTCAGTCGCGAATGCGTCGACGTCCCGCTGGAACTGGGGATGGCGCAGGGCGAGCGGCTCGGGCAGACTGAGCCAGGGTGCGCGCATGGAGGACGAGTCGAGATACGCCGCGGCGAGAACGCGCCCCGCCACCGGCGCCTGCCCGAGGAACACCGGGTGGACTCGGGACGCGGTGTAGTACACCGTGGACGCCGCCGTCACGGCAAACAGCAATTGACGCGCGAATCGGGCGACGGAAATAGGAGTCTCCAGTCGGGCGGAACGACGGGGCAAAGCGGTCGCGGAGAACGGCAACGCGCGGTGCGGGCAGAACGTGAACGGTAACCTGGGTTACACCTTCCAGCAAGCTCAGCAGCAACATTCGTTGCGCAGCAGTGCGGCGCGCGCCACAGTTCGCGGCCTCGAGAATCTCGCGGCATCGTTCTTCCCCTGCAGGGCGGCATCACCTCTCAACGACAATCCGAGCACGTGACCGACGCACTGCGGGACGCCTTGAAGGACGCACCGACTCCCCTGCCCGCCGAAGGGGTGTGGAGCGGCAACCCTGCCGATCTCCCGAACTGGGACGCGATGCCGCGCCGAAACCGGCGTCGGCGGCGGCGCAGCCACTACCCGATCTGGTTCAAGTATCTCGGCTGGTGCGTGGGGTTGGCGGCGCTCGTGACGGTGGGGCAGATCGCCTATCACGCCATGCGGTCCGATCCGCGAGATGCCACCGTCTTCGCGCTTCGGCAGTTGCGATCCTCCGAGCTGCGGCCGAACGAGAAGCTGCGCTCGGCGGTCAACGTCTGGCAGCGGCCGGCGATCGACTACTTCCGCGCCACGCGCGGGATCCTCGTCCTCACCGATGCACCGGGCGATTCGCTCAAGCCCGACGGTGGGCGTCTGATCTATCTGGGTCTCCAGCCGCGCGATCCGCTGAGTCCACCCGATGCGCCGCCGACGTTCGACGTTCGCGAGTGGCCCGTGGATACGCTGGTGGAGGTGCGTCCGACGCGGACGCTGTTCATGCTCGCCCGCGCGCTGCGCATCATCGCGCCGGGCGAACAGCGCATCACGCTCGGCATGAGCTCGTCCGCGTTGAAGGATGCCGACGGACTGAAGGCACAGCTCGACCGCAAGTACACGTACCTGCGGCAGGTCGGCTTTCAACGACGCGAAGCGCGTCGCGCGACCGATCGCCTGACCGTCGCGGCAGAGTACGAGGGACGGCGGGCCTGGTATCATACCGTCCGCCGCGGCGAGGCGATCGCCTCCATCGCGCGGCTGTACGCGACGACGCCAGAAGCGCTGCGCTCACTGAATGCGCTCGTCGGCGATCGCATTCGAGTGGGACAGAC
>JANLTI010000257.1:0-7725 GCA_031362845.1 Gemmatimonadaceae bacterium | reverse complement strand
GGCGCGTCGCGCGGCATCGGGCGCGCGATCGCCCTGCGCTTTGCGCGCGATGGGCACAGCGTCGTGGCGGTGGCGCGCACGCAGGCCGAGCTCGACGTTCTCGGCGACGAGATCCGCACCGCTGGCGGCACGTGCCGTCCCATCGTGCTCGATGTCGCCGACGGGGCGGCCGTCGCAGCGGCGCTCGGATCCCTGGACGTCGATGTGCTCGTGAACAACGCGGGCGTGGGCGTGCTCAAGCCATTCGTCGAGCTGACCGTGGCGGAGTGGCAGCGCATGCTCGACGTGAACGTCAACGCGCTGTTTCACGTCACGCGCGCGGTGTTGCCCGGAATGTTCAGGCGAAAGGTGGGGCACGTGTGCACCATCGGTTCCATCGGCGGACGCAGCGTGTTCGCGGGCGGCACCTGCTACGCGGGCACGAAGGCATTCGTGACGGCGTGGGCCGAGAACCTGATGCTCGAGGTCCGCGATCACGGCGTGAAGGTGTCCGTCATCATGCCCGGTGCGGTGGCGACCGCGTTCAACGGCAACCAGGTCAGTGACACGGACGCCTGGAAGCTGATGCCCGAGGATGTCGCCGACGCGGTCGCGCAGGTGGTACTGACGCCTCCGCACGTGCTGATTCACCGGCTCGAAGTGCGGACACTGACCGTGGCCGCGAAAAGGCACGCGACGTAGGTCGGGCAAACATCTGGCCGGTTCCGCGCCACCGCTCCATATTGGCCGCGTGACTCGAGCCACTCCGCTCTCGAGCGAGCGGCCGCGCGCGCTGTCGGAGAATTCGGAATCCGGCGTGCGTGAGCTGATCGCGGTTCGGGAGATCGTCCATGCCTTCCTCACGGCCGACCGGCCGGAGGAGGTGTTCCAGTTCGCCCTCGACCGGGTGAGTCCGCTCGTGGGCGCGACCTTCGCGTGCATCTACGTCATCGATGGCGCGAGCGAGTTGATGCGACTGGCGGCGGTGCACAACTGGCCGGAGCGCTACACGCCCTTCCTCGGCGACATGCGCGTGCGGCTCGGCTTCGGCCCCAGCGGCGAGGCCGCGGCGGAACGCCGGGTGATCGAGGTGCCGGACGTGATGGCCGACGCGTCGCTCGAGGATTGGGCCGAGGTCGCACAGGAGCTCGGGTTCCGCGCCATCGTCGCTCTTCCGCTCCAGACGGGCGATGGCGTGCTGGGCGCGGTCGCCTTCTACTTCAGGGAAGCGGGAGCAATCAGCGCGGAGACTCGGTCGCTGCTTCGCATGGTCGCGGACCAGATGGCCGCGACCGCGCAGAAGGCGCGGCTGATCGAGGACCTGCGGCGCGCGAATGCAGCACTGCTCGACACGAACGCCGAGCTGGAGCGACAGTTCGGGGCGCTGCTCGACGCCCGACGCGTGAAGGACGAGTTTCTCGCCAACATCTCGCACGAGCTGCGCACGCCGCTCACGGCGGTGATGGGCTATCTCGCCCTGATGGATGAGGGGCTCGCGGGTCCGGTCACGCCCGAGCAGCGACGGACGATCGCGCAGGTGAAGACGTCGAGTGATCATCTGCTGGACCTCATCGGCGACCTGCTCGAGCTCACGTCGCTCAAGCGCGGCGGCCTTGAAGTCGTGCCGAGCGCGTTCGACGTGCGCGATCCGCTGCACGACGCCGTCGCCAGCACTCGCGGCCGTGCGGAGAAAGTCGCGCTACGCGTGAGCGAGCCCGAGACCGGTACGATGATGGTGAGTGACCGGCGCAAGATCACCAAGATGCTGGTGGCGCTGCTCAGCAACGCGTACAAGTTCACGCGAAGTGGCGAGATTCGTCTCTCGGTCGAGGTACTCAACGGGCGCGCCGTCTATCGCGTACAGGATACGGGCATCGGCATCGCGGGAGAAATGCGACAACTCGTGTTCGAGGAATTCAGGCAGGTGGACGGGTCGAGCACCCGCGCGTTCGGCGGGTCCGGACTGGGGCTCTCGCTCGCGCGCCGTCTGGCACGCCTGCTGGGGGGTGAGATCCTCGTGGATTCGGCGCTCGGTGAGGGGTCCACCTTCCAGGTCGAGCTGCCGCTGGAGTATCGGGACGAGGAGCGCGAGCAACCCTCCCCGCCGGCCGCCATCCCCGGTTAAGCTTCAGCATCGCACGTGCGTCTCGTGGTGTCCAACCATCACCGACGCTCGCCGCCCCGTTCACGTTTCGATGCCGACCATGATCCAGTCGCAGCGCACGCTTCAGGAATATCGCTGTACGCTTCCGCCCGCCGAGGTGCTCGCACGGGCGAAGCAGTTCTTCTCGCAGCGCAACAGCCTGTACGCGTCGTTCCTGGACACGGAGGGCCCGGGCCACCTGACCTTTCGCGGCCAGGGCGGGGAAGAGCTCGTGATCGCGGCGACGATGAAGGACGGCGTGACGCTCGTGACGGGGTCGACGTACCTGTTCGACATGCAGATCTCCCGCTTCTTCAGCACGCTGCCGTCGCTCGCCAGCGGGGACGCCCTGGCTCCCGCGCTTCCCGCACGCACATGAACGCGCCGTTCGTCTCCCAGCTTCGCACGCGTGGCGACACCATCACGATGACCGATGCCGGCGCGGGTGCGATCACGGTGCGGGTACAGTTGCCCGAGGCGTGGGATACCGTCCGCGTCGTCGTGTCGCCGAGCGAGCCGGTCATCGGCCTCAAGGTGCGTGCGCTGGCGGCGCTCTCGCCCGACAACGAGTATCACGACGAATTCGTGATGAAGTTGCGCGGCTTCGAGGTGCTGGACGAGAATGCGAGCATCAGCGCGGTCGGTGGGGTGGACGGGTCGATCTTTCTGCTGACGCATCGGCGTCGGCGTCCCGTCCGCTGAGCGCGGCCGCCGCTCCGGCGACCGTGCCGCGCATGGACCCGGCGTCCCTGCGCGACGCACTCCTGCGGCTCCGGGCGGAGGTGCAGAAGCGGATCGTCGGTCAGGAGGCGGCACTGGACGAGATTCTCATGGCGCTCGCCGCGGGCGGTCATGTGCTGCTCGTCGGCGTACCGGGACTCGCCAAGACGCTGATGATCCGCTCGATCGCCGAGGCGCTGTCGCTGGACTTTCGTCGAATCCAGTTCACGCCCGATCTCGTGCCGAGTGACATCACCGGCAGCGAGATCCTGGAAGAAGACTCGGTGACTGGCGCACGTACCTTCCGGTTCGTGCGCGGCCCGGTGTTCGCCAACATCGTGCTGGCCGACGAGATCAACCGTGCGCCGCCGCGCACCCAGGCGGCGCTGCTGGAGGCGATGCAGGAGCATCGCGTCACGATCGCGGGCGAGTCGCTGCGGTTACCAGAGCCGTTCTTCGTGCTGGCGACGCAGAATCCCATCGAGCAGGAGGGGACCTACCCGCTCCCCGAGGCACAGCTCGACCGCTTTCTGTTCGACGTCCGCGTAGGCTATCCGTCGGCCGACGAGGAAGTCTCCATCCTTCGTGCGACGACGGGCGCCGCGCAGGAGGCGCTGCGTCCCGTGCTCGGGGCGGAGGAAGCGGTGGCGCTCCAGCGCGCCGTGCGTGACGTGGCGGCGAGTGAGCCGGCGTTGCGCTACGCGGCGTCGCTCGCGCGCGCCACACGCCCCGACGATGACACCGCTCCAGCGCTGGTGAAGCGCGCCGTCCGATGGGGCGCCGGTCCGCGCGCCGGACAGGCGCTCGTGCTCGGCGCCAAGGCGACCGCATTTCTCGCGGGGCGCGCCGCCGTCGCGCCGGAAGACATTCGCCGCGTCGCGCTGCCGGTGCTTCGCCATCGCGTGCTGGCCAGCTTCGCGGCCGAGGCGGAAGGTGTGACACCGGAGCAGGTCATCGCGGATGTGTTGGCGCGCATCGCGCCGCCGCGCAGCGGACTGACGATCTGAGTGTGCGGCACGACGGGACGCCCGGAGCCGCGCCACTCGCCAGCCCATGACGGCCGGTCCGTACGGCGCCCTGCTCGATGCCGTGCGCGGGGTACGCTGGCCGGCGGCGCGTCGCGTCGCCGGCGCAACGCTGGGCGCGCACGCGTCGAAGCTGCGAGGCAACTCCTCGGAGTTCAGCGAGTTCAGGCCATACCGGCAAGGCGATGATCCGCGACGCGTAGACTGGCGACTGCTGGCGCGGAGCGATCGCGCCTACGTGCGCCTCACGACCGACCGCGCGACCTTGCGCACGGCGATCATCGTGGATGCGTCCGCATCCATGGCATTTCCTCTGGCGGACCTGGCGAAGTGGGCGAGGGCGCGCGAGATCGCGGTCGCGCTGGCCGCAGTGGCTCATGCGGAGAGCGATCCGGTGGGACTGGCCATCGCGAGCGATCCTCCGCTCGTGTTCGCGCCGCGTGCGCGGCGAAGTGTCATCATCGAGATGATCCGCGCGCTCGACGACGCGATGCCCAGAGGGTCGGCGCCATTGGCACCGCTCGTGACGTCCGCTCGCGCACCGCGCGTCGTCCTGATCACCGATCTCCTCGGCGACCTCGACGACACGCTCGCTGCCGCAAAGCTTCGCATCGCGTCCGGCGGCGAAGTGATCGTGGTGCACGTGGTGTCTCCCGACGAGCTCGACCCCCCGGGCGGCGCACTGTTGGCGGTGGACCCGGAGCAGACCACCATTCGGCGAACGCTCGACGGCGCGGCGCGTGCCGATTATCAGCGCGCATTCACGGCGTGGATGGACGACACCGCGAGCACCTGCCGCGCATCCCGCATCAAGTATTTTCGCGCCGAGACGCCGGAGCCGGCCGCGCACGTCGTCCGGCGTGTCGCGAGCGACGCGGGAGACAGGGCGCGATGACATTTCTTTCGCCCTGGGCGCTGCTGATCGGCGCGCTGGCCGCGGCTGGGGTGGTGTTGCTGCACCTGGTGGCGCGCCAACGTCCGGCGTCGTTCGTGCTACCCACGGCGCGATTCATTCCGGACCGTCGCACGCTGGTGCGCCGCATGGCCCGCACGCCGCGCGACCTGATGCTGCTCGCGCTCCGTGTGCTGCTGTTGTTGAGCGCCGCGGCGGCGTTCGCACGGCCGGTGCGTGCGCCGAGCCGTGCGCCGCTCGCGCGTGTCGTGCTGTTCGACCGATCGGGTGCAGTGCAGGGCATGGAGGAGGCCGTGAAGCAGCTGCGTCCGTGGCTCACGGACGGCGCCCCAACTTGGCTCGTGTTGTTCGACAGCGTCGCTGCAGTCGCGCGGGATGCTGCGGCGGAACTCGAGGTCTTGTCGCTCGCTGCATCGCGCGAGTCGACGGGAGATTCGCCGCGCCGAGCGTCCGTCGGCTCGCTGTCGGCTGCACTCGCGGCAGCAGCACGCCTGGGTCCTGCGCTCGGGGTTGGCGCTGATTCCGTCCAATTGGTGATCGTGTCGCCACTGTCCACGAACGAGTTCGATGCGGCAACGGACTCCATCCGCGCGCAGTGGCCAGGCGGGATCTCCATCGTGAGGCCGAGATCGGACACCGTCCGGGATGTTGCTGGTACACTGGAGCGCGCGCTCTCGCCCGAGGATCCACTCCTGCCGGCGTTGGGCCTCGTGCGCGTCGCGGCATCACCGACGTCCATCCGCCTGCGGCGCTCGGCGCTCGACGCGAGCGACACGGCATTCGCACGCGGTGGCGGTACGTTGGTGCGGTGGGACAGCACAAGCGCTTCGCCGGCCCGCGCGATGGCGCTCGCCGTGGGAGACGATGTCGTCGTCGCCACGCTGGGGCGGGGACGCGTCCCAGCAGGCGGCGCTACCATCGCGCGTTGGAGTGACGGCTCGGCCGCCGCGAGCGAAGTGCGTGTCGGCGCTGGATGCATGCGCTCCGTCGCGGTGGGTATCCCGGTGGCCGGTGATCTTCCGCTTCGTGGCGCATTTCGCCGAATCGTGCAGGGACTGATGGCGGCGTGCAGCCGCGACGGATCGAGCGGTGCGGCGGCCGACACGGTGGTCGCGCGCCTTCGCGGACCGGAGCGGTTGGCCAGCGGCGACGCACTTGCGGACGAGAGCGAGCGACCGCATCCACTGGTGCCCTGGCTCCTGGGTGTGGCGCTTGTCTGTGCGATGGGGGAGCTCGTGGTGCGTGCGCGCCTCGCGCCGGAGCTGACGTGACGGCCCGGTCGCGCGTCATGGCACTGCGCCGCATGATCACCGCAGTCATGCTCGTTCGTGCGGTGGCTGTGGGCGGTGCACTCATCGTCGTCGCCGTCGCCCTGGCAAGGGCGCTCGCACTACCGGGTCCGGTGATGGTATCGCTCATCGCCGCTGGAGTGGGAATCGCACTCGCGATGGCGGCGCGCGTGCGGCCTGCGCGGTCGCTCGAGCAGGTGGCGCTGTGGATCGAGGCGCGTCATCCGTCGCTGCAGTACGCGCTTGTCACCGCCGCGACGGCGGTGGCGGAGCGCGCGGAGCTCGAGGCACACGCGCTTTCGTATCCGTGGTGGGATCAGGAGCGCCGATACCTGCTCCGCCGCCTCCGGATGCCGGTCGTCGCACTCGTGGCGGCACTCACGCTGCTGGCGTGGAATCCGGCGTTTGTCACGCGCCTGCGTGCGGACGGGGCACGCGTCGCTCGCTCGATCAGTACGGGAACTCGGCCAGCGCTCGACCCGCTCGCGCGCATCCGCCTGCGAATCGAACCACCCGCGTATGCCGGCCGCCGCGTCACCGAGGTGGACGGCCCCAGTGGTGTCGACGCGCTGATCGGTAGCGCGATCATCGTATCCGGAGAGGGGCCAGGTAATGCGGTACGCGTGACGCTCGACTCGACGAATCTCCCGGTCGTCACTCGTGGCGACCGCTGGAGCGCACGGATTGTCGTGCCGCCGAGAGCGTCGCTCATTCGCCTGCGCGCGTCGTCGAGCCGCGAGCGCCTGATCGTACTGGCGCCCGTAAGCGACGCCGCGCCTGTCGTCACGCTGCTCCTGCCATCGCGGGACACGGTCGTGCGCACGGCTGCGGGGTCGCTGACGTTGCGCGCCGTGGTGCGCGACGACATCGGACTGCGCGACGCAGCGTTCGAGATCATCATCAGTTCGGGCCAGGAAGAGAACTTCACCTTCCGCACCGCGACGCTCGCGCGCACGCAGTTCACCGGCGCGTCCGAGCACGCGCTCGCCGTGCGCCTCTCGCTCGATTCGCTCGTGCTCAAGCCGGGTGACGTGCTGCAGATGCGCGCCATCGCGCGCGACCGGAACACAGTGACCGGGCCTGGCGTGGGCAGTTCGGAGACGCGCGCCCTGCGCGTGTCGCGCGCCGGCGAGTACGACTCGGTGTCGGTGGACGCCGCGCCACCGGGCGAGCCGGACGGGCAGGTGCTCAGCCAGCGCATGCTGATCATCCTCACGGAAGCGCTCGACAAGCGACGACCGCGTCTCGCGAGGCCGACGCTCATGGCCGAGGCGCAGCGCATCGCCGCCGATCAGGCACGGCTTCGGAAGCGCGTCGGGGACATCGTCTTCCAGCGCGTGGGGGGCGAACCGCTGAGCGAGGAAAGCAATATCGAGGCACCGCTCGGCAAGTTGACGCCGGAGGAGCTGCTCGCCCGTGCGCAGGAGGCGACGAAGGGCACCGTGGGCGAAGTGATGGACGTGGAGGGAGACGAGACGCCGATTCTCGCGATCAGCAAGCCGCTGCTCGAGGCGTTCAACGCGATGTGGGATGCCGGCCGCGCGCTCGAGCAGGGCGAGACCAGACAGGCGATTCCACCCATGCGTCGCGCGCTGGCGGCGATCGAGCGGGCCCGGCAGGCGGAGCGGATCTATCTGCGCGGCCGTCCCTCGGCGG
>JANLTI010000215.1:0-2137 GCA_031362845.1 Gemmatimonadaceae bacterium | reverse complement strand
TCGAACGCCAGCTTGAGCGTCTCCAGTCGCGCCGAGCGTGTCTTGAGCAGCACGACGACTTCCTGTTCGTCGGCAATCTTTCCCTGCCACCGATACAGCGACCGCGCGCCCGGCAACACGGACCCGCAGGCGATGAGCCGTCGCTCGAGCAACGTCTGCACGAGCTTCACCGCCTCGTCCACGGAGGCGAGCGTCGTCATGACCACGATGGCGTCGGTGTGCGGCATGGAGCGCGGGCGCGAGGCGAGGTAGGAGCGCGGTCGCGTGACGCGAGCCGTCGCGCGTAATCTAACGTCGTTGACCCGTGACTTGTCTCCCCCCGGTCCGGTGACGAAGTTACACGGGTTATGGCAGAAGACGCGCTGATCGTCCGCGGAGCACGTGAGCACAACCTCCGCAACGTGGACGTGACCATCCCCCGCGACCGGCTGACGGTCATCACCGGACTCTCGGGCTCGGGCAAGTCGTCCCTCGCGTTCGACACGATCTACGCGGAAGGCCAGCGGCGGTACGTGGAATCGCTGAGCGCGTATGCGCGGCAGTTCCTCGGGCTCATGGAGAAGCCCGATGTCGATGCCATCGAAGGTCTGTCGCCCGCCATCTCCATCGAGCAGAAGTCGGCCGGCCACAATCCGCGGTCCACCGTCGGCACGGTGACCGAGATCTACGATTACCTCCGACTGCTCTACGCGCGCGCCGGCACGCCCCACTGTCCCACGTGCGGTCGTCCGGTGCAGCGGCAGAGCCCGGCGCAGATCGCTGAAAGCGTGCTCGCGTGGACGCCCGACACCAGGATCGAGGTGCGCGCACCGCTGGTGCAGGGGCGCAAGGGAGAATTCCGCGAGCTGTTCGAAACGGTCCGCAAGCAGGGCTTCATTCGCGCGTACATCGACGGCGCGCTCGCCGAGCTCGCCGACCCTCCAAAGCTGAACCGCCGGCAGAATCACAGCATCTCCGTCGTCGTCGATCGGCTCTCGGTGCGTCGAGACGATCGTGGCCGGCTCACCGACTCCATCGAGACCGCGCTCAAGCTGGCCGACGGACTCGTGGAAATCGTCAACGCCGATACCGATACCGTCGAGACTTTCTCGGAAAAGTACGGTTGTCCAACGTGCGGCATCTCCATGCCCGAGTTGGAGCCGCGCCACTTTTCGTTCAATTCGCCATTCGGAGCATGCACGACCTGCGGCGGGCTCGGCACACGCCGGCGCGTCAGCGAGGAGCTCGTGCTCGGCGACGCCCGTATCTCGATTCTGGAGGGCGTCGTGCTGCCCTGGGGCGAACCCACGGGCTACCTGCGGAAGGTCGTGCTGCCCACACTGGCTCGGCAATTCGGGTTTGACCTGAACACCGCGTGGGGTGAGCTCTCGGCCGACGTGCGCGCCCAGCTGCTGCACGGCGATGGCAGCGCGGCTCCGTCGAAGCGCAAGAAGTCCGCGGACGGCGCGTGGGAAGGCATCATCGCCAACGTCGAGCGACGGTACGAAGAGAGCGACTCGGACATGGTGCGCATCGAGCTCGAAGCGTACATGCTCGCCGTCGCCTGCTCGGACTGTCATGGCCAGCGGCTCAAGCCGGAATCGCTCGCGGTCGTGATCGACGGTCGCAACATCGGCTCGGTCGTCGACCTGGCAATCACCGAGTCGCTGTCGTTCTTCGAGAACGTTCCCGTGCGCGGTCATGGAAGCGTCCACGGCCTCGATGCCGAGATCGCCGGTCCCATCCTGAAGGAAGTGCGGGAGCGCCTGCGCTTTCTCGTGGACGTCGGCCTCGATTACCTCACTTTGGGGCGCAGCGCCGAGTCGCTGTCCGGTGGCGAGGCGCAACGCATCCGGCTCGCGACGCAGATCGGTTCGCGGCTCGTCGGCGTGCTGTACATCCTCGACGAGCCGTCGATCGGACTGCACCAGCGCGACAACGCGCGCCTCCTCTCCACCCTTGAGCAGCTGCGCGATCTCGGCAACACGGTCATCGTCGTCGAACACGATGAAGAGACGATGCGTGCCGCCGACTTCGTGATCGACATGGGACCCGGCGCCGGCAAGCACGGTGGCGAAATCATCGCGTCGGGAACGGTGGACGAGATCATTCGCAATCCGCGGTCGATCACCGGCAAGTACCTCAGCGGCGAGAGCGA
>JANLTI010000208.1:0-8363 GCA_031362845.1 Gemmatimonadaceae bacterium | reverse complement strand
GCGGCGATGCCCAGTGGAACGGGCACGGGCGCATTCGCCAAGGCGCATCCGTCCCGCTTCTTCGACGTCGGGATCGCCGAAGGGCATGCTGTCACCTTCGCCGCCGGCCTGGCCACGCGCGGACTTCGGCCCGTCTGCGCCATCTACTCGACCTTCCTCCAGCGCGGCTACGACAACATCATCCACGACTGCGCGATCCAGTCGCTGCCGGTCGTCTTCGCGATGGACCGCGCGGGCCTCGTCGGCGAGGATGGCGAGACGCACATGGGCCTGTACGACATCGCCTACATGCTCTCCGTGCCGAACATGACCGTCACGGCACCGATGGACGGGCGCGAGATGCTCGCGCTGTTGCGCGCGGGGATCGAGCACGACGGGGGCCCGTTCTGCCTGCGCTATCCGCGCGATGTCGTGGCCGCCGCGGTGCCGTCCATCGGCGAGATCGAGGCCACGCCGCACGCCACCTGGGATGTGCGCCGACGTGGGCGCGACGTGGCCATCCTCGCGGTCGGCACCATGGTCGCGCCCTCGGTCGCCGCGGCCGAGACGCTCGCCGCGGAGGGGCTCGACGTCACCGTCGTCAACTGCCGCTACCTGAAGCCCTACGACCAGGTCACTCTGGCGGCGATCCTTTCCGATCATCGCCTGATCCTCGTCGTGGAGGAGGGCACGGTCATCAATGGCTTTGGCGCGTTCATGGCCGGTGTGATCGCCAATCAGGACGCAGGCGTGCGCGTGCACGTCCACGGTGTGCCGGACCGCATCATTTACGCGGCGCCGCGCACGAAGCAGCTTGCCGACCTGGGGCTCGACGCGGCAGGCATCGCGGAGCGTGTGCGCGCACTGCACGAGAGCGAGGCACTGGCGAGGTGACGCGGCTCGGCGTCGTCGGGCACCGCGGCTACGACGGACTCCCCGAAGTCCTCGCCACGCTGCGGGCACTCGCCCCGACGCTCGGTCTCACGCTGTCGTTCGAGGACACGATCCGCGATCTGGCGGGGCACGACGCCGCCCCCATCGTGCCCGGCGACGTGGACGCCATGCTCACGCTGGGCGGTGACGGAACCCTCCTCCGTGCCGCCCGCATCGTGGAAGGACACCCCGCGCCCATCATCGGCATCAATCTGGGCCGGCTCGGATTCCTGACCTGTTGTCCGGCGAACATGATGGACACGGCGCTGCGCCGCTTCGTCGCCGGTGAGCACGTGGTGGAGCCGCGCATGACACTGGATGCGCGCGTGCGCGACATCCTCGGCGTGGAGCGGGCCCGGTGGAGGGCGCTCAACGACGTCGTGCTGCACAAGGGCGGATTCGCGCGCGTCGTGACCATGCGAGTGCGGGCGAACGGCGAAACGGTGGCGCGCTACTCCGCCGACGGCATCGTCATCGCCACCCCCACCGGCTCCACCGCGTACAACCTGTCGGCCGGCGGGCCGGTGGTGTTTCCGACACTCGAGACGATTCTCGTCACCCCGGTGAGCGCGCACACGCTCGCTATCCGGCCGCTCGTGCTTCCGCCCACGTTCGAGGTGATCGTGCAGGCGGAAGATGGTCCCGACGAGCTTCTGGTGACGGTCGACGGACAGGTCGGTGCGACCTTCGCCGTTGGAGAGGCGCTCGTCGTCCAGCGGTCGCCGTACTCCGTGCCGATCGTGCGCTTCCCTGAAGGCAGCTTCTTCGCCACCATGCGCGAGAAGCTCCAATGGGGAGGGCTGCTGGACAGGGACGAACCAGGGCGATGCTGACCGAGCTGCGCATCAGGAATTTCGCGATCATCGAGTCGCTCACGCTGCCGCTGGCGCGTGGATTCAACGTGCTCTCCGGCGAGACGGGCGCCGGAAAGTCGATCATCGTCGGTGCGCTCGGCCTGCTGCTCGGCGAGCGCGCGAGCGCTGACCTCATTCGCACCGGCGCCGACCGGGCAACGGTCGAAGGCGTGTTCGATATCGCGGACCGGCCGGAGATCGCGGCGCTGCTCGACGAGCGCGGCATCGATGCCGACGAGTCGCTGGTCGTGCTGAAGCGCGAGATCGTCTCGGCCGGCCGCACGCGCGCGTGGGTGAATGGCACCACGGTGAGCGCGACCATGCTCGCGGAAGTGGGACGGCTGCTCGTGAATCTGCATGGCCAGCACGAGTCGCAGACCCTGCTCGATGGCGACGCGCAGCGTCGCATCCTCGATGCGTTCGCCGGCGCAACGGACGTGGCCCGCGATGTGGAGCGCGCGTATGAAGCCGTCGCGGTGGCGCGACGCGAGATCGTCGAGTTGCGGCGGCGACGTGCCGACGCCGAGCAGCGCGCCGACTACCTGCGGCATGTGGCGGCCGAGATCGAAGGGGCGCGACTCGTCGAGGGCGAGGACGTGCGGCTGGAGGACGAGGCGCGCCGGCTGGAAAACGCGGAAGAGTTGCGCGAGTTGTCGACGGGCATCTCCGGTGCCATCGAAGGTGATGAGGACGCGGTGCTCGCACGCCTTGGCGCCGTCGAGCGGCTGCTCGCCAGCATCCAGCGCATCGATCCCACGCTTGCGCGGCTACAGGAGATGTACGACGCCGCGTACTACAACCTCGAAGCGCTGGCTCGCGAGCTCACCGACTACGAGTCGTCCGTCGATCTGGATCCGTCGCGCCTGGACGAAGTGCGCCGGCGGCGCGACCAGCTCTTCAAGCTCACGAAGAAGTACGGGTTGACCGTCGCCGACGTGCTGGAAGCGGGGCGCCAGGCACGTGCCGGTCTCGACCTCGTCGACTCGGCAGACCTCGATCTCCGCACGCTGGAAGATCGCGAGCGCGCGGCCGAGCAGCTCCTGCACGATCGCGCCGCAGCACTCACCGAGAAGCGCGTTGCCGCCGCGGAACGGTTGGGCTCGTCGGTCGACGATGTGCTTCCGGCGCTCGGCATGGCCGACGGCCGGTTCCACGCCGCGCTCGTGCCGGCGCGGGAGCTCGGACCGGCGGGCGCGGAGCTGGTGGAGTTTCGCGTTTCGCTGAACATCGGGCACGAGGAACGTCCGCTGTCTCGCGTCGCGTCGGGCGGCGAGCTGTCGCGCGTCATGCTCGCCCTCAAGACCATCCTCGCGCGGCTGGACCGGGTGCCCACCCTGATTTTCGACGAGGTGGACGCCGGGATTGGTGGCCGGGTGGGACTGCAGGTGGGCGAGACCATGCGGCGCGTGGCGAGCTACCATCAGGTGTTCGCCATCACGCACCTGCCGCAGATCGCCGCGCGAGGCCACCATCACATCGTGGTGAGCAAGGGTGCGCGCGGCGGCGTCACCACAGCGGACGTCGCCGTGCTCGAGGGCGAGGCGCGCGTCACCGAGATCGCGCGGATGCTCGGCGGCGATGCGGAGAGTGAGGTGAGCCAGGCACACGCCCGCGAGTTGCTCCACAACGCGGCGGATCTTCCCGACGTCCCGTTGGAACGTCGGCCGCGCGGGAGTGGCCGGTCGGCGAAACGCGCCTAGCGGTTTCGTTGAGCGAGCGCGGCGCGCACCGCCGGCTCCGCACGCCGACTATCGCCTGAAGAGCTGATAGAACAGTCGGACCTCGATCTGCTCGCGCGACTGCTTCGCCAGTCCCGCGTCGCCGGTGACCGTCTCGAGATGGGCGAACGATACCTCGATGGGATATCGCGCCCGCCCACGCTGGTATCCATCCACGGTCGAGTAGCGCATGCCGACGCCAACGCGTTGCGCCGTGCGTGCGGATCCGCTCGTGGTCAGAATGGGCCCCGCGCCGCAATCGATGCAGGGATCGACCAGCCCGGACGATTCGCCGCTGTACGTCGTCGCGCCGATCCGCTCGAGTCCGTAATGTCCGTTGAGCGCGAGCGACTCACTCACCAGGAATCGTGGCGTCAGGTCGATGCCGAGCACGTCTCCTGCCGTTCGCGTGCGTTCCACGAAGAAGGGGTAGGGAAACGCCGCTTCAGGATCCCCATACAGGGGCGCCTGCACGGTTCGGCCGAACGACTTCGTGTAGCGCGCCGCGACCGTTCCGCCGAGCCGCCCGACGATCACGTCCCACGCGGTGCGAACGCCGATGCCGGCACCATCGCCAGTGGCGATATCGAGCAGGCTCTGCGCGGAGTCGGGCCGGCTGGTGGGAAGGCGAACGGAGCCAGTTACCGCCAGTCGACTCTGCACACGCGGCGGGCGCGCGGAATCTCGCTGGAACCGATCGAAGACGAGAAACTGCGCGCCCAGCGCGATGTCTCCCAGCCCGAATCGCTCGGTGGTGCGGATGGAATCGAGGCCACCGCCAATAGGTCCTTGCAGCAGCCCGGGAGTGGCCGTGGCGCGATTGCCCTGGAGATCGAAATACGAGAAGTCAGTCGGCGCGGTGAAGATCCCGCTCGAAGCCCCCGCGCTCGCACCGAGGTACTGCTGCAATCGCTGATTCAGCTGGATGCGCTTCGCGTCGAGCGCGTCGGCAAGATCGCTCGACGCGCGTGGAGCGACGATCGCGCTTGCGGCCGACACGCCGAGCACGCGCACTGCGGCCGCGTAGCTCTGCGCGCGATCGCGCGCCGAGGTTGCGTCGCTCCTGTTCGCGTTGACCGCCGCGCAACCGGAGGCCGTCGGATTGGTGGGACATCGCGAGAGCAGCACGCCGAGACTGTCTGCCGAGCGCTGAAAGGCGCTGGCGACCGACAGATTGATGGCTGCGGCGGCTGCACGCCCCGTGGCGGCCACGTACCCGACATTTGCCCTCGTCGAATCGCCGCTGACGATCGCCTGCGCGACGCGTCGCGTCTGCACGATCGGGACGATCACCCCGACTGACAGGCGACGCGTCACGCCATACTCCAGCGAGATCGGCGTCGTCACCGTTCGGGCGTTGCTGCTGACCTGCAGCCGGCCAAGCGACAGCCGGAGCAGCGGATCCTGGGCGAGCGTTCGCAGGCCGGCCTCGATGGGAGTCAACCGCGGGAGCTGTGCGCTCCCGAGCGAATCCACGGAAAGCGCCGCGCCGAGCGGCGTGAGCCCGCCACTCTCGCCGAACCGCTGGTCGAAACGTGTCCACACGTTCGCCAGCCGAAAGCGCAGCATGCCGGCGGGGACCGGCGCGGCGTCGTCGAGGTGCGAGATCGGCGACTGTGCCACGACGGGCGAGGCGAGCAGCGCGACGAGCGAGACGAGACGCGTGATGGTGGTGACGAGCGAGGGCATGGGGCGGAAGGTTATCATTGGGGCGCCGCACCAACAACGTCCTCCGCGAACTCCGTGACCTACCTCGCTCTTCCATCGGTGCCCTGGCAACTGACGGGCAATCACTGGCTCGCGATTCCGTGCATTCATCCGGCGGACGGCGCCATTCACGCCGTCAGCATGCTGCACCGCGGTGCCCGTGCCGCCGTGGAGTTCGCCGGTGACGCGAATTTCGTCGACGGCAACGGTGGCGCGCTGCTGAGGCCCGTCGTCGAGATCGACGGCGTGGTGCACGACCTGGCGCGCGGCACCATGGTCTGGGAGCGGGTGGCGCAATGGCTGCCCACCTTCACCTGCACGCTCGGTGAGATCGTGGTTCGCGGCACCGTGTTCGCGCCGCATGGGCGCGATGCGGATGTGGCCGGTGCGGTGTACGCGGTGGGCGTCGAGAATCGCGGGGCCGAGTCCCACCGCGTGGTCGTGCGCATGGAAGGGTCGCTCGGTCACCGGCAGCTGCGTGTGCGCACCGCGCGTCCGGCCGAAGACAGCCCGCGCGTTTCGCGCAGCGCGAGCGACCTGGTGCTGCTGGAAGGAAGCGCGCAACCGGGGCTCGTCGCGCTCGCTGTTGGAGCGGATGGCGCCGCCGATGTGGAGGTGCAGGGCACTTCGTTCTCCCTGACGCGGACGCTCGACGTGGCTGGCGGTGCCAATGCGCAGGCGGCGTTCTACCTCGCTGCCGGCCCGGAACGGGATGGGGCGGAGGCCACGGTCGCCGTGCTGCGACGGCGCGGATGGCGTACCCTCCTCACGGGCACACGTGACGCGCTACAGCAGCTCGAACAGAGCACCGGAAGCGACGCCATCGATCGCCTGATCAACCGGAACCTCCTGTTCGCGTATTTCTATGGCGTCGCTCGCGCAATTGACGATGCGCACTATTACCTGGTCCGCACCCGCGCCCCCTGGCACGGCGCGGGCGTCACGGTGCGCGATTGGGATGCGCTCATGTGGACGCTGCCCGCCGTGCAGCTGGCCGACGCGGGTCTCGCGCGCGAGCTGTTGCTGCGGATGTGCGAGCTGCACGCGTACGCGCCGGGTCAGGGGGTGCACTACTTCGACGGCACGATGTTCGAGCCGGGGTTTGCGCTGGAGGGTGTGGCCGCATATCCCATCGCCGTCGACCGCTACATCCGCGACACGGGCGACGGCGCGATCGTCGACGAGCCGGCGATCGGTGACGCGCTGTATCTCGCGAGCGAGGACATCAAGGACCGACGAGACAGTCGCGTTCCGCTGTACTCCACCGACGTGACGCCGAGCGGCGCGCCTGCCGCGCAGCCGTTCACGCTGCACGCGAACGCCGCGGTGGCCAATGCACTCGATGTGCTGCGACGCACGCTGGATGAGCAGACAGCGCGCGAGATCGAGGATCCTGCCGCCGTCCGAGCCGCCCTGCGACGGCACTTCGCGCCCGACCGCGACCTCAAGGGCCGACTCTACGCGGCGATCGACCTGGCGGGGCAGATGAGTCTGGACGACGAGCCGTCGGCGAGCGCGTTCTGGTTGCCGATGTACGAGGCGCTCGACCGGCAGGATTCGCTGTTCCGTCGCACCGTGAAGGTGATTCCCGCGGAGCACGAATCACTCGTGCGGCAGATCGCGCGGCTGGTCGGTCCGGACACGAAGGTCGTACTGGAGTGGCTGCGCCGCGCGCCGCTTCACGATGGCGTGGCCGCGGAGCTGGTGGACGAGGCGGGGGTCGCCCGCGCGAATGGCGGCGATGCCGCGCTCTCCGGACTCCTTGCCGCAACGGCGTGGTATGCCGTACATGCGCTCGGGGTAAAGGTGTGAGGGGCGGTCGGTCGGTAGGTCGGTAGGTCGGTAGGTCGGTAGGTGACGTACCCACCTACTCACGTACTCTCCTACCCTTTGCGCTCCGCGCGCTATATTCGGCTTGATCGTGCGGGAATAGCTCAGTTGGTAGAGCACAACCTTGCCAAGGTTGGGGTCGCGGGTTCGAGTCCCGTTTCCCGCTCTCTGTGCAGGTGAGGTGAATGAGGACGAACAACGGGGGAGCGAACGCTCCCCCGTTGTCGTGAGCGGGCCGCGCGCCGGGATGGCGAAACTGGCAGACGCGCGAGACTTAAAATCTTGTGTCCGAAAGGACATCCGGGTTCGATCCCCGGTCCCGGCATCGCTGCCCGCCCACTTTCTCCTGCCAGGAACGCGCGGCACCGTCAGGAAGGGCGCTGCCGGTCGCCTTTCCCGACATTCGACCTCGCGTGCCCGCCGGCGAACCCTGACGCGGATGGCGCCTCGCTCCGCTTCCGCCCGCTGTGTGCGCGATGGCGCGTGATGTGCACTTTCCCGGAGCGAGCACAACTCCAGAGGAGGGCGTCGCATGGATCGAGGAAAGGATTTTCTGAAGAGCCAGGTCAACAACGCGGTGATGCAGCACAAGGCGTTCGTCGAGAATCTCATCGGCCACGAGAAGCAGGCGGAGGATGAGCGTTTTCGCGCCCTGTGCGCGAAGTTTCTGCCCAAGGCCGCCGCGCATCAGCAGATGCTCGAGGATTACCAGCGCGAGCTCGGTGCCGAGATGGGCGCCGGAAAAGCGTTGCTGGGCAAGGCCCTCGGCGTGGCACGCGACCTCGCGGACTCCGCACGCGAGAGTGACTTCCTGCGGCTCGTCGGCGACATCGTCACGTCTCGGCAGAGCGAAGACACGTTCAAGACCTTTCGCGACGCCGGCCGTCAGCTCGGCATTCAGCGCCTCGCCCAGATTGGCGAGCACGGCGAACGCGATCATGACGAGTACGCGAAGGAAGCCAATCGCCTCTGCGCGCAACTCTTCGTCGAACATGTGAAGCAAGGCGACACGACTGGCCTTGGCATGGCCGCGACTACCGGCGCATCGGCCGAACGAACGATCTGAGCGAGAGGGACGGTGCGGCGAACGGAGTTTGCCATTCGCCGTACTCGGTTCGCCGCACGCCGTACGCGAGGTCTGGGCACATCGCCGGTGGCGGTGTGCCTTTCGTCGTCCCGCGCGCTGCGCGCTGCTGATTGTTCAGCGCGACGACGGCGACGATCCTCCCCTCGACTCCGCTTTCCCGCTACTTTCTGCGCATGACCGACGTCGTCGCACTCGCCGCTGAACTGCTCGCGCTGCAATCCTCCACCGGGTCCGAGGGACCTGCAGTCGACTTCG
>JANLTI010000202.1:0-80697 GCA_031362845.1 Gemmatimonadaceae bacterium | reverse complement strand
CGAAGCGACGGGACTCGCGTTCGCCTCCGTGAACGCGGGAGTGATGCACGCCTGCGGTCACGACATGCACGCAGCCTGGGCGGTTGGCGCGGCGCATCTGCTCGCCGCGCAGCCAGCGGCCGGCGACGTGCTGGTGGTCCTGCAGCCGGCCGAGGAAACGGGAGAGGGTGCGGCGGCGGTGCTGGCGAGCGGCGCGCTCGACGGCGTGGCGGCGATCTTCGGCGCGCACGTGGACAGGCGATTCGTCGTCGGTCAGGTGGTGGCGCAAGCGGGCCCGCTGGCCGCGTCGGCGGATACCTTCGAGATCCTGCTCACCGGCAGGGGCGCTCACGGCGCGCGCCCGCACGAGTCGGATGATCCCGTCGTGTGCGCGGCGGCGATCATCACGGCGCTGCAGACCATCGTCGCGCGGCGTGTGAATCCGGCCACGCCGGCGGTCGTCACGGTGGCCAGGGTGCACGCCGGCACGGCGCTGAACGTCATTCCGGGCCACGCGTCGCTCGGCGGCACGCTGCGCGCCGTCGATCCGAATACGCGCGCGTTGCTCGCCGCGGAGGTACGCCGACTGGCAGAAGGAATTGCACTCGCCCACGGGCTCACCGCTGCGGTCACGCTCGTGTTCGGGCCGCCACCGATCGTGAACCCCGAAGGCCCCGCCGCATGGGCGCGACAGGCGGTCGAATCGCTGCTCGGGGCAGATGCGGTCGTCCCGCTGGGCAGCACCAACATGGCGGGCGAGGACTTCGCGCATTACATGGAGCGCATGCCGGGCTGCTTCATGCGGATCGGCGCGCGGATGCCGGGTGAGCCGGTGATTCCGGCGCACACGCCGCAGTTCCATGCGGCGGAGGAGAGCTTGTTCGTCGGCGCGGCAGTACTGGCCGAGGCGGCGAGGGTGGCGTCGAGAGAGCTTTCGTTCGGATAGGACGGTTCGGGGACGGGACGGGGAATCCACGTTTGGCGTTTCCCGTTTGGCGATTACCCGTTTGGTGTTCCGTTTCGCGGTTTCTGTTTCGCGTTGGTGTTTTTCACATTGTCCGTGCCGTGCCTTCGGCTCGAGAACGCTGGGGTCCCCACCTGATGCGACTCGTTTGTCGTGAATGTTGATTGCTTGGCGACGGCCGCGAAAAGCACTTTCGATCGAAGACCACAGAGCATTCTGCGTACGTCGATTACGAGTGGCGACAGTGCCGTCCATGTGAAGATACTCATGGCGCCGTAGTCTTTCGCGAGCTCCAGCTGGGCCTCGAGTTCCACTGTCGATTTGATGCCGATGTCGAGGAAGCGGGCGAATTCGCGCGGGCTCGTGGTTCCGCACCCTTCGGCAATGTTCAACACGATGGATTCCGCCGCGCGAGTGATCTGCGTCTGCAGCGAACCGTATCCCGTGCGCGGAAAACTCCGGCATGCACGCCGAATGTTCACCGCGAGGTCGTGCGCCTGTCGCCACACCCGCAGCTTCCGATGGTCCTGCATCTGATCACAATGCCCCCGGACGCAACGCGAGCAGCACCAGAACCATTCACCCGGCTTCGATTCGCCGCATTCGCCAACAGATTGCCCCCGACCAATGCGCCGAACGGAAGTACGCCAAACGGGCAACGCTGAACGTGGATTCCCTCTCCCAATCTCGTAGTCACGCTCCCGACCAGTACGCCAAACGGGCAACGCCAAACGGGCAACGCTGAACGTGGATTCGCCGTCCCCCGAATCAATCCTTCACCTGTGAGCGATGATGGATCACCCCCCCGAAGCCCGATCACTGGACCGTACCCTCGGCTTCACCGATCTCGTGCTGATCGTGATCGGTACGGTCATCGGCTCCGGAATATTCATCGTGCCCGCCACCGTGCTTGCGCAATCCGGCGGCGCCGTCGGCACCGCGATGCTGGTCTGGCTGGTGGCCGGTGTACTGTCGCTGCTCGGTGCCCTCACCTACGGCGAGCTCGGAGCGGCGAACCCTGACGCCGGCGGCCTCTACGTCTACATCCGCGATTCCTTCGGTCCGTTGCCCGCGTTCCTGTACGGGTGGACCACCTTCTTCGTCATCAGCAGCGGATCGGTCGCCACGCTGGCCGTGGCCTTCACGGGCTACCTCGGACAGTTCATGACCGTCACGCCGGCGATGTCGAAGATCATCGCCGTGCTCGTGATCATCGTGATCGCGGCCGTGAATGTGCGCGGCACTCGGCAGGGGTCGAGCGTGCAGAACTGGAGCACGGGCGTGAAGACGGTGGCCATCCTCGTCATGAGTGTCGCGCTTCTGTGGCGGGGCGGCGGGCTCACGAACGATGTGCCCGTCTGGCCCGCCACCTTCACTCCGGGCCTTCTCTCCGGCGTGGGCCTGGCGATGATCGGTGTACTCTGGGCCTACGAGGGGTGGCAGTACGTCACCTTTTCGGCGGGTGAGGCGCGCGATGCACAACGGACCTTCCCGCGCGCGATCATCGCTGGCACGGCCGTGCTGATCGGCATCTACCTCCTGGCCAATCTCGCGTACGTTGCGGCGCTCGGACCGGAGGGAGTATTGGCGAGCAAGCGGGTCGCCGCCGATTCCGTGTCGGCGCTGTTCGGGCCCGCGGCGGGAAAGCTGATCGCCGCGGTGATCCTCGTGTCGATGTTCAGCGCCGCCAACGGGCTCACCCTCACGTCGCCGCGTCTCTACTACGCGATGTCGCGCGACGGCGTGTTCTTCCGGAAGCTCGCCGAGGTGCATCCTCGATTCCGGACGCCGGCGTTCGCCATCATCGCCGGCTCGGTGTGGTCGGCACTCCTCGCCGCCACCGGGACCTTTGAGCAACTGCTCACGTACGTCGTCTTTTCCGGATGGATCTTCTACGGGCTGGGTGCGCTGAGCATCTTCGTCTATCGGCGCCGGGCGCCGGACATGCCACGTCCGTTCCGCGTACCAGGCTATCCTCTCACCCCGGTACTCTTCGTGGCCGCCTCCGCGGCGATCGTGCTCAACACGCTCTTCACGCAGCCTGGTCGAGCGCTGGTCGGGCTGGCGGTCGTGCTCGCGGGAGTTCCCGCGTACCTCGTCTGGAAATCGCGTCAGCGCACGGGGGCGCGCTCGTGAACCTTCCTGGTTGACGATCCACGAGAACGGTCAGCGGGAATCCACGTGTTGCGTTTCCTGTCTGGCGTCGCCCGTTCAGCGTTTCACGGCGTTGGCACGCCAAACGGGCAACGCCGAACGGGAAACGCGACACGTGGATTCCCCCAGATCCCCGCAGCGAAGCCGTAGCCGTTCAAGTACTCCAGCTCCCCCGCTCGCCGTGTGCCGCGATGATGTGCGTGAGCCGCTCCGCGGCGTTGCGCCAGTTGGTTTCCACCGCTTCCTGCGCCGCGTCCGGATTACCGCGCGAGATGCTCGCCGCGATCCGCTCGTGTTCCCGCACCGACGTGGCGATCTGGTCCAGCAGCACGCTGACGTAGAGCCGCATGTAGCGCTCGCTCTGCGGCTTGATCGCTCGATGCAGCGTGAGCAGGCGCGGACCGACGACCTCCTCGACATACAGCCGGTGGAATTCGATGTCGAGCTCGAAGAAGCGGGTGGCGCTCCCCTTTTTCCTGGATTGCGTGGCCAACGCGTCGTTCGCGGCGCGAAGCTGCAGCACGAGGGCCTTGCGGCGGGGCGCCGGGAGCTCGGCCGCGGTGCGCGCCGCCAGTCCTTCGAGATGGCCGACGATCGTGAAGACTTCCTGCCCATCGTGCATCGTGAGTGGAGCGATGATCAGGCGGCGCTCGCGTCCGATGCCGTACGACGCAACGAATCCTTCCTGCTCGAGCCGGTGCAGCGCGCTCCGCACCGGCGTGCGGCTCAGCTTCAGCCGCTCGGCCACCGTGCGCTCCGAGATCCGTGAGCCCGGGGCGAGCTCGCCCCACACGATGATGCGACGGAGTTCCTGGTAGGCACGCGACACGTGGCCCGGGTGCAGCGACTCGTCCGCGGGATCGGTGGCGATGGGGCGGCCCCGTGCAGAGGGGGGCGGGCGGCGGGAATGGACGGCCATGAGTCGGAAGCATAGACCCGCCCCCGGGGCGCGGCAAGCCGGCAACCGCCGCACGGTGCCGTGCCGGTAGACCATTGTGGTATACCGCATGTTGGGATATGTTCGCCCAGGTTCACGGATCGCGACTCGTCGCCTCGCTCCCGACTCCGCCATGGCTGCCCCTCCCCGACACGCGCTCAACTCGTCCGATGCGTCCGGCAGTGCGGTGGAGATCTCCAGCCTCGAGGTGCGTGCGATCGCCTCGCCCGCCGAGTATCACGCGTGCGTCGCGTTGCAGGTCGAGGTCTGGGGCGAGGAGTTCGAGCGCGTGCCCGCCTCGATGCTGCAGGTGGCGACGTACGTCGGCGGACTCTGTCTCGGTGCCTTCACGCCCCTCGGAGAGCTCTGCGGATTCGTGTTCGGTCTCGCGGGATCCGTCGACGGCCGGCCGACACACTGGTCCCATCTGCTCGGTGTGCGGGAGGCGGCGCGGAACCTCGGCGTCGGGCGCCTGCTGAAGGAGCACCAGCGCCGTGCGCTCGCGAGCCGAGGCATTCCGGAGATGTGCTGGACCTTCGATCCACTCATCGCCAGGAACGCGCACCTCAATCTCAACGTGCTCGGCGCGCGCGTCGTGCGCTACATGCCCGACATGTACGGCATTACCGAGAGCCCGCTGCATCACGGCCTCGCCACCGACCGGCTCCTCGTCTCGTGCCTCACCTCACCGCCGGCGCACGCGACCGATTCTTCGTCCGCCGCCACCTACGACACTGCGCCGGTGTTGACACTGTCTCCCCAGCCAGGCGACCTCGTCCTGCGGCGCGACGACCACCGGGCCTCCGCGCTCCGCATCGAGATCCCGACCGACTTCCGTGTGCTCATCGCGCGGTCACCCGCGGTCGCGATCGCCTGGCACGATGCGGTACGAGAGCATTTCCAATGGGCGCTCGGTGCTGGCTACGTCGTCACCGGCTTGCACCGCGATCCGCTCAACTCCCGCTCCTTCTACACGCTCCAGGCACGCTGACATGCCCATGCTCTGCGTCGATCGCATCACGCTTCGCGAGATCCGTCTCTCCCTCAAGGAGCCGTTCCGCATCTGGTCCGGAAACGTGCAGGAGCGCCGCATCGCGCTGCTCGAGCTCACCGACCGCGACGGCGCCAGCGTCATGTCGGAGTGCGTCGCGTTCCATCAGCCCAACTACAGTCCGGAGACGATCGACACCGCCTGGTTCGCGATCCGCGAGTGGCTTGCGCCGCGACTGCTCGGCCGCGAGCTCGCGGGTCCGGCGGAGGTGCATCCGCTCCTGGACGAACACATCCGCGGCCACAACATGGCGAAGGCCGCGCTCGAGATGGGCTGTTGGGGCCTCGCCGCCGAATCGGCCGGCGTGTCGCTGTCATCGCTCCTTGGCGGCACTCGCGACCGCGTGCCCACCGGCATCTCGCTCGGCCTGCAGAGCGAGCCCGCCGCCCTCGTCGCGCGCGCACAGGCCGCGGTCGCCGCTGGCTACCGCAAGATCAAGCTGAAGATCCGTCCCGGGCAGGATGTCGAGTACGTGCGCGCGGTGCGGGACGCGCTCGGCGCAGACATGGGACTGATGGCGGACGCGAACTCGGCGTACACGCTCCGCGACAGCGATCAGCTCGGGCGACTCGACGAATTCGGGCTGATCATGCTGGAGCAACCGCTCGGCGACGATGACCTCGTGCGGCACGCTGCCCTCCAGCGCCGCCTGAAGACACCGATCTGTCTCGACGAATCCATCACGAGCGTGGACCGCGCGGAAGACATGATCGCGCTCGGGAGCGGACGGATCGTGAACATCAAGCCGGGCCGCGTTGGCGGATTCAGTGCGTCGAAGGCCATCCACGACGTCTGTGCCAGCGCGCAGATCCCCGTCTGGTGCGGCGGCATGCTCGAGAGCGGCATCGGCCGGGCGTACAACGTGGCGCTCGCGTCGCTCCCGAACTTCTCCTTGCCGGGTGACCTGAGCCCGAGCGCACGATACTGGCACCGCGACGTCATTACTCCGGAGTGGACAATGGACGATGAAGGAATGGTGCGCGTGCCGATCGACCGGCCTGGACTCGGCGTGATGGTGGACCGCGACTTCCTGGACTCGATCACCGTGCGCACAGAGGACGTCTCGACGCAGCGCACCGTGGTGGCGGCCACATGAGCGCCCTCACGTCACGACGAATGAGAGCGCTCCTCAGCGCCATCAGCGCGTTGGTCGGAAGCGCCTGCACCGGATCGCTCGCGCGGCCGGCCGGTCCGGATGTGCGCCTTCCCGCGGCGTCAGACAGCTACGACGTCGTCATCACGAACGGGCGCATCGTCGACGGAACCGGAAACCCCTGGTTCTACGGCGACGTCGCGATTCGAGGCGACCGCATTGCCGCGGTGGGTCGCCGTGGTTCACTGGCTGGCCGGCCGACGCGACGGCGCATCGACGCGACGGGAATGGTCGTCGCGCCCGGCTTCATCGACATCCAGAGTGGCGGCGGTGGATTCCTGAATGGTGACGGTCGTAGCGTGAGCAAGCTGACCCAGGGCGTCACCACCGAAATCCTGGGCGAGGCGTACACCGCCGCGCCCATCAGCGAGCTCACGATCGGTGGTCGCGCGGGCGACCGGCCCGAGAACGCGGCGGCGCGTCGCTTCATGGGCCCGCGAGGTTTCGACACATGGCTGCGTGCGATGCAGGCGAACGGCACGTCGCCGAACGTCGGATCGTTCGTCGGTGCCAGCACACTGCGCGAGTACGGCATGGGGCTGAAGATGGGCGCGGCGAATGCTGCCGCGCTCGACTCGATGCGTGGCGCGCTGCGCCGCGCCATGGAAGACGGCGCATTCGGACTCGGCACCGCCCTCATCTATCCGCCCGGAAACTACGCAAGCACCGAAGAATTGATCGAGATCGTGAAGGCGATGGCGCCGTACGGTGGGCTGTACATCACGCACATGCGTTCGGAGGCGGACAAGGTCCTCGAGGGGATGGACGAGGCGCTCCGCATCGGTCGTGAGGGCGGTGTGCCGGTGGAGATCTATCATCTGAAGGCAGCGGGCACGGCCAACTGGCCGAAGATGCCGGCGATGATTGCCAAGATCGACTCCGCGCGCGCGGCCGGACTGGACGTGCAGGCAAACATCTATCCGTACACCGCGGGCGGCACCGGGCTCGCCGCCTGCTTTCCGCCGCGCTTCGACGCGGACGGCCAACTCAAGCAGCGTCTCGCGGACCCGGCGATTCGCGCGCAGATCCGGGAAGAGTTCGCGCGCCCGACGAGCTACTGGGAAAGCCTCTGCGAGCAGGGGACGCCGCAGGGCGTGCTACTCACCACGCTCCGAGCGCCGCAGAACCAGCGCTGGTCCGGAAAGCGGCTGTCGGAGGTGGCGGCCGGCACCGGCAAGGACTGGCTCGAGACGCTGATGGATCTCGTGCTCACCGAGCCGGGCGGCATCGGCACGATCTTCTTCCTCATGAACGAGGACAACGTGCGGCTGGCACTCAAGCAGCCGTGGATGAAGATCGGCACCGATGCGAGCGGCCAGGACCCCGACAGCGCACGCGGGATGACCCATCCCCGCGCGTACGGCACCTACACGCGGATCCTCGGCAAGTACGTGCGCGACGAGCGCATCATCCCGCTCGAGGATGCCGTGCGGAAGATGACCGGCGCTGTCGCCGAGCGGCTGCTCATCGGCGACCGCGGGCTGCTGCGTCCCGGCCTGTACGCCGACGTCGTGGTGTTCGATCCGGCCACGATCCAGGAGCACAGCACCTACGAGCGGCCGCACCAGCTGTCGACCGGCGTCCGCGACGTCTTCGTGAATGGCATCGACGTGGTTCGCGACGGCAAGCACACGGGCGCGAAGCCAGGGCGGATCGTGCGCGGACATGGGTGGCAGGAACGACAAGGTTCGATCGCGGGCAACCGGAATCCACGTGACGAGTGACCCGTTGCCCGTGCTCCGTTTCGCGTTTCAGGGCGTGACCGCGGTGAGAACGCCAAACGGGAAACGCCAAACGGGAAACGCCAAACGGGAAACGCCAAACGGGAAACGCCAAACGGGAAACGCCAAACGGGAAGCGCCAAACGGGAAACGCCGATTGGGAAACGCCAATCGCAAAAACGCCAAACGGGAAACGCCAAACGGGAAACGCGTCACGTGGATTCCGCCTGCTTCGCATCGGACCGTCCAACGCGACCTGCCCCAGACATGATCGAAGGTGACCTAAACGTGGTCTACTCCAGGAGCTCATGATGCGAACAGATCCATGTCGGGCTGCGACGCCGTCGTGCCGGATCGTGGCGGGAGCAGTAGCCGCACTCCTCTGGCTGCTCATCTCCGCGCAACCCGTAGTCGCCCAACAGGCGGTCGCGACGGTGACGGGGCAGGTGACCGAGGCGCGCAGCAACCGGCCACTCGCCGGCGCCACCATTCAGGTGGACGGTACGCGCCTCGGCGCGGTGTCCGCCGATGATGGACGCTTCCGCATCCTCGGTGTGCCGAGTGGAACTCATGTGTTGAGCGTGCGGCGTCTCGGCTTCGCGTCCGTCCGCCAATCCATCGTCGTGGCGAGCGCCGGCACTACGAACGCAACGATCGAACTGACTGCGTCTGCCACTTCGCTCGATGAAGTGGTAGTGACGGGAACGGCGGGCGGCGAAGTGCGCCGCTCGATCGGCAATGCGGTGACGACGATCAATGCCGTCGAAGCCACGCAGAAGTCCGCGTCGCAGAGCCTGAGTAGTCTCATCGGCGCTCGCGCGCCGGGTGTCATCATCGCACCCGGCACCGGTCGGCTCGGGGCAGGGCCAAGCATCCAGATCCGTGGCCGCAGCAGCATCGGGTTGGACAACTCGCCGCTGCTCTACGTGGACGGGGTGCGCGTCAACAATGCGACGACGGCCGGGCCGGTCGCCCCTCCCGGCCGTCTGGGTGGTCAGGCGTCGAACGTGTCAGGGCGACTGAACGACATCAACCCGGAAGACATCGAGAGCATCGAGATCATCAAGGGCCCCGCCGCCGCCACCATCTACGGTACGGAGGCGGCGAACGGCGTGATCCAGATCATCACGAAGAAGGGCGCCATCACGGGCAAGCCCGCGGTGAAGCTGCAGGTGCAGGACGGACTGATCTGGTTCCGCGATGCGGCCGGCCGCGTGCCCACGAATTATGCGCGCAACGCCACCACGGGCGAGATCGTGACGTGGAATGGGGTGGAGGTCGAGGAGGCGCGCGGGACGCCGCTGTTCCGGCGGGGACAGACGCGCCAATACAGCGGCTCGCTGTCTGGCGGGCGCGACGTGGTGCGCTACTACGCGTCCGGGTCCTACCAGAACGACCTCGGCGTCGAGCCGAACAACTCACTCCGCCAGTTCACCTTTCACGCGAATCTCGGCGTGGCGCCGAGCGAGACCGTGGACTTCGGCACGAGCCTCAACTACGTCAACCTTTCCGGCCACCTCGGGGCGGATGTGGGCGCGTCAGCATTGCTCGGCGCCGTGGCCGGTCACTCGCTCCTGTTTGCCGCTGCGCGCGGGCACTATCCGAACTTTCCGCCCGAAGTGCCGCAGACCCTGTACGACAATGCGCAGGGCGTACACCGCTTCACGGGCAGTACCACCCTCAACCATCGTCCCACCGCCTGGTTCAGCCAGCGGCTCGTCGCCGGCATCGACCTCACCGCTGACGACAGCCGGGCCATCGAGCGATTCGCGACGCCGGATCTCGTCGCGTTCATCGGCCCCGTCGCCGGCGCCGGCAGCATCGGCCAGACGCTGCGCCGCAACACCATCGCCTCGGCGGACTATGCGGGTTCATTGAAGTTCGACATCAGCCGTTCGCTGCGCTCCACCACCTCGCTCGGTGGACAGTTCTTCCGCACGGAGCTCAACTCCAGCTTCCTCGGCGGCACCGGGTTCCCTGGCCTCGGTGTGGAGACGGTGAGTGCCGTCTCGAACCCCTCGACCGCGACGCAGACGCAGACCATCAACACCACCATCGGCGCGTATGGACAGCAGCAGTTCGGCTGGGGCGATCGGCTCTTCCTCACCGCCGCGTTGCGAGTGGACAACAACAGCGCCTTCGGCGAGGACTTCAAGTGGATCACCTACCCGAAAGTCAGCGCGGCGTGGGTGGTGAACGAGGAGTCGTTCTGGCCGGCGAACGCCTACGTGAACAGTCTCAAGCTCCGCGCCGCGTACGGTGAGTCCGGGCGGCAGCCCGCGACGTTCAGCGCGCTGCGCACGTACTCTCCCGCGCAGGGTCCGGGCGGTACGAGCGCCGTCACCCCGAACACCATCGGCAATCCCGACCTCAAGCCGGAACGCGGAAAGGAGACGGAGCTGGGCTTCGACGGCCAGCTGTTCGGGCGCCTCGGGCTGGACTTCACCTGGTTCAGCAAGCGAACGCAGGACGTCATCATCAGTCAGCCCATCGCACCCTCCAGCGGCTTCGCCGGCAGCCAGTTCGCCAACCTCGGCCGCGTCGACAATTCCGGCGTCGAGCTGCTGGCCACGCTCCAGGCGATCACACGCCAGGGGTTCTCGTGGGAGATCGTCGGCAACCTTGCCACCAACCGCGATGAGATCAAGGATCTCGGCGGCATCGGCGGCGTGGTGCTGAGCGCCGGTCAGAGCAACATCGTCGGTCGTCCGATCGGCGGCATCTACACGCGGCGCGTGGTGTCGGCGGATCGTGATCCGGTGACGAACCTCGCTATCAACGTGCTGTGCGAGGGCGCCGCTGGCGCCGCGCCGGTGGCCTGCGCCACGGCACCGTTCCAGTTCATCGGCACGCCGACACCGCGCACCACCGGGTCGTTGGGCAACACCTTTTATATCGGCAAGAACCTGCGGCTGTACGGACTGGTGGACTTCAAGCGCGGCCACCGGGCGTACAACACGAACGACGCCATTCGCTGTCAGGGTGCCGCGGGCGCCAACCTGTGCCGCTCCAATTACTACCCGCTCGAGTACGACCCCACGTACCTGGCCGAGCATGTCGGCAGCGCCGCGGGGCTGGGCATCACCGACCAGTACTACGAAGACGGCTCGTTCGCCAAGCTGCGCGAGCTGTCGGCCACGGTCACGGTGCCGACGCGGTACATCCGCGGATTCTCGGCGGCGTCCGTCACGATCGCGGGCCGCGAGCTGCACACGTGGACGAACTTCACGGGCCTCGATCCCGAGGGCAACACCAACAACGTCGCGACCTCATCCGCCATCGGCAATCAGGGGCTCGTGCCTCCGCTCACCCGCCTGCTGGCGACCGTCAACCTGAGCTTCTGAGCCATGCGAAACCAACTGAATGAATCGGTCTCCGGCCGGCGCATGGCGCTCGCCGCGAGTATGCTCGCAATGATGGCAACGGCATGCAGCGAAATCACGAGTCTCAAGCAGGAGAATCCCGGAACGCTCTCTGTCGAGACCCTTTACGTGCCGACGAACGCGCCACTGCTCGTGAACGGCGCGATCGGTGACTTCGAGTGCGCCTTCAGCCGGTACGTGGTCGGTAGCGGTCTGTTCGCCGATGAGGTAACCGTCGGCATCTCGGCGCTGGCGAACTTCGATTACGACGCGCGCCGCGTGAACACCAACGCCACTTACGGCACCAACACTTGCGCGTCGCCCACACCGAGCTCGAGCCAGCAACCCGGCATCTACACTCCGCTCTCCGTGGCGCGCGCGACGGCTGACACTGCGGCGGCCAAGCTCGAGGGGTGGACCGACGCCGAGGTGCCGAACCGCTCGAAGCTGATTGGGCAGTCGTACGCGTACGCCGGCTACAGCCTGACACTGCTCGGCGAGGGCATGTGCAGCGCCGCGATCAACCTCGGGCCCGAGATGAATTCACCCGCGCTGTTCGCCGAGGCCGTGACCCGGTTCACAAAGGCCATCGCCGCGGCGACGACGGCGAACGACGTCACCACGCTCAATCTGGCGCGACTCGGTCGCGCGCGCGTGCTGCTCGACCTTGGCGGCGGGTCGAACTTGGCGGCCGCGGCGGCCGACGCGGCGCTGATCCCGGCGACCTTCGTCCTCAACAATTCACCCGACGCCGTCAACTCGCGACGCCAGAACACCGTGTTCATCACGATCTCGCAGAGTTCGTTCAGCACGGTCGATCCATCGTTCCGCAATGTGCTCGCGCCCGGTGGTACCACGCAGGACCCGCGCGTCATCGTGACGGACCTAAATCGCAACGGCACCGCCACCGGCTCGCGGCTGTTCATCCCGGCCAAGCACGCCACCGTTACCTCGCCGATCCGAATTGCGAGCTACGCGGAAGCCCAGCTCATCATCGCCGAGAATGCCGCCCTCACCGGCAACCTCGCGGAGGCGGAGGCCGCAATCAACCGGGCGCGTGCGCGCACGGCCGGCGTGCCGTCCTACGCTCGTCCGGTGGGAGCCACCGCGGCCGACCTCATCGCGCAGATCATCGAAGAGCGCCGTCGCGAACTGTTCATGGAAGGGCACCGGCTCGGCGACATGCGGCGCTACGGCATCGCGTTCACGCCGGCCGCGGGCGCGGCCTACCAGTACGGAGGGGTCTACGGAACGCAGACCTGCTTCCCGTTGCCGGACGTCGAACGCATCAACAATCCGACCATCGCCGGCGGAAGTTGACACAGCACGACGAGACTCCCCTGGCGAACGCCATCGTCCGATTCGCGCGCTGCGAGGCTGCACCGCGTTCACCGCTTGATCCTCGACTCCTTTCCCCCGGATGTCTCCAATGATGCATCGCCCGCGCTCGATGCGCTCGTCGCATGGCACTGCACGCTCCTGGCGCCGCGGCGCCACCATTATCGCCTGCGCCTCAGGCGTCGCGCTCGCCGGCGCCGCGCCACGGATGCCGGCGCAGCAGTCGTTGTCACGGGAGCCGTATCCCGGGTGGGACGCGTACGTCAATCAGGCGCTCGCGACGTGGAAGGTACCGGGCGCTGCCATCGCCATCGTGCGCAACGACTCGGTGATTTTCGCCAAGGGCTATGGCGTCCGGCATATGGGCACTACCCAGGCGGTCGATGAGCGCACGGTGTTCGCCATCGGCTCGTCATCCAAGGCGTTCACCGCGGCGGCGGTCGCGATGCTCGCCGACGAGAAGAAGCTGTCGCTGGACGGGCGCGCCTCGCTCTACTTCCCCGGCTTCCAGCTCGCCGATCCGTATGCGTCGCGCGAGCTGACGGTGCGCGATCTCCTCAGCCACCGCAGCGGACTCGCGCGCGGGGAGATGGTCTGGTACGGCTCCGGCTATGACCGCGACGAGATCGTGCGCCGCGTGCGCTACCTCCAGCCGACGTGGAGCTTCCGCTCGCAGTTCGGCTATCAGAACATCATGTACATCACGGCGGGCCAGATCGTCGCCCACATGGCGAATACGACATGGGACGACTTCGTGCGCGATCGCCTGCTCGTGCCACTCGGCATGACGTCGAGCACGACGTCCATTCGCCAGATCGCCGGCGGACCGAACCTCGCCACGCCGCATGCCGAAGTGGATGGGGTGGTACGCGCCGTGGACTGGCGGAATATCGACAACGCGGGCCCGGCCGGCTCCATCAACTCGACTGCGCTCGACATGGCGCAATGGGTGCGGCTACAGCTCGCGCGCGGTTCGATCGGCGGCAAGCGGCTCATCAGCGAGCGCATGATCGACGAGATGCAGACGCCGCACATCGTCATCCCGATCGATACGGGTGCGCGCAGGAGCAATCCGTACACGCATCTCCAGGCCTATGGGCTGGGCTGGTTCCTCCAGGACTACCGCGGAAAGCTCGTGGTGCAGCACGGCGGCAACGTGGACGGCATGACGGCGCTGGTCGGCATGATCCCCGAGGAACGGATGGGGATCGTGATCCTGTCCAACATGAACGGCTCCGGAATGCCGACGACGCTGATGAACCGCGCATTCGATCTGCACCTTGGCGTGACGCCGGAGGACTGGAGTGCCAAGGCATTCGCGCGCAGCGAGGCGGCACGGGCGAGGGGCCGCGAAGCGCTGAAGAAGATGGAGGCGTCTCGCGTGCCGAACACGAAGCCATCACTCCCGCTGGACAAGTACGCCGGTGTCTACAGCGACAGCCTGCTCGGCGACGTCACCGTGCGCGACTCGGCAGGCAAGCTGCTGCTGTCGTTCGGACCCAACTGGAACGGCGCGCTCGAGCACTGGCACTTCGACACATTTCGTACGCGTTTCGGCACGCCGGTGCTCGGCCCCATTCCCGTCCAGTTCCGGCTCAGCGCCAACGCCACGGTGGACGAAGTGCAGATCGATCTGGCCGGGCCAGCCACGTTCCGTCGGCGGCCGCCGATGGCGAGCGCAAGCCGAACGCCGTAGCACAGTCGCGAGGGACTTCATTGCTCAGTTGCGAGATAACGGAAATCCAGGTAACGCGTTTCCCGTTCGGCGCTGCCCGTGGTGCGTGTCACGGCGGCGAATGCAGTGGAACGGTGAACGTTGGACGCTAAACGGGAAACACGTCACGTGGATCCCGGCAGCCCGTAGTCGGAGGTTGCACCCTCACTCAACTCTCTGAGCCCTCAAATGTCCTTGCCGACTGACGTCTCCCGCCGCTCATTGCTGAAAACTGCTGCTGCGGCCTGTGCCGCTCTCGTTGCCGCTCCGACGGTTGCTGCCGCGATGATCAACCTCGGCCGCCACACACTGTTCCGCGGAGCGGAGTACTCGGCCCGCACCATCGCGCTGATGCAACGCGCGACGGTGGTGGACATGCTCGCGCCCTTCACGCTCGACTTTCCGTTGCAGGCGAAGTGGACGGTGAACGCGGAGAGCTTCACCGACGCCCACTTCCAGAAGTTCGTGGACTCGGGGATCTCCGTCTTTCATCCCGCCATTGGACTCGGCGGGCTCGACCCGTATCAGACGGCGCTCGTGTGGTTCGCCGGCTGGAACGGATTCATTGCCGGCAACGACGAGCGGCTCATGCGCGTGGACAGCGCGGCAGATTTCGCGCGCGCCAAGCGGTCGCGGAAGGTAGGTGTGCTGCTCGGCCTTCAGAATTCCGGTCACTTCCGTCGCCCGGAGGACGTGGACTTCTTCTACGGTCAGGGGCAGCGGGTGTCACAACTGACCTACAACGGGCGGAACCTGATCGGCAATGGCGCCACCGAGCGTCGCGACGAGGGACTGAGCGACTTCGGGCTGGCGATCGTTGACCGCATGAACACGGTGGGGATGGCCGTGGACGTGTCTCACTGCGGCGATCGCACCACGCTCGACGCGTTCGAAGCCTCGAAGCGACCCGTGCTCATCACGCACTCCAATTGCCGGGCGCTCGTACCGGGTCACCCGCGCGTCAAGACCGATGAAGCCATTCGCGCGATGGCGAAGTCGGGCGGCGTGATGGGAATCACTGGCGTGCGAATGTTCGTGCGTGATCACGAGCCGACCACCATCGAACACGCGCTCGACCACTTCGACCACGTGACCAGGCTGGTGGGCCCCGAGTTTCTCGGCGTGGGCAGCGACATCGACCTCGATGGCTACGACGACATGCCCCCGGAGGCGAACAAGCAGCTCCGCGCTGGCTACAAGGGGAGCTACGGCTTCCGTGAGAAGATCGACATCGAGGGACTCGACCACCCGAAGCGCATGTTCGATCTCACGGAGGGCCTCATCCGTCGGAAATACACGGACGCGCAGATCGAAGGAATTCTCGGCGGCAATTTTCAGCGGGTATTGACCGCAATCTGGAAGACGGCGTGATGCGGGAGCGGTCCACTTGCCGGTGTCGTACTTTCCATCGGGGATGGATGAACCCGTCACGACTCATTGCGAACCCCTCCAGGCTGAGGCGCACCGCGCTCGCCGCCCTGCTGCTTGCCTCCTCGCTCAACGCGCAACAGGCACAACGTCGCGCGCCCGACTGGCCAGCTTTCGACCGCTACGTGGAGCGCGCGGCGCGCGACTGGCGCGTGCCGGGTCTCGCTATCGCCGTCGTCAGCGGCGACTCGCTCGTGTTCGCGACGGGCTACGGCGTCGCGGAAGTCGGCAAGCCGGCGCGCGCCACCGAGCACACGCGCTTCGCCGTTGGCTCCACGACCAAGGCGATGACCGCCGCGGCGCTCGCGATGCTGGTGGACGAGGGCAAGCTGCGCTGGGACGACAAGGTGATCGATCACCTGCCGGAGTTCCGGCTCTACGATCCCTACGCGACGCGAGAGCTCACCGTGCGCGACCTGCTCACGCATCGCACGGGGCTGCCGGGCACTGACCTGTTCTGGACGGTGCGGGAGAATCAGTACACCATCGCGCAGATGATGCGGCAACTGCGCTACGTGCGGCCGACCAGCTCGTTCCGCTCCACCTGGAACTACCAGAACGTCGTGTACGCCATCGGCGGGGTGCTGGTGGAGCGACTCTCGGGCATGCCATGGGAGACCTTTCTCCGCGCGCGACTGCTCGCCCCGCTCAACATGCGGGAGACGGAGCCGCTCGTGGCGGGTATCATCGGCAAGAGCGACGTCGCGAGTCCACACGACCTGGTCCACGACACGGTGCGTGTCGTGCCCATTCGCAGCACGGATGCCGTGGCAGCCGCCGGATCGGTGTGGTCGAGCGTGTCCGACATGTCCAGGTGGATGCGGCTCATGCTCGATAGCGGTCGTGTCGGAACCAGTCGACTCATCACGCCGGCCACGTTCGCGGAACTGGTCGCGCCGCAGATTCGCGTGCCGTCCAGCCAGTACCCGGCGCTCGAACTCGCGCAGCCACACTTCTTCAGCTACGCGCTCGGCTGGTTCGTCCAGGATTATCACGGGCAGACGGTGTGGATGCATACCGGCAGCATCGACGGCATGAGCGCGATCATCGGGCTGCTGCCCGAGCAGCGCGTCGGGGTGTTCGTGCTCGCCAACCTCGATCATGCCGAGCTCCGGCACGCGCTCATGTATCAGGTGTTCGACTTGTATGGCGCGGGTCCGTCGCGTGACTGGAGCACCGATCTGCGCACGCTGCTGTCGGCGCGGCGCGCATCGGCAGCTCCGCCCGCCCGCTCCATCGGCACCCGCGCGTCACTACCCATCGACCGCTACGTCGGCACATACACCGACTCGGCATATGGGAGCATCGCGATCACGCTCGTGGATGGCACGCTGCGGGCCCGGTTCGAGAAGGCTGATCTCGGTATGCTCGATCACTGGGAGCACGACGTGTTCCGCAGCCGACCGACGCCGAACGACGACCCGACGACCTTGACCTTCGTGCCCACGGGCACCGGGGCGGTCAGCGGGGTACGCGCCTACGGCACCACGTTCGTACGCGCGCGGCGATGAGGCCGGGTGGGCGAACGTCAAGCGCTGGGAGAGGGAATCCACGTGACGCGTTACCCGTTCGGCGTGGACCGTTCCGGGTTTCAATGCGTCTCCGCCCTACAACGCCAATCGGTGAACGCCCAACGGCAAACGCTGAACGTGGATTCCCTCCGCCCTGCCATGGAACGATGCCGAGCGCGATTACTTCATCAGCTCCTCGAACGCCAGATTTCCGATGGGATACCGCCGCCACTCGGCGAAGTCGAAGTGCCACCACTCCGTCTCGTACACCGCGAATCGCTCCGCCTCCATCGCGCTGCGCAGGAGGGCGCGGTGCCAGCGCTGCCGAGACGTTCCGCCCGGATAGTCCGGGTACGCGCGCGACGACGTCTCGTCGTAGGTGCTCACCATTTCCACCGGCGCGCCGGTCGCGAGTTCGTACAGCGTGAGGTCCACCGCCGCGCCGCGGTTGTGCTTCGAACCCTGCGCAGGATTGGCGACGAAGATGTGCTTCTCCTCCGGCGACGCATCCCAGAACATCTTCGTCACTGACCACGGACGGTAGCCGTCGTGCACGAGCAGTCCGTAACCGCGCGGCCGCAGCGCCGCGCTCACACGCACCAGCGCTTCGGCCGCCGGCCGCTGCAGGAACGCGCGCGCCTGCGAATAGAATGGCGCGCCGAACAGGTTGTTGCTCGTGGCGTACCGGATCTCGAGCTTGATCGTGGGATCGAGCGTCGTGAGCTCTACCAGGTCCATCGGCAGGAACGACCCGCGCTCCGTCGGTGGCCGAGCGGCGAGCGCCTCGCGGCGCAGCTCGTCGAGGGGGCGCACCGGGGTGATGACGAGTTGGTTGCCCGACTCGGGTCCCACCTGCCGGCGCGCGAGCGAGGCGCCGTCGACTTCGAGCTGCACGATGCGCCCGGTGGGTCCACGCCGGAACGTGATACGGCGCTGCTGCGCATCGGCGGTGACGAACCCGCCGTCGGACTGTTCCACGATTGGCGTGTCGATGGAGGCGGTGCGCATCCAGAGCCGTCCGCCGCGCTCGAGTACGATGACGTCCGCTGAGTCCAGTCCGTACTCGCCGATGATGGTGAGCCACCGCGCCGGCGGAGGAGAGGGCGCGGTGTCGGCGCGAGCAGTGGCGACCGACGATGGCGTGGGGGACGCGGTCCGACACGCCGTCGCGAGGAGCAGCATGGTGAGCGCCGTTCCGTACGAGCGTCCGGTCCACGAGCGAGTTGGCATGTTCATGTATGGGTGACGGGTCGATTCATCGTCCGGGCGGACTGGTTGCCGCGTCGCGATCCCTGGGCGTGGCGTTCGTTCGCCGCTTCTGGAATGTACCCGTGCTCCGCGCCGTGCCGCCTCCCCGAGCGACACCGGCGCACGCCGTTGACAGCGCTCGCGCTTCGCCGGAGCTTCCGGCGGCCGTCCAACTTCCAGGAGCCTGTCCCGTGCGCATTTCCCGTTACGTCGCCTGCCTTCCGCTTCTCAGCGCCTTCTCCCTCGCGCGCGCGCAACTGCCGCAACCCGCCGGCCGACTCGTCATCACGCCCGCCATCCGCACGGTCGTCGCTGGCGATTCGCTGCGCCTGCGCGCGCAACTGCTCGATGCGTCCGGCGCGCCGGTCACCAATGCGCGGATCATGTTCGTCAGTGCGGGGGGCCATTTCGAGGGCAGCGTGGATTCCACCGGTCTCGTACGCTCGGGCGCCATCGGCACCATACCCGTGACGGCGGTGGCGCTCGTAAGCGGCGCCAAGCCGGTCATCGAACGCTTCGAGGTCGCGATGGTGCCCGCGCCGGCGTCGCGCATCGACATCGCGCCGCAGCCCGCGCGGATGTTGCCCGGTCAGCGGATGCGCCTTGGAGCGACCGTCTTTTCCCACGTCGGTGATCGACGTGCGGATCGTGTGCAGTGGGCCAGCTCTGCGCCCTCCGTCGTGCGCGTCGCGGCGGATGGCGGTCTCGAGGCGATCGCCCCCGGACGCGCTGTCGTGAGCGCATCGGTGGGCGGCGTCTCGACGCGCGTTCCCGTGGAGGTGCTGTCGGCGACCGTCGCGAGCGTGCAGGTGATGCCGGCGACGGCGTCGGTGCGCACCGGCGACGTCGTGCGCTTCCGAGCCGTCGTGCGCGATGCCGCGGGACGTGAGATCGCGGGTATCACGCCGAGCTGGTCGTTCACTCCCGGCAAGGGCCTGCTCGATGCCGATGGCAGCTTCGTCGCGTACGAGCCGGGTGTCTACCAGGTCTCCGCGTCCGTGGGGCGACACGCCGCCGACGCGACCGTCACGGCAGTAGATCGCGACGTGCGACGGCCGGTCACGGTCGTGAGCAAGGTGCTCCGCAACACCTTCGCCACGTCGGAAGTCTGGCTGCATCCCAACGGGAAGGTCGCGTACCTGGGCACGATCATGGGTGGTGATCGTGTCTACGCCATCGACATTTCCAACCCGAACAGCCCGGTCGTCGTGGACTCGATCGTCGTGAATGCGCGATCCATCAACGACATCATGACGACGCCCGACGGCAACTACATGGTGATCACCCGCGAGGGTGCGGCCGACCGGAAGAACGGCATCGTCATCGCGGATACGCGCGACCCATTGCATCCGAAAGCGCTGAGCGAGTTCACGGACGGCGTCACCTCCGGCGTACACTCCGCGTTCATCCACACTCAGCCGAAGCACGGCACGCACATCTACCTCACGAACGACGGGACCGGGGCGGTCCACGTCATCGACATCAACGATCCGGCCCATCCGAAGCAGGTCTCCACGTGGAAGACGCCACGAGCCGATGCGGGCCGCATGCTGCACGACATCGACGTGCAGGACGGACTCCTCTACGGCTCCTGGTGGAACGATGGCATCGTCATTCTTGACGTCGGCAACGGCATCAAGGGGGGCTCGCCGTCCAATCCGAAGATCGTGTCGCAATACAAGTACGACCTCGATCAGCTGTACCGTGACGTCGAGAAGGAAGGAGGCAAGGGTTTCATCCGCGGCACGCATACCGCGTGGCGGTATCGGGACTACCTCGTCATCGCCGACGAGGTGTTCGGCAACGACGCCGCGCAGACGCTGTTCTCCGGCGGCCTGTCACGAGCGCACGGACGGTTGCAGGTGCTGGACGTCAAGGACATCGAGCATCCGAAGCCCGTGGCGTGGTACGAGCCGGAGTACGGCGGCGTCCACAACGTCTGGATGCTCGGCGACACGCTCTACATGGGCGCGTACAACGCGGGCTTCCGGGCGTTCGACATGAGCGGTGAGCTTCGCGGGGACCTGCGCGCGCAGGGTCGCGAAATCGGCGAGTTCATGCCGTCGGACGCAAAGGGAAAAATCCCCAATGCGGCCATGACCTGGGGCGTCGTCGTGAACCCGAAGGACGGCCTCGCGTACGTGAACGACTTCAACAGCGGACTGTGGGTGCTGCGGATCGAGCCGAAGCCGAAACCGGTACCCTGACTACTGCGAACTGCGAACCGTGAACCGTGAGACGTGAACCGTATGAGCGAGGGCACACCGGACCAGGTCTGGTGTGCCCCTCGCCGTTCACGATTCACCGTTCACGATTCACGACTCACCGTTCACGATTCACGATTCACGATTCACGATTTCCCGTTCACCCGAATCGCTTCGCCACCTCGGCCCAGTTCACCGTGTTCCACCACGCCTTCAGGTAGTCCGGCCGGCGGTTCTGGTACTTCAGGTAGTAGGCATGCTCCCAGACATCGTTGCCGAGAATGGGCGCGGCCTTTCCGTCCATGAGCGGATTGTCCTGGTTCGGTGAGCTCGTGATCGCCAGCTTGCCCCCCTCCTTCACCAGCCAGACCCAGCCCGATCCGAACCGCCCGACACCGGCGGCGCTGAACTGCTCCTTGAACTTCTCGAAATCACCAAACGCCGCGGTGATCGCGTCCGCCAGCTTCCCCGTCGGTGCGCCGCCGCCACCCGGGCCCATCGTCTTCCAGAATTGCGAATGGTTCCAATGTCCGCCGCCGTTGTTGCGGACGGCCGAGCGGATCGCCTCCGGCACGCCGCTCAGATTCTTGAGGAGCTCCTCGAGCGGCTTGTCCGCGAGCTCGGGCGCCTTCTCGAGTGCCGCGTTCAGGTTGGTGACGTACGCATTGTGATGCTTGCCATGATGGATTTCCATCGTCTGCGCGTCGATGTGCGGCTCGAGGGCATTCGTGGCGTAGGGCAGTGCGGGCAGCGTGTGCGGCATCCTGTGGTCTCCGTTCTGGGTCAGGCGTCAGTCGTGGGTCGCACCGGGGAATCGACGGCGGGCCGATTGCGCTCTCGCCACCATGAGATGATTCCCGGAAGGAGCGACACGAAGATCACGACGAGAATCACCTTCTCGATGTGCTGATCGACGCCGGGAATGAATCGGCCGAGGAAGTAGCCGACGAAGAGCATCGACCAGATCCAGAGTACCGCCCCCAGCACGTTGTAGGCCGTATAGGCGCGCAGATTCATCTGCGCCATACCCGCCACGACGGGCACGAACGTGCGCACGATCGGCATGAAACGCGCAATGACGAGCGTCTTGCCGCCGTGCTTTTGATAGAATGCCTGTGCACGGAACAGGTGTTTTTTCTTGAACAGCAGTGAATCGTCGCGTCTGAACAGCCGCGGGCCGCTGAATCGGCCAATCGCGTACCCGAGAGAATTGCCAACGATGGCCGCTACCGTCAGCAGCAGTCCGAGCAACCAGAGGTTGAGTCCGAACTGTGGCTGTGTCGAGAGGAGTCCCGCGGTGACGAGCAGGGAGTCGCCTGGCAGGAAGAATCCGATCAGGAGTCCTGTTTCGGCGAAGATGATCGCGGTGAGCCCGACATATCCGCCCACCTGGACGAGATACTGGACGTCCGTGAGCTGATGAAAGAGATCGACGAGAGTCTGCATGCGGAGCGTCGGGTGCGTGGCGAGACGAGCGAGGGAAGTTCGACTGCCGCTCATCACGGGTCAACTGGCCTCCTCGACGAATGGCGTCACGCCGCCGATCGCGCACTGCATCTGCCGGAGCCGCCGCGCAGTCGGTGGCATCGCGCTGGTGTCACGCCGCGCACCGAGCGCCTGCTCGAGCTCGGCGGATACGCCCTGCTCGCGCTGCTCGCCCTTGGCTGGACGTGGACCTTCGTCATGGCCGGCACCGGTCGCCTCGACGACGGGTCGACGACGGACGCGTCGGTCGCCGGCGCGCTCTCGGTCTCGGGCGGATCGAAAGCGGCCTATCTCACGGAGGCCACGCTCCTCGCGCTGTCGGGGGAGCTGCGTGGAGCCAGCGGAAAGTTGCGCGCGAAGATGAGTCCGGTGGGTACGCCGCTCGATGTCGATTCACTGCCGGAGGGAGCGCACCTCCAGCTCGAGGGGCCCGGCGTCGGCGCCCCCACCGCGCCGCCTCGCGCCGGCATCTGGAAGCTCGCGGTCGCGATCGGCAACGCCATCAAGCCGGTCACGGACTTCAACCTGATCAGCGTTCGGCCTCGAACCGACAAGCGCGATGGCAAGGTGGGACTCTACTACATCGGAAGCTGGCCCGGCGAATCGGGCGGGCGCGTGTCCGCCCCGCGTGCGGCACCGGCCGATCGCTATCTGCCACCCTCCGGCTTCATCGAAGTCACCAGGGAGAACGCCGACACGAAGGTCTCCGATCACTTCGCGCTGCGCGATTTTCTCACGCACGATCAGGCGAACGTGTGGCCCAAATATCTCGTGCTCGAGCTCCGGAACGTCGACAAGCTCGAGTTGGTGCTGTCCGAGCTGGCGCGTCAGGGCATCGACGTCTCGGGCGTGAAGGTCATGAGCGGCTTTCGAACGCCGCAGTACAACAGGGGAGGGGGCAACACCGGCGGGCGCGCCGGACTGAGCCGGCACATGTACGGCGATGCAGCGGACATATTCATCGATAGCAACAAGGACGGCGTGATGGACGATCTCAATCGCGACGGCAGAATCACGATCGCGGACAGCCGGGTCGTGCAACAGGCGGTGGACAGGGTCGAGGCGTCGAATCCCGAGCTCGTCGGGGGCGCCGGCATCTATCCTGCCGCGGCTGGGCACGGTCCTTTCATACACATCGACACGCGAGGCTATCGCGCCCGCTGGGTCGGTGGACCAGGAGGAGGATAATGAGCGAACATCGGCGGGACAGAGACAAGGCCGTGGCACCCGTGAAGAGCCCCATCGAGCGACTCGGCGACGCGCTGAAGCCCGACGGCGAGCCGATCGAGATTCCCGACATCCGTCAGAGCGACCTCGAGCCGTACGTCGGGCTGCGCTACCTCTCCAAGCTGTTCAAGCTCATGGGAGTCATTCTCGGCCTGCTCCTCGTGGCGGAAGTGGTCACCGGCGTACTCGCGCAAGGCTCGGCGGCAATCCCGACGCTCCTCGGCGAAGCGAGTCGTCTCATCGTGCTCGCGGGTCTGCTGTGGGGGGTGGGTGACCTCGCCATCCTGCTCATCGACGTGGGACACGATGTGCGCGCCGCCCGCATCCTGCTCGCCCGGCAGACGCACGCCGTCGCCGGTCCGGCGCGCCGTGCCGAGCCGGCCAACGGGTCCGCGTCGCCTGCATCGCCCCCTCCATCGTCCGGTCCGGTATGATCGTTGCCATGGGTGGGTTCGCTTCCGCGGTACCACACTCTACTCGAGGTTGACCTGATGCTTTGGACCATCGCGGTAATCCTGCTGGTGCTGTGGTTGCTCGGCGCGTTCGTGTTTCCGGTCGGCGGCGGAATCATTCACGTCCTGCTCGTCATCGCGCTCATCGTCGTCGTCTATCGCCTGCTCACCGGGCGGAAAGTGGTCTGACGCCTTGCGCGTCGTGCTCGGAGGGCGGCTCGCATTGCGGGCCGCCCTTCGTCGTTTCAGGCGTGACGTTGACGGGGCCGATATTCCGTCGTTGGTTGAGCGCACATGCCCGCCCTACATGACGTCCACGTCGTCGCCCACACGCATTGGGATCGAGAGTGGTATCTCCCCGCCGAACGGTTCCGGCAGCGCCTCGTCGCGCTGATCGACGACCTGCTGGATGAGCCGCCCGGCCCGGGCGAGAGCTTCCTCCTCGATGGCCAGGCCGTCCTGCTCGACGACTATCTCGACGTGCGTCCCGAACGTGCCGCCGAACTCTCCGCGCTGTTGCGCGACGGCCGACTCGAAGCCGGGCCCTGGTATGTCCTCGCCGATGAGCTCATTCCGAGCGGCGAAGCGCTCGTCCGGAATCTGCTCGCCGGCCACGCGACACTGCGACGACTGCGCGCGTCGCCGCCGGACGTACTCTATTGCCCCGACTCCTTCGGTCATCCGTCCGCACTCCCCGCGCTCGCTCGCGAGTTCGGGTGCGACACGGTGGTGCTCTGGCGCGGATACGGCGGCGCGCGCTGGCCCGCGGGCGATACGGTGCGCTGGCGATCGCCGTCGGGGCACGAGGTGCTGCTCCATCACCTCCCACCGGACGGGTATGAGTTCGGCGGTACCCTGCCGACCGCGCCCGACGACGCGACGGCGCGGTGGGCGCAGATCGTCTCGGTCCTCGGACCGCGTGCCGTCACCGGAGTCGCCCTTCTCCTCAACGGCGCCGATCATCACGCGCGGCAGCATGATCAGCGCGATGCGCTCGCGGCGCTCGCCGCGGCCGCCGCACCCATCCGCATTCGGTCGTCGAGCCTCGGCGATGCCATGTCGGCGCTCGCGACCTCGGCTCAGGGGCTCGACGTCCCCGTCGTCCGCGGTGAGCTGCGCGACTCCTACGGCTACTGCTGGTCACTCCAGGGAACGCTCGCCAGCCGCGCCGCGCAGAAGCGGCGGAATGCGCTCGTGGAACGGCTGCTCGTGCGCGACGTCGAACCCTGGTTGGCCCTGCTGCCCAGTCACGCGAACGGCGGCCAGCGCGCGCTGTTGCGCACCGCCTGGCGTACGCTGCTGCTCGCGCATCCGCACGATACGCTCTGCGGCACCTCGATCGACGAGGTGGCGCACGCGATGGACGAACGGATGCGATCGGCGGCCGTGCAGGGCAGAGGATTGCGGGACGATGCGTTGCTCGCGCACCTCGGTCACGATCGCGAACGGGCGCGCACGATCGGCAATTCATCGTGGCGTCCCGTCGTGCTCGTCCGAAATCCGTCGCCGCGCGCGCGCGGTGGCGTCGCGCATCTCACGCTGACCGCGATGCTCGCCGACGTTGCCGTTGGACCGGGCTCGGCGGCGCGCCAGTCGGCGGTTCGCCGCGCTCCGCCATGGCGCGTGAACGGCATCCCCCTGCAGATCGTGGAGCGGGTGGAGGAGATCGAGCTCACCGAATCGCCTCGCGCGTATCCCGACGCCGATCGAGTCGTTCGCGTGACGGCGCTTGGATGGGTCGACCACATCGCGGGCTACGGCATCGCCAGCCGCGCACAGCGCGGTGGCCCGGGTGAGACGCTCCGTTCCTCACCCGGCGGAGTACGCAACGCCGTGCGTGCCGACGGACTCATGCTCGACAATGGACTGCTCCGCGTATCGGTCGACGACCACGGAACCGTTCACCTGCTCGATCTCCTCACGGGCCGCGCGATCGACGGACTCGTGACGCTCGAGCAGACCGTGGAAGGCGGCGACCTGTACACGCCGGGACCGCGTGAACCATTGCCCGATCCTACTGTGCGACGCGTGCGCCTCGTGCATCGCGGTCCGTTGCGTGGCGAGCTTGCCATCGACTTCGACCTCTCGGCGACGACCGCGGGACGACGAGGTCGGTGTCGCATTGCCCTCCAGCTCGACGCGGATCTGCCCGTGGTGCGGATCGCGATCGACGGCAACAACCGCTCGGGCGATCATCGGCTGCGGCTTTTACTGGCCTCGGCGCTCGAGAGCGCGACGACCCTCGCGGACGCGGCATTTCACCCCGTGTCGCGGGAGGCGCTCGAAATTGGCGAAGCGGAAGAACGCATCGAGCATCTCGTTCCCACGGCGCCGTTGCATCGCTGGGTCACGCGGTTCACTCCCGCCGCCGGCGTGACGGTCATCTCCGACGGCCTCGCCGAGTACGAAAGTCTCGTCGATGGTGCCGTCGCCGTCACGCTGCTGCGCACCGTCGGCATACTCTCGCGCGCCGATCTGCGAGAGCGGCCGGGTCACGCGGGATGGCCTGCGGATACGGCGGCAGCGCAATCGCTCGGTCCGTTCACGGCGAGGCTTGCACTTGCCATGCACGGCCCCGACTCGCCGGCGCAGCGCGAAGCGATTCAGGCGCTCGCGGACGACGTCCTGAATCCCATCGTCGGCGAGACCCTCCGCTCGAATCTGCTGGAGGACGTCGAATGCGGAGGACTCGAGCTACATGGCGACGGCCTGACCTTCAGCGCCGCCGCACCGGCCCAACGCGAGGGGTGGATCGTCCTGCGCTGCGTCAACCAGCGCGATGCGCGCGTCCGCGGTCGCTGGACGCTGCGCCGTGCGGTGCAGGACGCGGTACGATCGCGACTCGACGAAACACCCCTCGACTCGCTGGACGTGCACGAACACTCGGTGTCGTTCGAGGCGGCGCCGTACGAGATCGTCACCATCCTGCTGCGCTAGAAGCGCAGGAGCGACGCTGGCCTCGCGACGCGCTCACCGGCCAGGCGATCCCGCCACGCATCGCCGAGGACGCTCACGGCGAGTACCGTCAGCACGAGCGCGATGCCAGGCGCCAGCGCCACCCAGGGTGCCACCACCAGCAGGTCGCGCCCGCCGGCAATCATGTTGCCCCAGCTCGGAGCGGGCGGCTGAATTCCGAGACCGAGAAACGACAGCCCGCTTTCCAGCAGGATTGCATTCCCCACGCCGAGCGTCGTCGCCACCAGGGCCGGCCCGATGGCGTTGGGAAGGACATGTCGTGCGAGCACGCGTATCGGTCGCGCACCCAGCGCTTCGGCGGCGGGCACATACGGGCGCGCGCGCACGGCGATGACCTCGGCCCGCACGAGTCTCGCGATCCCCATCCAGCCAGTGACGGCAAGCACCGTGAGAATCGTGCCGATGCCGGGCTGCCACAGCGCCACGCCGACAAGCAGCAGCACCAGGCGCGGAAGGGCGAGCAGGATATCGGCGAGCCCCATCAGCGCGCGGTCGGCGGCGCCGCCTACCCATCCCGCTACCGCTCCGATGATCGTACCTCCGAGACCCGCCATTCCCGCGCCGGCGATGCCCACCAGCAGCGACAAGCGGCCGGCGAGCATCATGCGCACGAACAGGTCGCGTCCGAACCGGTCGGTTCCCAGCACGTGCAGTGCGCCGCCCGCATCCCGCCCGAACGGTGCGACGAGTCGTCGCGCGAGCACGTCGTCGATCCGCATTGGATCGCGGTCGGCCAGCGCGGGCACCAGCACGACCGCGACCGCAAGCGCAATCAGCACGGCGAGGGCAACCGCGCCCTCGGACATCGGCCACCGGATCCTCCCGCGCGCGATCATGTACCGACACGCGGGTCTGCCCAGCGCAGCATCGACTCCGCGGCGAGATTGGCGACGATAACCAGCGCGGCGTACGCTGCGGCGCACCCCAGCACCACCGGATAGTCCCGTGCGACAATCGCCGTGACCATCACGCGACCCATGCCCGGCCAGCCGAAGATGGTCTCCACGAACACGGAACCGGCCACGGTGCCAGGCAGCGCGAGTGCGAACAGCGTGATCAACGGCGCGCGCAGATTGGCGACGACATGTCGGCCGAGGACGTGGCGCTCGTCGAGACCCTTCGCGCGCGCGGTGCGCACCCAGTCCGCCGCCAGGACGTCGAGCGCGCTGGTTCTGACGTATCGCGCCACGCCGGCCGCCCCGATCGCCGCCAGCAGGCCGACCGGCAGGATGGAGTGGCGCGCGAGATCGGCCAGCTGGGACATGCCCTCCAGCTCCACGCCGGGTGTCGTCATGCCCACGGCCGGCAAGCGCATCCACATCGGCATGTTGAGCGTCGAGGCGAGGTACGTGAACGTGGCGATCGCCCCGAGTCCGAGCCAGTACGCCGGCGCGGCGGCCAGCACCACCGTGATCACGGTGAGCGAGAGATCGGTCAGTGATCCGCGCCGAGCCGCTTGCACGAGACCCACGATGGTCCCGACCAGAAAGGACAGGAGGAGCGATGCGAGTCCGAGCGCGAGCGAGACCGGCAGCGCATCACCAATGACTCGGGACACCGGACGGGCGTCGGCGAAGCTCGTGCCGAGGTCTGCGTGCAGCATCCCGCGTAGCCACCATGCATATTGCACCGCGACGGGGCGGTCGAGCCGGAGCTCGGCGCGCATCCGCACGGCGTCGGCCGCCGACGCGCCCGGCGGAAGCAGGAAGGTCGAGGGATCGCCCGGAGCAAGACGCAGGAGCGCGAACGTGAGCGACAGCACGCAGACGTACAGCACCGCCGCTCGCGCGACGATGCGCAGCATGACCCGTGTCCAGCCGTGGACGCCGAGGGATCGAGCGCGTGGAGAGAGCACGGCGTGATATCGCATCGGCGGCGGATCACGTCAACGGCGTGCGTCGCACTGGCGTGCGCCGCCGGCTGCATCGCGCCGCAGCGACCCGAGGACCTCGTCGTGCTCGCGTCCGGCGCCGATCTCGAGTCGGCGAACCCGTTGGTCACCACGCATCCGCTATCGAAGCAGGTGCAGCGCTACGCGCTGCTCGTCACGCTGGTGCGATATGACTCGGCGCTCGTGCCGCAGCCGTACCTCGCGCGTCGCTGGGTGTGGTCCCCCGATCGACGCACCCTCACGCTGTCGCTCGCCGCCGACCTGCGATGGCACGATGGCGCACCGACGACCGCGCGCGACGCCGCCTTCACCCTGCTCGCGGCGAAGGATCCGGCCACGGGGTTCGCACGCGCCGCTGAGCTGGCCGCGCTCGACACCGCCGTCGCCCTCGACGATTCCACGCTGGTGCTGCGCTATCGGCGCGCGTTGGTGCAACTGCCGGCGCTGCTCGCGGAGCTGCCGCTCGTTCCGCGACACCTGCTCGCCTCGGTCCCGCGCTCGCGTATGCGCCGCGCCGCGTTCAACGATGCGCCGGTCGGCAACGGGCCATTCCGATTCGTCGGCCGACAGCGTGGCGCGCGATGGACTTTCGCCCGCAACGACTTCTTTCCGCGCTCGCTCGGTGGGCCGCCGCATCTGCGCGGCCTCGTCATCGCGGTGGTGGACGAGGCGACCACCAAGTTCGCTGGGCTCGCGAGCGGGGAGCTCGACATGGCGGGCATCGCACCTGGCATGGCCGCGCTCGCCGAACGAGACGGCACGCTGCGTGTCATCGACTATCCGGTGCTCTTCGGCACGGCGCTGTTCTTCAACACGACGAGACCGCCGTTCGACGACGCGCGTGTGCGCCGCGCCGTCGCTCGCTCTCTCGATCGCACCCGCATCGTGCAGATCGCGCTCGCGGGTTTTGGGCGAGCATCCACGAGCGCGGTGCCACCCGACAGTCCCTTGGCATGGCGCGGCGGAGCAGGGAAGGATTCCATCGCGGCGGACCGCCTGCTGGACGACGCGGGATGGCGGCGTGGCTCAGACGGTGTGCGCATCCGACGCGGCCGCCGGTTGGAGGTCGAGTTGTTGTCCGTGGGAAGCGGCGATAACGTTGCCGAGCAGCTCGTGCAGGCTGATCTCGCGGCGCGCGGCTTCGCGCTCCGGGTGCGTCAGACCGAGATGGGCAGCTTCCTCACCACCGCCCGTGCCGCCGAGAAGCGATTCGATCTCCTGCTTGCCGGCGTGCCGGGCGATCTCGCGCTCTCGTACGTGAGTGCGCTGTTCGCGTCGGCGCAGCGTGGGGGGATGCTCGACTACACGGGCTTCCACGACCCCGCGCTCGATACGTTACTCGCCCAGGCCAATGACGCGGCGATGGGAGCGCCTTCCCGCGTGGCGTGGACGCGGGTGCAGGAGCGCCTCGACTCGCTGGCGCCCGCCACGTGGCTCTATCACTCGCGTGGCGTGCAGGGCGTCTCACGCCGTGTCGATGGCGTGACGATGGACCTGCGAGGCGAGCTCGCGGGCGTGCACGGCTGGTCGATCGCGCCGCGCGTTGCGGCTTCACCGTGACCCTGCTCATTCCCGCCTCCGAGCTCGGCGAGCGGCGTCGCATCGCGCTGGGTGCGCTCTCGCCACTCGCGCAGGGATTGCGACGCGAGCTGCAGCCGCTCATCGACGGCAGTCACGCCGTGCCCGCGGAATCGGCACTCCTGTCCCGCGCCGGTGGACGCTGCGCGCGCGACGGGACGCTGCTTGCCTACGATCCATTCGACGCACGACACCGCTGCGCGCGGTGCGGACGCGAAGAAGTCGGCATCGAGCACGATCGCTTTCGCCTGTACTGGCATCACCTCTGGCTCGCGGAACGTGCCATCCATGCCGCGCTTCTGGGAACGCTGCTGGATGACGCGGCCTGCATCGCGCTCGCGAGTGATCTGCTCGATGCCTACACTGAGCGCTATCTCGCCTATCCCAATCAGGACAACGTGCTCGGACCATCGCGTCCCTTCTTCAGCACGTATCTCGAATCGATCTGGCTGCTCCAGCTCATCATCGCCCTCGATCTGCTCGAGCAAGCCGCGCCCGCGGGTAGCACACGAGCCCTCGGCGGTCGCGTACGGGATCGACTCATCGTGCCGAGCGCCGCATTGATCGCGTCGTTCGACGAGGGATCGTCCAACCGACAGGTTTGGAACAACGCGGCAATGATCGCGGCGAGCCGGATGCTCGGTGAGCCCGGCATGGCGGAGCGAGCGGTGTCCGGGCCGGGCGGCCTGCACGCGCACCTGAGCGACGCACTGCTGGCGGATGGAAGCTGGTACGAGGGCGAGAACTACCACCTCTTCGCGCACCGCGGACTCTGGTACGGCGTACAGCTTTCCGAGCGGGCCGGGTACCCCGTCCCGCCGCTGCTTCGCGCGCGATTCGACGAGGGATTTGCGGCGCCGTTTCGCACCGTGCTCCCCGATCTCACCTACCCATCACGACGGGACTCACAGTACGCGGTCAGCATTCGTCAGCCACGCTTCGCCGAATCGTGCGAGCTCGGACTTGTCGCTGGCAACGATGCGCGCCTCACCGGTTGGCTCGGGCGCTTGTACGATCCACTCGTGCCGCGTGGTGATACCGGCCGCGCGAGCTCAACGGCCGACGTCGAGCGCAACCTGCCGGCCACCGGGCTGACACGCGCCGATCTGTCGTGGCGCACGCTGCTCCTCGGCCGCGAGACGCTGCCTCCGCTCGTCGCACAGGCGCTCGGCTCGGAACTCCTGCCCTCGCAGGGGTTCGCCGTGCTGCGGCGCGAACGCGGAACGGTGTACGCGGCACTCGACTACGGGCATTCGGGCGGCGGTCATGGACACCCCGATCGGCTCAACGTGCTGCTGATGGACGGTGACACGCGCTGGTTCGACGATCCCGGCACGGGGTCGTACGTCGATCGATCGCTCCATTGGTATCGAAGCACCCTGGCGCACACGGCACCCCTCGTGGATGGCCGCTCGCAGCCGCGCACGCATGGCTCGCTCGTCGCGTTCGACCATCGGTCTCGGGCGAGCTGGGTCTGCGCCGACGTCGAGCTCGCACCCGCCCTACAACTGCGCCGCTCGCTGGTGGTGCTGGACGACTATCTCGTAGACCTGCTGCAGTGGGATGGCGCGCACGAGCACGACGTTGCGTTGCCGCTGCATGGGGTGGACCTCGTGGATGCGAGCGACCATCCGCTCATGCGGACCGCGGCACCCCTCCTCGGCGGCGATGACGTGGAGGATGGGTTCTTTTTTCTCACGAACGGCGCACGTCTCGAGTCTGTGGCGACGCCCTTCGCGCGCGCGCTCGGATCTCGACGCACGACCTCGGGGACGGCGCAGCTGCGCGGATGGATCCGCTGTGAGGCGGGCGCCAGCTGGTGGAGCGCCGACGCGCCCGATGCGCCCGGTCGGCAGGGGAGCGTGCCCATGCTCCTCGCACGGCATCGGGGCATGCGCGGAGGCGTGCTGTCGGTGTGGACCTGGCGCGATGCGGTGTCCGACGTGGAGATGAAGGGTGAGGAGCTCGTCGTGCATCGTCAGGATGGCGGTCGCGACACGCATGTCGTCGTGACGGGCGGCTGGCGCATCGATTGTCAGCGCGCCGATGTGCGAACGACCGAACTATTGTCGGGCTTTGCGACGAATCCGCGTACGCATGGTGCCGTCGGAACGGGACCGGCAGCGAAGCAGCCGGCGCTCGCGCCTGCCGTGCTCCCCGCGACATTTCGTCTCGGCGAACGCCACTATCGGCGGTCGGAAGACAGCTGGCACGCTGCCGGTGAACCGCTCGCCGAGGTGGCCATCTCGGTGAGCGAGGGACGAACCGTGTCGATTGCCGTGCTCGTCGAACCATCGCACCGCCTGTTCGTGCCGCCGGACGACGTGAACGCGCTGGACAACGAGCCCGCCGCGATCAACGGCGACGGCGTGCAACTATATCTGGCGTGTGGCGGTTCGGCGGGGGCATGGATTCTCGTGCCCCGTGACGACGGTGGCGTCACGGCACTGCCCATCGCTGGCTGGTCGGGGCTCGCGGTCGACGCGACGTGGCGCGCAACACCGACCGGCTATGCACTCGATGCGCGCATCGACCTGCCCGCGGTCGGTGGCGTGATGTCGCTCGACGTCATCGTCAACGAGATCGCGCCCGGACGCCGCCGGCGGCGTGGCCAGCTCGTGCTCTCCGGCGCCGACGGAGAATTCGTCTATCTTCGTGGAGACCGCCACGATCCGCAGCGCCTCGTCCGATTCCTCGTGCCCGATGTCTGATTCCAGTCTTGCCCGGATCGCGGTCGTGCTTTACGAGCCGCAGGATCCGGTGAATATCGCCGGCACCGTCCGCGCCATGAAGAACATGGGCGTGTCCACCCTCCGCCTCGTTCGGCCGGTGCGGTACGACCCGGTGCGACTGGAGGGCATCGCCCACGACACGTGGGAGATCATCAACTCGATCGAGACGTTCGGCGAGTTCGACGACGCGGTCGCGGACTGCGTGCGCCTCATCGGATTCACGGCGCGCCGCCGCAAGGCGAAGTGGCAGATTCTCGATCCCAGGTCGGCGGCGGAGGACGCGCTCGGGCATGCCCCGCACGGGCGGGTGGGACTCGTCTTCGGTCGCGAGGACAGCGGCCTGCCGAACGAGATTCTCGATCGTGTGCACGCGGCGGTCAACATCCCCACCACGACGCACGCATCCCTGAACCTCGCGCAGGCCGTGCTCATTGCGCTGTACGAGCTGCACCTGGCCGCGGGAGACGCGACGCGCACGCTGCGCGGACCTCGCAAGGAAGCGCCGCCGCCGACGACGGATCTGTACGAGCGATACTTCACCGAGCTGCATCACGCGCTCGATGCGATCCAGTTCTTCAAGACTCGCTTTCCGGAGCACATCATGCGCTCGCTCCGGGCCATCACCTTCCGGGCGGCACCGGACGATCGGGAGCTGTCGCTTCTGCGCGCGATGGCACTCGAGGTCGTGCGCTTCCTCGAGCGGACCGGGCGCATCGAGCGCACGCTGCCCGATGACGTGTCGCCGCGCCCGCCTCGTCACGTGACGGGCCGGGACACGAGCGGCCGCACGGAGGATTGACGCGCCGCCTCGCGCGGGCGCTCTTTGTTGCATGGCATTCAAGGGATTTTTCGGCCGCGGTCGAGACGTCGCATCGGCGCCGGCCGTCGACGAACCCGGGACGGGCACTTCGTCGGAGACCACGGCGGACGAAGACACTGACGACGCGCCGGAGGCAGCACCCGCACGAACCTGGCGCGAGCGTGCGGAGGCGGTGCTGCCCACGGGAGCGTCCACGGGGAGCAAGCGCGCCGAAGCGTTGTACGGGTCACTCGACGCGGACGGACCGACCCACTTCGTGGACGCGCGGGGCTGCCATCTCACTTCCGTCACCGGCGAGCGTTACCTCGACTGCACCATGGCGCTCGGTGCCGTTGCGCTCGGATACACTGAACCCAGGGTAACTCGTGCCGTCATCGACGCCGCATCCCAGGGCAGCGTCTCGGCATTGTCGAGTTGGCGCGAGGTCGAACTGGCCGAGCGGCTCTGCGCGCTGATTCCGTGCGCCGAACGTGCGCAACTACTCAAGACCGGCGCAGAAGCAACGTCGGCGGCAATACGCCTCGCGCGTACGTACACCGGGCGGGAGCACGTTGTGGCGTCGGGGTACTTCGGGTGGCACGACTGGAGCAACGACGCGGCGGGTGTACCGGCGGCGACTCGGCGGGACACGACGCGCGTCCCGTTCGATGACGTCGATGCGCTGGAGCAGGCGGTCAGCGCCGCCGGAAATGCGCTCGCGGCGATCGTGATCGAGCCGATCGTCGAGCGCACTCCCTCCGTCGCGTGGCTGGCGCGCGCACGCGCCCTGTGCGACGCCACTGGCGCCGCGCTCGTGTTCGACGAGGTGAAGACCGGCTTTCGCGTCGCCCCCGGCGGGTATCAGGAGGTGTGTGGCATCACCCCTGACCTCGCGTCCTTCGGCAAGGCGATGGCGAACGGCTATCCCCTCGCCGCCGTGGTGGGGCGGCAAGCCCTGATGGATGCCGCCCGCGTGACATGGATCTCGTCCACGCTCGCCAGCGAATCGGTCGCCCTCGCCGCCTCGCTCGCCGTGCTCGACTGGCACGACGAAGCCGACATCGCCGCGACGCTCGCCGAGACCGGCCGTGAAATGCGAGCCGCCGTCGACCGCGCGATCGAGGCCAGTGGTGTCCAGGGTGTGCACACACTCGGCGTCGATCCGATGTGGCTGATGCGATGGGACGACCCCGCGCGCGAATCGAGATTCCTCATGCATGCCATGCACGCGGGCGTCCTGTTCAAGCGCGGCGCGTACAACTTTGCTGCCGTCGCACACGACGATGAGGCGCTGCGCGTCATCGAGGCGGCGGCGAGTGCCGCGCTCGTGTCGCTGCTGGAAGACGAGGCCTGATGCCGGACGCCCCCCTGGCCGGCCGCGGTCCGCTCGTCGACGTCCACGCGCACTTCTATCATGCGGCGGCGGGACGCACCGACTGGGAGCGAATCAATGCGGCTCGCCTGCGCGCCGGCGATCGCATCGGCATCACGTATCACGTCGCGAGCATCCTCGGCAGCTACGGCCACACGTCGCCGACCTACTTTCCCTCGCCTGCCGACGCGACGCGGGGCAACGACGCCATGGCGACGCTCGCCGCGGGCGACCCCACTCGCCTGCGGTGGTACGTCACCGTGAATCCCAATCACACGACGCACGCCGTGAGCGAGATCGAGCGCGCTGCATCGCTCGGGGCCATCGGCATCAAGCTGCTGGCCAGCCGTCGCGCCGATGATCCCCTGCTCGATCCGATCTGCGAGCTAGCGGCCGCGAGGAAGTTGCCCGTGCTGCATCACGTCTGGCAGCATCGGACGCGCGAGTGGCCGAATCAGGAGATCTCCGACGGGCTCGACCTCGCACGGCTCGCGAATCGTCACCCGCGCGTCTCTTTCATTCTGGCCCACCTGGGTGGCGGGGGTGACTGGGCCCACACGCTCCCGGCGGTGCGCGATGTCCCGAACCTCCATCCCGATCTGTCGGGCAGCGGCGTGGATCGCGGCATGCTCGACGCCGCGCTGGAGTGCCTCGGCGCACGACGGCTGCTCTGGGCGTGCGACCTGACGATGGAGACGGGACTCGCGAAGCTGCGAGCCCTCGATGTGCTGGGTCTTCCCGCTGACGACGTCGCCGACATCACGTGGCGCAACGCCGCGCGGCTGTTCGGTGCCGCCGCCTTTCCGCGCTGTGCACCTGATGACTCGGTGAGCGCGGCATGATCGACTGCGCCGCGTATATCGGGCCCTATCCGTATCGCCACCTCCCGCACCCCGATCCCGAGGTGCTCGTGCGCGTGCTCGCACGTGAGGGTCTCGCGGGTGCGTGGGTGGGCCACCTCCCGTCGGCGTGGCATCGGGATCCCGCTCCCGGCAATGCCGCACTCCTCGACGCCCTCGAGCCGCACCGGGCGCTTCTCGCGCCAGCACCGGTCGTCCGTCCCGATTGGCCCGGTTGGGAGCGCGCGCTCCGCGATCTCGTGGAGCAGGGCGCCGCGTGCATCCGAGCGTATCCAATGCACTGGGGGATGGCGTCGCATGACGCGAGACTGACCGCGCTCGCGCGCGCATGCGGCGAAGTCGGGGCACCCCTGCTGCTGACCGTGCGCTTCGAGGATCTTCGACAACGCCATGCACTCGATGTCGCCCCGGACCTCACCGCCGCCCACGTGCGTACGCTGGCGCGCGCGAGTGACGGGCAACTCGTCGTGATCGGTGCCGGTCGCGAGTTGATCGAGGAGACGCACTGGGGACTCACGCCCGACGAGCAGCGGCGCGTGCACTGGGATTTCGCGTGGGTCTGGGGTCCGCCGGAGGAACATCTGGCGCACCTCTTCCGGACCATGGGGCCGAACCGATTCGTCTACGGCACCCATTGGCCCCTGCGCTTGACGCAGAATCCGCGCGCCAACCTCGATCTCCTTCCCGACGACCTGCGCGAGGCGCGCATCACGGACGCCGGCTCGCTTGCGCCCATCAGGAAAACGCCGACTTGACCGCCATACCCTCATCTTGAGAGCTTGCGCGCGGCGCATGACAGCACGACGACGTGACGAGTGCGCGATTGTGCACGCGTTGCCTTGCGGCAGGCACGTCGTGCGCACAAACTTGCTCGTCGGCGGCGCATCGGTGAATGCATTCACCGTGACCTCACGCCACGTACTTCCTCCACCCCACCGTGATGACGAAGCGTAGGAAGTGGACCGCGATCCCCGGGCTCCTCGCCCTGGGCGTCGGCGCGGTCATGCTGTCTGCCTACAGTGGTGCATCCTCGTCGCAGGGCCGTGGCCCCGCCCAGCCGGTGGCCTTCCCGCATCCAAAGCACGCCGGCGCAGTGAAGGACGGCGGTCTTGGAATGAACTGCCTCTACTGTCACAACACCGCCGCGAAGTCATCCGACGTCGGCATGCCCGCGGTGAACACCTGCATGGGGTGTCACACTGCCGTTCTCGGCGCGACGCCCGCATCCAAGGCGCAGATCGCGAAGCTGACCAAGTACTACAATGAAAAGAAGCCGGTGCCGTGGGAGCGCATCCACAAGGTGCCGGATTACGTCCACTTCCCGCACGTGCGGCATGTGAACGCGGGCGTGACCTGTCAGACCTGCCATGGCGAAGTGCAAAAAATGGATCGCGTGTACCAGTACGCATCGCTGAACATGGGCTGGTGCATCAACTGCCACGTCAACGGCTACGACCCGAAGGAAGGGCAGAAAGCGGCTGGTCTCGACGCCGTGCCCCCGGCGAACTACGCGGGCGGCGCGCCGTACGGCACGCCGGGCACCCGCGCCGGTATCGACACGACCAGCGCCGGCATGATCCCGGTCGCCATGACACGACTCGGCGACAGCAGCGCGGCGACCGTCGCAATTGCCACTCCGTCCTCGGAGCGCCGACGCGCGCGCTACGATTGCGCCTCCTGCCATTACTAGCCCGACCGAGGAGCCTCTGCACATGAGCAACGACACGGGGTCGACGGGCGTCAAGCGCCGCGACTTCCTCAAGGTGCTCGGCGCCGCCGGTGCCACCGTGGGAACGGTGGGCTGCACGTCCGAGAAGGTCGGTAAGCTGATCCCCTATCTCGTCCATCCGGACGAGACGGTGTCCGGCGTCTCCACCTACTACGCCACCACCTGCCGTGAATGCGCGGCGAGTTGCGGCATCATCGCCGAGACGCGCGACGGACGCACCACGAAGCTCGAGGGAAATCCCGATCATCCGCTCAATCGCGGAGCGCTGTGCGCCCGCGGCCAGTCGGCGCTGCAGGGGCTCTACAATCCCGATCGCCTGCGCTCGCCGATGGTGAAGGAGAACGGCGCCTGGAAGCCGATCGAGTGGAGCGCTGCGCTCACGCTGGTGAGCCAGAAGCTCGGCGAGGTGCGCAGCCGGGGCACGGCCGCCGGGGGACTGTTCATCAATCAGCACGAGACCGGCAGCTTTCCCGGCTTCCTCGACGCATGGCTCGCCGGGTTCGGCATGTCGCCGCATCTCAGCGTTGATTTCGAGGCGGACCACGCGGTGCTCGAGGCGAACCGGCGCAGTTACGGCGTCGCCTGGCCCAGGCTGTCGTTCGCGGACGCGAAGCTCATCGTGTCGTTCGGCGCCGACTTCCTCGAGACGTGGGGCATGTCGGTGCCCCAGCAGCTCGACTTCGCCGACGCTCGCGCGAAAATCCAGGGTGCGCCACGCTTCGTCTACATCGGACCGCGTCGATCCCTCACGGGCCTGAACGCCGACCAGTGGATCGCCTGCAAACCCGGCACCGAACTGGCCATTGCCCGCGCGCTGGCCGGCAGTGGGTCGCTCGCGGATGCCGCGACAGCCAGCGGTGTGAAGGAATCCGTGCTGGCGCGGTTGCAGCAGGAGATGGCGTCGACGCGACCGGCGCTCGTGCTGTCGGGCGCGCGCGGCGCAGATGCGCTGGAGCTTGCACTCGCCGTCGCGACGCTGAATCAGGCGAACGGCGCGGTCGGCACCACCATTCGGCCCGCGGAAAGTACCGGCGCGTTCGACGGCGTGGCGCGATTCAGTGACATCGCGAGCGCGGTCGAGAAGATGCGCGCGGGCCGCGTGCCCGTCGTCTTCGTGCGCGGCGCCAATCCGGCGTACGCACTCCCTGCCGCCACGAACTTCGCCGACGCGTTCGCCAAGGTGCCGTTCAAGGTGAGCTTCTCGCTCTACCCGGACGAGACCACAGAGCTGTGCGACCTGGTCCTTCCCGACCTGCACTCGCTCGAGTCGTGGGGCGACGCCGACGCCGGTCGCGGCGCGATCGGACTGCAGCAGCCCGCCATGGATCCCGTTTACGCCGGCGCTCGGGCGACTGCGGACGTGCTCATCGAACTCGGGCAAAAGGACCCGGCCAACGCCGCACGCTACGCCACGCGCGACTACCGATCCTGGCTGATTGGCCGGTTCCCCGGTGGAATGACCGTCTTCACCACATCGCTGCAGAAAGGCATGGGCACCGGCGCCCTGGTCGCGCGCGCGCCGTCCGCGGCGGCAGTGTCGCCGGCGCCAGCTGCGATCACGCTCGAGCGCACGTCGGGCGATTTCTACCTCGTGACGTATCCCTCGCCCGTGCTCGGTGACGGACGAGGTGCGAACAAGCCCTGGCTCCAGGAACTGCCCGACCCGGTGACGAAGGTGCTGTGGAGCTCGTGGGTGGAGATCCATCCGGAAACGGCTAATCGGCTCGGCATCGAACGAGGTGACATCGTCGAGGTGAGCACCGCCAGCGGCAAGGTGCGCGCGCCGGCCTACCTCTACCTCGGCATTCGCACCGACACGCTCGGACTCGCGCTCGGCCAGGGCCACGGCGCCGTCGCGAAGCTCGACGAATACGACGGCAAGCACAACGATCGTGTCGTCACGCAGTGGGGCTACGGCCGCTATGCGCGCAACATCGGCGTGCGCGCGCATGACCTCCTCGGCGCCACCACCGACAATGCCGGAGGATTTGCGCTCGTCAGCACGAAGGCGACGCTGACGAAGACCGGAGATCACGAGACGCTGGTGTCGACGGAGGGATCGGCGCGCCAGCACGGACGTGGCATTGCGCAGGCCGTGCCGATCACCACGCTGCTGGCTGGCGGCACGGGCGACCGGCCGGCCACCGAGGGCGCCGCGGCGCATGGCGCCACGAGCGGTGCCGAGGTGAAGGCGGAAGGAAAGGCCGAGGGGCACGAGCAGGCCGAGGGCGGACACAACATCGCCGGCGAGCCGAGTCTCGAGTTCCTGCCCGGCCTGCGCTCACCCGTCGCGGCCGACGCGCAGGGCGAGCTCGGCGCGCCGACGGCGAAGGACAACGGGAAGGACAAGGGCATGTACGCCACCACCCACTGGTCGGGGATGGCGAACCGCCGATGGGCAATGACGGTCGACCTCGCCCGGTGCACCGGCTGCTCCGCCTGCGTCACCGCGTGCTACGCCGAGAACAACATTCCCACGGTGGGCGCACCCTGGCAGAACGCGTCGGTGTATGCGGTCTCGAAGCCGGGATTCAACATCACGCGCGGGCGCGAGATGAACTGGATCCGTCTCGAGCGCTACTTCGAGGGTGCCGAAGACGGCCGCTTCACCGAGGACTTCGAGTCGCGGTTCGTGCCGATGCTGTGCCAGCACTGCGGTAACGCGCCGTGCGAGCCGGTCTGTCCCGTGTACGCCACGTATCACGCACCGGATGGGCTCAACGTCCAGGTCTACAATCGCTGCGTGGGAACGCGGTATTGCAGCAACAACTGCCCCTACAAGGTGCGGTACTTCAACTGGTTCGGGTATGGCGAGGAAGATCGCAAGCAGTACGCGTTCCCCGAGCCGCTGAATTGGCAGTTGAATCCCGACGTCACCGTCCGCTCCAAGGGCGTGATGGAGAAGTGCACCTTCTGCGTGCAGCGGATTCGCGAGGCGGAGACGCGCGCGAAGAGTGAGGGACGCGAGCTCGTCGCCGACGAATTCACCGTCGCGTGCGCGCAGGCGTGTCCATCGCGCGCCATCATGTTCGGTGACGCTGCCGACCCGACCTGGTCCGTCTCGAAACTCGTGGAGGATCGGCGCGCATACCACGTGTTCGAGGAGCTCAACACCTACACCGCGGTGGTCTACTTGAAGAAGGTCAACCATCCGGGGCCGGCATCGCCGGCCGGGGCGTAAGGAGCGCGACCATGGCGACCATGGCACCCCCACGCCGCAACGACGAGCGGGAGCGGTATCCGAACATTCCGACGGCGGACAATCGTCTGCCCGGCGTGCGCGATTACGAACAGGTGGATCGCGACGTCATCGCCACGCTGTCGCCGACGCTCGGATGGTTCGCGGCTCTCGCCGTCGCCATCTTCTGCCTGTTGATCGGCGCGTCGGCCTGGACGTACCAGATTCACGAAGGACTCGGCGCCGCGGGCTATCACCCGCCCGTGATGTGGGGCGTCTACATCGTCACGTTCGTGTTCTGGGTCGGCATCGGGCACGCCGGCACCCTGATTTCCGCCATTCTCTATCTCTTCCGCGCCGGATTCCGCACGACGATCTATCGCGCCGCGGAAGCGATGACGGTGTTCGCCGTCATGACGGCAGGACTCTTCCCCATTCTGCACCTCGGGCGTCCCTGGAAGTTCTTCTGGCTGATTCCGTACCCGAACTGGCGGCTGATCTGGCCGAATCCGAAGAGCCCACTCGTGTGGGACGTCTTCGCGATTCTCACCTACCTCACCGTCTCCGCCACCTTCTTCTACGTCGGACTCATTCCGGACATCGCGGTCCTGCGCGATCAGGAGCGAAACCCGATCCGCAAGCGGATCTTTGCCGTGCTGGCGCTGGGATGGCGGAACTCGGACCGTGAGTGGCGGCACTTCACCCGCGCGTACCTCTTCCTCGCCGCCTTCGCGACGCCGCTCGTGCTGTCCGTGCACTCCGTCGTGTCGTTCGACTTCGCCATGGCGCTCACGCCCGGCTGGCACGCCACGATCTTCCCGCCGTACTTCGTCGCTGGCGCGATCTTCTCGGGCATCGGCATGGTCTTCACCATCATCATCCCGCTCCGCAAGTTCTTCAAGCTGGAGCACATGGTGACGATCAACGATCTGGACGCCGCGGCGAAGCTCTGCCTGTTCACGTCGATGGTCGTGGGACTGGCCTACATCACGGAGTTCCAGGTCGCGTGGCTGTCGGGCAACGCCGTGGAGCAGGAGTACTTCTGGAACCGCGTCTTCGGCCAGTGGTGGTGGGCCGCGTGGATCATGCTGATCTGCAACATGGTGCTGCCGCTTTCGCTCTTCTCGCAGAAGCTGCGACGTAACACGTCCTGGCTCTTCATCCTGTCCATCTTCATCAACATCGGGATGTGGTTCGAGCGATTCGTCATCGTCATTCCGTCGCTCTCGCACGAGTTCGAGCCGTGGCAGTGGGGCAGCTATGCGCCCACCTGGGTCGACTACGCCATCCTCCTCGGCTCCTTCGGCTGGTTCTTCATGTGGTTCCTGCTCTTCATCCGGCAGCTGCCGGTGATGGCCATCTCCGAAGTGAAGGAGATCATCGCGCCCAAGATGCGCCACGCCGCGGTTGGCCATCATCACCTCACCCACGGAGATGTCGCGGAGCCGCGGGTGACGGGTACGATACGGCCCGCTGGAGGAACGCACTGATGCAGGGCGTGCTCGGGGCATTCGCCGAGATCGACGCCACCGTCGAGGCGATCCAGGACCTTCGCAAGAAGAATTTCCGTGACATCACGGTGTACACGCCAACGCCGCGTCATGAGCTCGAGGATGCACTCGACGCGCCCAAGAGCGGCGTGCGCCGGTTCACGCTCATCGGTGGATTGCTCGGCGTCACCTTCGGCTACTGGGTGGCGATCTGGATCTCCGACTACTGGCCGCTCGTCGTCGGCGGCAAGCCGGTCGCGAGCTGGATTCCCTACACGATCATCGGCTTCGAGCTGATGGTGCTCTTCGGTTCGCTGTCGACGGTGTTCGGCATGTTCGCGCTGTCACGCATTCCCCGGCTCACGATGACCGTCGGCTACGACCCGCGGTTCAGTCATGGCGACTACGGGATCTGGGTGGTCGCGGGCCCGGACCGCGTCGTCGAGGCGACGGACGTGCTCCGCCGGCACGGAGCGCTCGAGGTGCGAAATGAACGCTAAGGTCGCTCGCGCCGCGCAACGCGGCCTGCTGCTGTCGGTCGTCTTCGTGCTCGGCGCCTGCTCGTGGTTCACCGATTTCAAGCAGCAGCCCAAGATGGACCCGTGGGAATCGACGAACGACACGATCCCGATGCGCGGCAACCCGCAGAACTCCGTCTCGGTGTACGGCAGTGCCGCTCCGGGGTACGCGGTGTCTCGCATCGCCCTGCCCGGTGTCCTCGATTCCATGTCCGCACTCGTGAATCCGGTGCCGGCGGATGCGCGTTCGCTGCACAATGGGCGGATGTACTATCAGATCAACTGTGCCGTCTGTCATGGCGAAGCAGGGAAGGGAGATGGTCCGATCATGGCCACGAAGGCGATTTATCCACCGCCGCTCGTCGGCGTGTCCGCCGAGTCGCGGAGCGACGGGTACCTCTGGGCGATCATGCGGAACGGCCGTGGTGCCATGCCGGCGTACAACCGCATCGAGGAGCTCGATCGGTGGGACGTGGTCAACTACGTGCGAGGGCTGCAGGGACGCCATCAGGTCGTGACCGGGCCCGTGGGGATGCCCGGTGAGACCGGCGACAAGGTTCCCGGCTACTCGCAGATGGGACCGACGCGTCCCTCGCCGTACTGGCTGCACGCGGGCGCGCAGGCTGGCCCGTCCCGCGGTGGCGTCACCATGCCCGGTACTCCCGTGCCGCCGTCCGCCGTCACACCGCCGGACAGTGTTCGCGCCGGCGTGAAGGACAGCTCCTCCGCCCCCGTGCCACTCTCCCCGACGCCGAAAGCAGGAGGTGCGCGATGAGCCTGCATGCCGCACCAGTCCCCACACGCGCCGAGCTGGTGGCCGCGTACTCCAAGCCGCTGCCGAAGGCGATCTCCACCGCCTGTCTCCTCCTCGCCGTCGTCGGGGCGCTGGCGTTCGTCGTGGGCCTGTTCCTCGCACCCGATCGCGCGTGGCGCGCGTACCATTTCAATTGGCTCTACTTCACCGCGCTCTCGTCGGCCGGCGTGATGTTCGTTGCCGTGCAGCGCATCACCACGGCGAGATGGTCGCGTCCGATCATCCGGTTCATGGAAGGGTACGTCGCCTTTCTGCCGCTGGCCCTGCTGCTCCTCGTCCTCAGCGTGCTGCTCGGCAAGGGCCACATCTTTCCGTGGACGCACGAGGTGCCGCCCGTGCCCGAGAAGGTGGCCTGGTTCAGCCCCGGCTTCCTCACCGCCCGCGTGCTGGGGTCGTTCGTCGTCATCACCGCGCTGTCGCTCTGGTACATCTACACGTCGGTGCGGCTGGACGTGGGCCTGCTGCCCGAGGCGGGCGCGGCGTGGGCCAGGGGACTGCGCGCTCGCATGCGCGCCGGGTTCGGGGAGGAGCGGCGCGAACTGCACAGCACACACTCCCTGCAGGGCAAGCTCGCCGTCTTCCTCGCGCTGGCGTTCGGGTACGGGTGGTCGCTGCTCGCCCTCGACCTCTCGATGGGGCTGTCGCTGCATTTCCAGAGCACGCTGTATGGATGGTGGTTCTTCATGGGAGGGTGGCTCTGCTCGCTCACTCTCTTCACGCTGCTCGTCATGGCGTGGCGACGGTTTCTCCACGCCGATGCGATCATCCGTGAGAACCACTTCCACGATCTCGGCAAGCTGTGCTTCGCCTTCACGGCGTTCTGGGGATATCTCACCTTCTCGCAGTATCTGGTGATCTGGTACGGCAATCTGGGCGAGGAGACACACTGGGCGCGCATTCGCCTCATTTCACCGTGGGTGCATCTCACGGTGTCCGCCGTGATCCTGGTGTTCTTCGCGCCGTTCTTCGGGTTGCTGTCGCGCGCGGCAAAGGTCTTTCACCCGACGCTCGCGTTGTTCACGACCATCAGCCTCGTGGGCATGTGGCTCGTGCGGTATCTCGAGGTGTATCCGTCCCTCTACGGCGAGGCGGCGCACACGCCGTTCGGGCTGTGGGAGATTGCCATCGCCCTCGGCTATGTCGGCGCCTGGGGACTGTGCTACATCGCGTTCATGAACGCGTTTCCTCGCATGCGGGTGACCTTGATGACCTCCGCATTCCGCGATGAAGTCCAGGTGCCGGTCAATCCCGACACGATGGAACCGCTCCCCGCGCACGAGTAGGGCGAGGTACGGTCGCGGCCGCATCGAAGGCATCCCGGGATGACTCGGGGTGCCTTTGCCGTTCACGGTTCACGGTTCACGGTTCACGGTTCACGGTTCACGGTTCACCGGCTTCTCGCCATTCCGTGTTCCCGTTAGCTTTCGCATTCCGGGGCGTTAGCTCAGTTGGGAGAGCGCCTGCTTTGCAAGCAGGAGGTCATCGGTTCGATCCCGATACGCTCCACTCGGACCCGCCGTAGGTGTGCGCGCTACGATGCGCTGTCGTCATCCGCGCGTCGTCCCCGACGATCGCTCGGCGTCCCCGGTGCCGGCGTGACGGCAGACTGATCGTGCTCGCCCGTCCGGATGCGATACACGTGCTCCACCGGCAGCACGAACACCTTCCCGTCGCCCACCTCGCCCGTGTGCGCACTGGCGAGAATCGCCGCCACCGTGACGTCGACGAACGGTTCCGACACGGCGATCTCCAGTCGCACTTTCTCATGGAGCTCGACCTTCACGGTCATCCCGCGATAGGTCTCGACCTGCTCCGTCTCCCCGCCGTGTCCCATGACCCGACTCACGGTCAGGCCACGCACCTCCACGCGGTAGAGTCGCTCGAGCACGTCGTTGAGCTTGTCGGGTCGAATGATCGCGACGATGAGCTTCATGCGGCGCCCTGTGCGTCGAGCGACGCCGACGACGGAGGCGTCTCGCCGTCGCGGAACACCAGGACGGCGCCCTCGCCGTCGAAGTACGCTTCTTCGCCATGCTGCGTGATGTCCATCCCCAGTCCCTCGGCGCGAGTCGATGCACGCAGCGGAACGAGCAGCGCGGTGACCCTGAGGATCACGTACGTCACGGGAGCGCAGTAGGCAATCGTCGCCAACACACCGATCGCCTGCAGCCCGATCTGCGCGGGCCGTCCCTGCAGCAGACCATTCGTGCCGCCCCACTGCGCGCTGGCGAATACGCCGGTCAGCAGTGCGCCCGTGATGCCGCCCACGCCGTGTCCGGCGAGCACGTCGAGTGAATCGTCCAGCCGCGTGCGGGCGCGCCAGACGATGGCGAAATAGCTGGGGACCGCTCCGATCGCTCCCATCGCCAGCGCAGACCGAGGCGACACGAATCCCGCCGCCGGCGTGATCACGACCAGCCCGATCACGACGGCGGTCGCCGCACCCACGGCCGTCGCTCGGCCGGTGCGCGCTGCGTCGAGCGCCATCCACACGACCAGGGCGGACATCGGCGCGAGCAGCGTATTCGTGAACGCGAGCACCGCGGCGCCATTCGCCGCGAGTGCGCTGCCGGCGTTGAAGCCGAACCAGCCGAAATACAACAGGCTCGTACCGAGGAGGACGAATGGCACGTTGTGGGGAAGCATCGCCTGTCGAGCGTAGTCTTTCCGTCCGCCCACGAGCATCGCCGCGATGGGCGCCGCGATGCCGGCATTGATATGGACCACCGTCCCGCCGGCGAAATCGAGCACGCCGAGCTGGCTCAGCCACCCGCCGCCCCAGACCCAATGCGCCACCGGCGCGTACACGGCGAGCGACCACACGGCGATGAAGGTGAGGTACGCGCCGAATCGCATGCGCTCCACGACCGCGCCCGCAATGAGCACGGCCGTCACGAGCGCGAACGTCCCCTGGTAGGCCATGAACAGCAGGTGCGGAATGGTGCCGCGCGCCTCGAGCCCGACATTCCGCAGGGCGATGTGCTGGAGCCCGCCGATCCACCGCGCCGTGCCGCCGAACGCGAGCGAGTAGCCCGCGAGCGCCCACAGGACGCCGACGACGCCGATCGCGCCGACGCACATCATCATCGTGTTCAGCGCGTTCTTCGATCGCACCAGTCCGCCGTAGAAGAACGCTGCGGCCGGCACCATGATCAGCACCAGCGCCGTGCACACGAGCATCCACGCCGTGTCCGCGGCGACGATCGTCGAATCCCCCACTCGGTCATCCCTCCGCGGTCGTCGTCAGGAGTAGCGCACCTTGGCGACGCCGAGCGCCACGTTCAGCACCACCATGCCGCTGTTCGTCGCGACGATGGGCCAGTCGCCGATCATCGCGCCGTAGAGAATCCAGAGAGCGCCGGCCGTCACGAGCAGCGCGATGCCCGTGAGTGACAGGTCGCGCGTCTGTCGCGTACGCCACGCGCGCACGACCTGGGGCAGGAACGCCACGACGGTGATGATGCCCGCCACGAAGCCGAGCGTCCCGATCACGCGCGTGCTCCCGCCACCTGACGCCGGCCATCGCGGATCGTGAGCCAGTCCGTGCGCACGCGGTCCCACTCCTGGATCAGCACGCCGTGGTGTTCGAACAGCGCCCGAACCTTCGGTCGATCGTAGCCGAGAATGTCCTCCAGCACGGGAATCAGGACGCTCAGGGCGTCGTCGCTCATCACCGTGCGTCGCGCGATGCTCGCGATGTGCCGTGCTTCGGATGCCGCGATGGTGAGGCCGTCGCACCGGTTCACGTGCAGCATGACGTGAATGTCGGAACTCCCGTCTCCCACATACACGACGCGCTCGCCCGGCATACCCAGCGATTCGCGCAACTGGTTCACCGCTGCGACCTTTCCATAGCCGGCCGGCACGCGAAGAATGGATGCGATCTCGCCCGTCATTTCGTCATAGACGAATCGCGTGCCGATGATCCGCTCGCGCGGCACGATGCCCTCGAGCGCGGAGTGCACGACATCCTCCGGCGCCGCCGACACCACGTAGAACTCGAACCGATGTCCCTCGATGCCCCGGTCCAGGCACGCGGTGAGCAGCGCGATGTTCCGCTTGAGCCGGATCCGCTTGCCCACCGCGATCAGATCCGCCTGGCGCACGCGACGGAACTCCGGATCGTGCAGCAACAGGTACGAGAGTTCAGCCCCCGATTGCACGAGGTTCTGGTGCGACAGACCCGCCACCTTTTCGGCGAACGTGGTGATGCCCAGCATCTCGCTCAACACATGGCCGGAATCGTTGAAGCTGAGCGTCTGGTCGAAGTCGCTCACGAGCAGAAAATGCTTGCGTGTCATGCGAGTACTCCTTTCCTGAAGTGCGCGGCGGCCGGCTCATCCGGCCCCACCCTCCACGCCGCACCCGCGTCGCGTGAGTCGCGCTCCCTCAAGCTACTCCGTAAGTGCATGCCTGGTCAACGCATTCGTGTCATTCATGCACGAAACGAAGTACAGTCCGCGCACTTCGGCCACGGAAGTGATGCGGATCGCAGGTACTTTGTGCTCGACGTGCAACATTCGCGTAACGTCTCGGTCATGCAAGCAAGCCGTCAACCGCAATCGCTCGCGCTCGCTGCGCGAACCGGTTCCACCGCCGAAGCATTCCGTTATGGTTGACGTTCCACTGTTTCCCCACTCCTCGGTTTCTGCACGATGACCACAGCCGTCCCCGCGGTCGGAACGCTCGCGCCCGACTTCACCCTTCCGTCCACGTCCGGACAGGCCGTCACGCTCTCCGGTCTTCGCGGACGGAACGTCCTGCTCGCCTTCTTTCCGCTGGCGTTCACCAGCACCTGTACCGAGGAGCTCTGCGACATGCGGGATGACTGGAGCGAGTTCGCCAGCGCCGATACCGTCGTGTTGCCCATCAGCGTGGACTCCACGCCCACGCTCGGTGAGTTCAAGAGCAAGTTCGCCATGACTGCCGACCTCCTCAGCGATTTCAAGCGGGACATCTCGCGGCGGTACGGCGTGCTGATCGAAGACCGGTTCTTCTCCACGCGCGCGTATTTCCTCCTCGACCGCAACGGCATCATTCGATGGGAGCACGTCGAGGCCAATCCGTCGCAGAAGCGCACGAACGCCGAGCTGCTCGAGCAGGTGCGCGCGCTCGCCTGACCCGCAGAGCTGACCGAAGTATTTCGCTCGGTCATCTTGTCCGCTCGGACATTTCGTCCTATACTGGCTCGTCTCTCACATCGAGCTAAACTCTGACCGCTTCCTCGTCGCCGCACGGTGCGTCCGGTACGCTGACGGGCGAGGAGATCGAACTCGCTCGCAACCCGACGAGCCCTCGCGAAGATCCTCCGCTCCTCTCGGCCCTCGCGCAGATCGCGGCCGCGCTCGCCACGGGCGACGCGCCAACCGAGGTGCTGGGCGGCGTGCTCGCTCGCGTCGCCGACACGGTGTCGGCGTCGAGCGTCTCCCTCTGGCTGATGGACGAGATGGAGTTGCGGTGCAAGTCGCGCGTCGGCGCGCCGCCGCCGACGGCCTCTGTCGTGCGCGCGCGCGTGGCCCAGCGCTCTCGCGATGCCGGTGACATCATCGTCGTGCGGCTCGACGCGGCGCACCATCCCCTGGGCGCGCTGGTCCTCACGCCCACGACCACGCTCTCACCGGCCGAGCGAACCTTCCTCGCCACGGTGGCCGATATCCTCGCCCCTGTGCTACGACAGGCGGCGTACGCGCATCGGCTGGAAAGCGAGGTCATCGAACGCACGCGACAGATCGATCGTGAGCGGCGCGTCACCGAACGGATCATCGACTCACTCCCCGTCGGCCTGTACGTGATCGACCGGGAGTACCGGATCTCGGTCTGGAATCGCAAGCGCGAGACGGGCATGCAGGGCGTCTCCCGCGAAGAAGCCATCGGGCGAACGATCTTCGAAATCCTTCATCGGCAGCCCGCCACCGTACTCCGTCGCGAGTTCGACGAGGTCTTCGCCACCGGCCGGCTGCAGATCTTCCAGATGGAGTCCACGGCCACGGGCGAGTTGCGCACGTATCGCCTGTCGAAGATTCCGATGCGGCTCGACAATGGCCCGGTGACGCACGTCATCACCGTCGGCGAGGACGTCACGGAATGGCGTCAGGCACAGGATCGCTTCTCGCAAGCGGAAAAACTCGCGGCCATCGGCACGCTTGCCGCGGGCGTGATGCACGAGATCAACAATCCGCTCGCCACGATCGCCGCGTGCGCGGAGAGCATGGAGCTCACGTACGAGTCCGCCCCGCCCGACGTCGCCGATGGCTTCCGGCTGATCCAGAGCGAGGTGCTCCGCTGCAAGGGCATCGTCGATTCGCTGCTCGACTTCAGCCGCCCGAAGTCGGCCGACAAGACCATGCTCGACGTCAACGCCGCGATCGAGCGGACGCTGTTCGTGCTGAAACATCACACGCGCTTCAAGAAGCTGCAGGTGAAACTCGATCTGGATCGTTCGCTCGGCCAGGTCGTGCGCGCGAACGAGGAGCAGCTCGTGCAGGTCTTCATGGCGCTCCTCCTGAACGCGATGGACGCCATGCAGGAGCGTGGCACCGTCGCGCTCCGTACCAAGTGGGGTGACGACGCTCGGTCGGTCGTCGCCGAGATCGTCGACCAGGGGGAAGGGATCCGGCGGGCCGAGCTGACGAAGATCTTCGAGCCGTTCTTCACGACCAAGGCGCCGGGTCGGGGCACTGGCCTGGGACTGTCGATCTGCTATGCGATCATCGCCGAGCACGGCGGGCGCATCGAGGTCGAGAGCACGCCAGGGGAGGGAAGCGTCTTTCGCATCCTCCTGCCTCGCGCAGACGAAACGGGAGACGCGACATGAGTGATTCGAAGATCAAGGTGCTCGTCGCCGAAGACGAGGTGCACCTGGGACAGATCCTCTCCAACTTTCTCGGTGGGCGCGGCTACGCCGTGCACACGGTGACCGACGGCCGCGCGGCGCTCGAGTCGCTCCGGGCGGAGGCGTACGATGTCGCGTTGCTCGACATCGTCATGCCCGAGCTCGACGGGCTCGAGGTGTTGAAGCAGGTGCGTGCCGACGCCGATCCGCCGGAGGTCATCATCATCACCGGCAACGGGACGATCGAGACCGCCATCAGCGCGATGAAGCTGGGCGCCTACGACTACATGGCGAAGCCGTATCGCATGGCCGAGATCGACGTGCTCGTCCGGCGCGCATGGGAAAAGCGCCGGCTCGCGCGAGAGAACGTGCTCTTCCAGTCGCAGCTCGACCGCGCCGGTGGCGCGCTGGAGATCACGACGCAGTACGCCCCGCTGCTCGCCGTGCTCGATGCCATCGCTCGCGTGGCGCCGAGTGACTCGCCGGTGCTCATCAGTGGCGAGTCGGGCACGGGAAAGGAGCTCGTCGCGCACATGCTGCACCGGCTGTCGGCGCGCAGCGGACCGTTCGTGGACGTCGGCTGCGCCGCGCTCACGGAGGGACTCCTGGAGAGCGAGCTGTTTGGCCACGAGCGGAATGCCTTTCCCGGCGCGGACGAGCGCAAGCTCGGGCTCATGGAGCTCGCCGCGGGCGGCACGCTGTTCCTCGACGAGATCAGCGAGCTGTCTTCCAAGCTGCAGGGCAAGCTGTTGCGGGCGCTCGACCAGCGCAGCTTCTATCGCGTTGGCGGTACCCAGAAGGTCGAGGTGGACGTGCGTGTGCTCGCCGCCACGAACCGTGACCTCGCCGACCGGGTGAGCGACGGCCTGTTTCGCGACGATCTCTTCTATCGCATCAACACCATCGCGATTGAACTGCCGCCGTTGCGCGACCGCGCCGTGGACATTCCGCTCATCGCACGGCAGTTCCTCAAGCAATACGGCAAGGCGACACCACCCACGCTCGCCCCCGATGCGCTCGAGCTGCTCGTACGGTACCAATGGCCCGGCAACGTGCGGGAACTGAAGAACGTCATGGAGCGGGCAGTGCTGCTGGCGCAGGGCCCGCAGATTCGCGCCGCAGACCTGCCGCTTCAGCTGCCCGGCCACGAGCCGACGCCGGTCTCGTCGCCCGCGATCTCGCTGGCCGAACTCGAGCGACGACACATCGAGACCGTGCTGCACAACACCAACTGGCATCAGGGCAAGGCCGCCTCGACGCTCGGCATCAGCTCCAAGACACTGTACAGGAAGATCCGGGAGTACAACTTTCGGCGTCCCGGCGGCGAGGAGTAGCGCGCCATGCGCATCCTCGTGATCGAGGACGATCCCACCGTGGGGCAGTACGTGAAACGCGGACTGGAGGAGCACCGGTGCGCGGTGGACCTCACCACGGACGGCGAGGAAGGTGAGCGGCGGGCGAGCTCGGAGGCGTACGACCTCATCGTCCTCGACATGCGGCTGCCGGGCAAGAGCGGCATCGAGGTGCTGCGGTCGCTGCGCGCGAGGGGGTTCGAACGCCCGGTGCTGGTGCTTACCGCGCAGGACGCGGTGGACGCGAAGGTCGCCACACTCCGCGCCGGCGCTGACGATTATGTCACGAAGCCCTTCGCCTTCGAGGAACTGCTCGCCCGCGTGGAGGCACTCGCCCGGAGGCCGCGTGCGCTCGCCTCGCCGATACTGCAGGTGGGGGATCTGGCGATCGATCAGGCGACGCGCGAAGTGAGGCGCGGCGGGGACTTGATCGAGCTCACGGCGAAGGAGTACACGGTGCTGGAGTATCTCGCCCGACACGCGGGCCGCGTCATGAGCCGAACCCTCATCACGGAATACGCCTGGGGATATCACTTCGACCCGGGCACGAACATCGTGGACGTCGTGATCAACCACCTCCGCAAGAAGGTGGACGCCCGGCACGCACGGAAGCTCATCACCACTGTGCGCGGCGTCGGCTACGTGCTCAAGGAGTAGGATGACATCCCTGCGCGCGCGCCTGACGGTCGCCTATGCGTTCGCACTCGTCGGCAATCTCATCATCTTTGCCGGCGCACTGCACTTCGCGCGCAATGCCCGCCGGCAGCAGGAACTCGGCACCGCCGCGCTGGGGCAGGGCGACCGCGCCCTCGCATTCCTGCGCGCCGCGTCGCGCGAGGGCACCACGCTCACGGTCGAGCGCGCGGCGGGCGAGGGATCCGGGCGCCATGGAACGCGAGTGTACGCCACGGAGGACCTGCGCTCGCTGCTCGAGCGCGTGCCGGGCTACTTCATCGTGTACGACCGCGACGACCGCCAGATCTACAGCTCGATCGGTATCCGCCAGCTACCGGACGAGGACCGGTCGGCCATCGATGAAGCCGCGGTCGGCCTCGTGCCGGGCGGCCAGGGCATCAGCGTGGAAGTGTCGGACTCGCTTTTCGGCGGTCGCCTGCTGCTCGCCGCGCGCCGCGATCCCACGCTGCTGCCGAACATCACGCGTGTCGTCGCCGGCGTCCCGACGTCGATCGCCGAGCTGGGACCTCCGTTGCTCGTCGGCACGATGCTCATCGTCCTGCCGGTGATCGTGCTCGTCTCCGTCGCGGCCTCGTATGTCATCGCGGGCCGGGCGATGGAGCCGGTGGAACGCCTCATCAACGAAGTCGAGGCGATCACCGACGGTCGATCGCTGCACAGGCGCCTGCCGTCCGACCTGGGCAACGAGGAGCTCTCGCGTCTGGGCACGACACTGAACGCGATGATCGGGCGACTGGAGTCGTCGTTCGGCGCGCTCCGTCGGTTCACCGCCGATGCCAGTCACGAGCTCAAGACGCCGCTGACCGTGCTCCGCGCCGACGTCGAGCGCGCCATGCATCCCAACGCGGCGGGCAGCGAGGCCATGCAGGCGCTCGAGGAAGCGCTCCAGGAGACGACCCGGATGGCGGATCTCGTCGACAGCCTGCTCACCCTGGCCCGCGCCGACGAGGGCCGCTTCGACATCCACCGTGAACCCATCGCGCTCGGGCCGCTCGTCCGCGACGTCTATGAGACCGCGGTGATTCTCGGCGAGCACGCCGGTCTCGACGTGTCGATGTCCGTTCTCGAGGAAGGATGGGTGGACGGCGACGCCCGCCGGCTGCGGCAGCTGTTCCTCAACATCATCACCAACGCGATCAAGTACACGGCGCGGGGGGGCAAGGTCGAGTTCTCCCTCAGCCAGCGCGTGGGCGGAGAGATTGCATTCACCGTTCGCGATTCCGGCATCGGCATTTCGGCGGCCGATCTCGGCCATGTCTTCGATCGCTTCTGGCGCGCAGACCGCGCTCGCTCACGCGCGAGCGAGCGCGGTGGTTTCGGGCTCGGGCTGGCGATCTCGCAGTGGATCGCCCAGGCGCACGGCGGACGGATCACGGTCCAGTCGAGGCTCGGGCGTGGTTCCGTGTTCAGCGTCACCCTGCCGCTGCAGTCCGACGCCGACGTGGCCGCGGCGGATCAGCTCAGCGCCGAGCAGCGGGAGTTGCGGGATGCGCGGGCCGAGCGAGCGATGCGGGAACCGGGCGACGAGCCCGCCACGACGACCGTCGCGGTACGGTCGAGGGACGTCGGTCGCGACATCGGAGAATAACTCGCCCTTCACGAAATCTTAATGCGCCGAGGGTAGCACATAGTGTGACGCAGGATACTTTCCTTGTCGTCAGCGGTGTGTCCCGTCCCCCAGCCAACGGAAGGATTACGCGGACATGTTCAATAATCTCATCGAGTCCAAGCCGACGAAGCAGAAGACCACGGGTGGCCTGATCTTCAGTGGCATCGTACACGCCATTCTGATCACCGGCGCCGTGTACGGCACGCTCCAGGCGAAGGAAGGGCTGGAGAAGCCGAAGCAGGAGAAGGTGGAGTTCGTCGAGATGAAGAAGAAGGACGAGCCGCCTCCGCCGAAGGAAGAGCCGAAGCCGATTCCCAAGGACGTGGTGGCCGCACCGCCGCCGCCCAAGGGCTTCCAGGTCCTCACCGCGCCCATCAAGGTGCCGGACGTGCTGCCCGACATCGACCTGTCCAAGAAGGTCACCGATGAAGCGGACTTCTCGGGCAAGGGCGTCGCGGGTGGCATCTCGAAAGGCGTCGTCGGCGGAACGGCCCCGGTCAACACCGATCAGCCGTACTTCGAGTTCCAGGTCGAGAAGCAGGTCCAGACCGCGTCGGGCTCGCCGCAGCCGCGCTATCCGGACATGCTCAAGTCGGCGAACATCGAGGGCGAAGTGCTGGCGCAGTTCGTGGTCGACACCACGGGCCGGGCCGAGATGGGCACGTTCAAGGTGCTGAAGTCCAGCCACGACGGCTTCACCCAGGCCGTCCGGAACGTGCTGCCCAACATGCGGTTCTACGCCGCCGAGATCGGCGGTCGCAAGGTCAAGCAGATGGTCCAGCAGCCCTTCACGTTCGCGCTCACCAAGTAGCAACAGAAGCGACCTACCTCGGGAGAATGCCTCATGGATATGTCACTGATGGGCCTCTGGAACCAGATGGGAATGTTCGCCAAGGGTGTCGTCGTCACGATGGCGATCATGTCCATCTACTCCCTCACCGTCATGGTGCAGAAGTGGTGGAGCCTCCGCATCGCGCAGAAGGAGACGCGCAAGTTCGCGCCCGAGTTCTCGCAGTTTCTCGAGGAGGACAACCTCACCGAGGCGATCAAGCTGGCAGAGAGCTACAAGAAGTCGCACGTCGCCCTCGTGCTCGGTGGTGCTCTCGGTGAAGTGAAGCCGCTCATCCAGGACGGGTCCGTGACCGTGTCCGACATCAACTCGGCGGAGCGCGCGGTCGAGCGCAACATGCTGCTCGAGATCACGAACCTGAAGCGCGGCCTCGCCGTGCTGGCGACGGTCGGCGCCACGGCGCCCTTCGTCGGGTTGCTCGGCACTACGGTCGGCATCATCAACGCCTTCACGGGCATGGCCGCCTCCGGTTCCGGCGGTCTCGCCTCCATCGGCGCCGGCATCGCCGAGGCGCTCGGCACCACGGCGTTCGGACTGCTCGTCGCGATCCCCGCGGTGTGGGGCTACAACTACTTCCAGACGAAGATCGACAACCTCACCGCCGAGATGACGTACGTCTCCAAGGAGATGATCGACTACCTCATCAAGGGTGTGTCGGGCGAGTTCGGCCGGTCGCGCTTCACCCGCGAGTTCAACGCGTCGTCGGGCAGCAACTCGCCGATCGCCAACTGACCGTCCGTCTTCCCTGAGGAGGTCGTTCGATGGCAATGTCTGCAAGCAGTGGGGGCGGGGTAAAGGCGGAGCCGAACGTGACGCCCATGATCGACGTCATGCTCGTGCTGCTCATCATTTTCATGGTGGTCACGCCGGCCCTCCTCGCCGGGTTCAACGCGGTTCCGCCGCAGGGGCAGAATCTCAAGGACCATCCCGAGGACGAGGAGAACGATCAGGTGCTCGGGATCGATCGCGATGGCAACTACTACCTCAACAAGAAGCCCATCTCGAAGGATGCGATCGAAGGCGAGATCAAGCGCATCTACGACGTGCGTACCACGGACAAGGTGATGTACCTGAAGGCCGACAAGGACATCGAGTATTCCAAGGTCGTGGACGCCACGGACATGGCGAGCAAGAACGGCGTGCGCGTCGTGGGGCTCATCAGCGACCAGAAGCCGGGCACGACGAGCACCGTGGTTGGTGACTCGAAGGCACCTGGCTCCGCAACTGGAGGGCCACCATAATGGCGTTCTCGTCTGGTGGCAGCGGCGGCCTGACGAACGAGATCAACGTCACGCCCATGATAGACGTGCTGCTGGTGCTTCTCATCATCTTCATGGCCGCGATCCCGAGCATGCGGAAGTCGGTGGACGTGCAGCTGCCCGATCCCACCCCGTCCATCGCGCCCGCGAATGCGCAGTCGAATCAGATCGTGCTCGAAGTCAGTCCCGACGGATACTCGATCAACTCGGAAAAGGTGGACGAAGCGAACCTCGGCCGTCGGCTGAAGGAGATTTACGAGCCTCGGCCCGAGAAGATCATCTTCGTGAAGGGTGATCCCAAGGTGAAGTACGAAAAGGTGGTCCATGCCATGGATGTATCGCGCGGGTCCGGGGTGAAGGTCATCGGAGTTCCGCCCAAGGACACGCCCGGCGCAGGGAAGTAGCGTAGGCGCCGGCAGTTCATCCGGCACGCGGAGTTCATACGGCGGACGAACCTTTCCAGGGTCGTCCGCCGTATAACGTTGCGGCCTGTCCGGTCGCGGATGCGTCAACGTCCAATCGGGAGCCCATGAGCGCGCACGAAAACCGCACCACCCACGATCCACCGGACCCGGAGACTCGACCGCGGTACCGCGTTCCACTCGGCCTGCCGCGTCGCGACGACGGACGACGCGCGAGCATGATCATTTCCATCGCACTCCACCTGCTGATCATCGGATTGATCGTGGTGCCGCTCGTGTTCACCGATACCGTGATCGCGCGCATCGAGCAGGGTGCGGGGGGCGCGGGCCCGGCAGGCGGCGGTGGAGGAGGACGTCGCGGCACGGGAGGCGGTACGGTGGAGACGCTGCGCTATGTGCGGCTGGCGCCCGATCCGGTGCCGACGCCGACGTCGCTGCCCGCCGTCCCGCCGCCGCTGCCGACTCCCAAGGTCGAGCCGGTTGCGCCCAAGGCGGTGGAGCCCCCACCGCCAGCGAAATCACAGGAGCAGCAGAGCGTCGCGCCCACTCCGCCGTCACAGGTCGCCGTCGCACCGGGCGCCGGTGGCGGCAGTGGCAGCGACGCGACTGCGGGTGCCGGTCCCGGCAGTGGTGGCGGCACGGGTGCTGGCACGGGCACTGGGCGCGGCAGTGCGGTCGGCCCCGGTACCGGCGGCGGAAATCAAGCCAACTTCCCGCCGCAGCCCATCGAGTTTTTTCTCCCACCGCTGCCGGCGCCATCGGGTGTGCGCGGATTTCGATTCATCGCCGAGTTCGATGTGGATTCAACCGGCCGCGTGCTCGACGTCAAGTTCACGGAGACGCGCGACGGTGGGTACAACCGGCGCATCGCGAGCGTCCTGCGCTCGATGCGCTTCCGTCCCGGCACGCGTCCCGACGGAACGCCGCTGCGCATGAAGATGCAGATCGGATACGACTTCTAGCGGGTCGTACCTCAGGGATCCACCCGTCGTGATTTCACCGACCGCGGTCTAGCGATCCCCCCTGCGCATCTCTACATTCTGCCAGATTGCCACGAAAAAACGCCGGCGGCCTTCGCCTTCGACGTCCTTCCCGCTTTTTCCGCGTTCTGAATGAGCAGCTCGGCCCGTCCGACCGACGCCACGCCGCTGTCCGACGCCGAGTCGACGTCGGGCTTCGTGAAAGCGATGTCCCTGACCGATGCGACGATGCTCGTCGCCGGTTCGATGATCGGGTCCGGCATCTTCATCACGTCGGCCAGCATCGCCCGCGGCGTCCCCTCGCCGATGTGGCTCGTGCTCGCCTGGGTGCTCTCGAGTGTGATGACCGTGCTCGGGGCGCTCGCGTACGGAGAGCTTGCGGCGATGTATCCGAAGGCGGGCGGGCAATACGTGTTCCTGCGGGAATCCATGGGTCCGCTCATGGGCTTCCTCTACGGGTGGACGTTCTTCGCGGTCATCCAGACCGGAACCATTGCCGCGGTCGCCGTGGCATTCGGCCGATTTTTCGGCGTGCTGGTACCGGGCATCAGCCCCGACTTCTTCACCTGGTTCCCGCGCGGCGACGTGTGCATTGCGGTGCTCGGCTGTACCGATGCCGCCAACGCGATCACCCTTGGACTCAACCCGCAGCGACTGGTGGGGCTGCTGAGCATTGCCGTGCTCACGTGGATCAACCTGCGCGGCGTGCGCGAGGGCAAGATGGTCCAGACGACGCTGACCGTCGTGAAGACCGGCGCGCTCGCCCTGCTGATCCTGCTCGGATTGACGCTGGGCCGGAACGCCGACGCCATCGCCGCCAATTTCAGCGCGGGTAATTTTAGCGGCGAGTGGACCCTGACCTACACGCTCGTCGTCGCCTTCGGCGCCGCTATGGTCGGTTCGCTCTTCTCCAGCGATGCGTGGAACGGCGTGACCTTCGCGGCGGCCGAGGTGAAGAACCCGTCGCGCAACCTCCCGCTCGCGCTGCTGATGGGCACGGGTCTGGTGTGCATCCTCTACATCGCCGCCAACTTCGCCTATCTGAGTGTCCTGCCGTTCGATGGCGTTGCCGGCGGCGCGTCGGTCCTCGAACGCGGCATCCGTCACGCCACGCAGGACCGTGTCGCGACGGCCGTTGCCGAGACGATCTTCGGCGTGAGCGCGGCCGCGATCATGGCCGTCGCCATTCTCATCTCCACGTTCGGCTGCAACAACGGACTCATCCTCTCGGGTTCGCGCGTGCTCTATGCCATGTCCCGCGACGGCCTGTTCTTCAAGCGCGCCGGAACGCTGAACGCCAATCGCGTTCCCGCCTTCGCGCTGGTCGTGCAATCGATCTGGACGGCGTTTCTCTGCCTGTCCGGCACGTACAATCAGCTGCTCAACTACGTCATCTTCGCGGCCCTGCTGTTCTACGTCTTCACCACAGCGGGCCTCTTCATCCTGCGGGCGAAGCGGCCGGACATCGTCCGTCCGTACCGGGCATTCGGGTATCCGCTGCTGCCGTTGCTTTATATCGTGTTGTGCTGCGGCGTCATGGTGTTGCTCCTCCTGTCCCCCACGACGCGCACCGAAGCGGTGTCCGGCCTCGTGCTGGTGCTCATCGGCATTCCCGTGTTCTACCTCTGGCGCCGCGCAGAGCGCCCCGCCACCGCCCAGGCCTGACCTGCCGGCGGTTTTCCGCATTCCCCCATTCAACGCATCATGACGCAGACGCAGTCATCACTCCTGACCGTCGTCATCGGCGCGAGTGCGCTCGCCCTGATTTTCGCCGTATTCCTCGCGCGCTGGGTGCTGTCGCGGGGCCGCGGCACACCCGAGATGCAGAAGATCTCCAACGCCATCCAGCAGGGAGCCGAGGCCTATCTCGCACGTCAGTACAAGACGATCGGCATGCTGTCGGTAGTCGTGGCGGCCATGCTGGGCATCGGGTACGGCTTCTTCCGCCATACCACCGAGTTCGATCCGGTCCAGGACCCAAAGACGTTCGCGCTGTACGTCACCGCATCGTTCCTGCTCGGCGCGTTGAGCTCCGGGGTGGCGGGATACGTCGGCATGTGGGTCTCCATCCGGACGAACATCCGCGTCGCTGCCGCGGCGATGACGTCGTTGAACGACGCATTGCAGACCGCGCTCCGCGGCGGTGCCGTGTCGGGACTGTTCACCGTCGCGATGAGCCTCCTCGGTGTGGGCGGACTCTTCGCCGCCCTGTCGGCCATGGTGCCGGCTGGTGTCTCGCCGACCGAGTGGGCGCAGCACATTCCGTTTCTCATCGTCGGGTATGGCTTCGGCGCCTCGTTCGTCGCGCTGTTCGCGCAGCTCGGCGGCGGTATCTACACCAAGGCAGCCGATGTCGGCGCCGACCTCGTGGGCAAGGTCGAGGCGGGCATTCCTGAAGACGACCCGCGCAACCCGGCGGTGATCGCCGACCTCGTGGGTGACAATGTCGGCGACTGTGCGGGCCGCGGTGCCGACCTGTTCGAGAGCACGGCGGCCGAGAACATCGGTGCGATGATTCTCGGCGTGCTGTTGTACAAGTCGTTCGGGATCAACGGCATCCTGTTTCCGCTCGTCATCATGGCGCTCGGCCTCATCTGCTCCATCGTCGGGGTGATGGTGGTGAAGACGAAGGAAGATGCCGATCCCATGAAGGCGCTCAATTTCGGCTACTACGTCACCGCCGCCCTCGTGACGGTGGTGTTCTTCTTTGCCAGCCGGACCCTGCTTCAAGTGGCTGCCGCACCCGATGCGTGGTGGCACTACTTCCTGTGCGGCGTGATCGGCATCGTGACGTCGATCCTGTTCGTGTTCATCACGCAGTACTACACCGAGTATCGATACCGCCCGGTGTTGAGCATCGCCGAGGCGAGTCAGACCGGACCGGCGACGAACATCATCGCGGGTCTCGCCGTCGGCATGGAGTCTACCGTCCTGCCGGTGATCACGATCGGCATCGCCATCATCGCCAGTTACTCACTCGGGCAGTCGAGCGGTCTCGTCAACGACGCAGGCGTCGCCATCGGTGGGCTGTTCGGGACCGCTGTCGCGACCATGGGGATGCTGGGCACCGCGGGCTACATTCTCGCGATGGACGTGTTCGGACCCATCACCGACAACGCGGGTGGTATCGTGGAGATGTCACGCCAGCCGGAATCGGTGCGCGACAAGACGGACCGGTTGGACTCGGTCGGCAATACCACGAAGGCGTTGACGAAGGGCTACGCCATTGGATCCGCTGCACTGGCCGCCTTCCTGTTGTTCTCGGCGTATCTCGACGAGGTGCGGAACCTCACCGGCCAGACGTTGCACGTCGACCTGTCCAAGCCCGTGGTGTTCGTGGCCGGACTGCTTGGCGCCATGCTGGTGTTCTGGTTCTCCTCGCTCGCCATGACGGCGGTGCGCAAGGCCGCGTCGTCCGTCATCACCGAGGTGCGCCGCCAGTTCCGGGAGCGACCCGGCATCATGCAGGGCACGGAAGAGCCGGATTACGCGGCCTGCGTCGACATCGTCACCGTCGGTGCACTCAAGGCGATGATTCTGCCGGGCGCGCTCGTCGTGCTGTTTCCCATCGTGATCGGAGTGGTGTTCAAGCGGTTCGGGGGGCCGGGCGAGTTCATGGGGGCCGAGTCTGTCGCGGCGCTGCTCATGGTCGCCACGATCACGGGTATCCTGATGGCGGGATTCCTGAACAATGGTGGCGGCGCCTGGGACAACGCCAAGAAGTACATCGAGACGGGCGCGTACGGCGGCAAGCGCAGCGAGGCGCACAAGGCCGCGGTGGTCGGTGACACGGTCGGCGACCCGTTCAAGGACACGGCGGGACCGTCGCTGCACGTCTTGATCAAGCTGTTGGCGACGATCACGCTCGTGCTCGCGCCGCTCTTCATCTAACGCGACCAGCCCTTCCGCGCATGAATTCGCTCTTCGCTCGCAAGCCGATCGCGGTCCTCCACGATGACCCCAATGGACTCAAGCGAGTCCTCGGAGCGGGCGATCTGGTGATGCTCGCGATCGGCGCCGTGATCGGCGCCGGCATCTTCGGCGCAATCGGGACCGCCGCGGCCGGACAGATCGATGCAGCGGGAACGGTGATCCGACAGCCGGCGGGACCTGCGCTGGTGTTCTCGTTCCTGCTCCTCGGCGGCGTGTGCGCGCTCGCGGCGCTCTGCTACGCCGAACTCGCGTCGATGATTCCGCAGGCGGGGAGTGCCTATGCGTACTGCTACGCGACGCTCGGCGAGTTGGTGGCCTGGATCATCGGCTGGGACCTCATTCTCGAGTACGCCGTCGGCAACGTGGCGGTGGCGATCTCCTGGGGCGACTACTTCAAGACGTTGACGGGCGGATTCCTCCACTTGCCCGTCTGGCTCACGACCGGATATCGAACGGCACTCCTCAGCTCCGACCCCGGCGTGCACGGTCTGCTCGCCTCGGCCCCGAGAGTCGCCGGCATTCCGATTCTCGTCAACGTTCCCGCGGCGGCGATCGTCCTGCTGGTGACGCTCGTCCTGTTGCGCGGCGCGAAGGAAAGCTCGCGCGCCAACAATGTCATGGTCGCCGTGAAGCTGCTCGCGCTCGGCCTGTTCATCGCTGCCGGCCTCACGAAGATCAACCCGGCCAACTACACACCGTTCGCCCCGGGTGGCTTCACCGGCATCCACAATGGCGCGGCGATCGTCTTCTTCGCGTACATCGGATTCGACGCCATCTCGACGGCGGCCGAGGAGACGAAGAATCCGCAGCGCAACCTGCCGATCGGCATCCTTGGTGGACTGGCGATCTGCACGATCATCTACGTCGTGGTCGGGTTCGTCCTGACGGGCATGGTGAGCTACAAGGAGCTGGACCCGAGCGTCCACGCCGATCCGCTCGCCTATGCGCTCCAGAGCACGGGCATGCAGGGTGCGGCGTGGCTCGTCGCCCTCGGCGCGGTGTTCTCGATGACGGCGGTGCTCCTCGTCTTTCAGTACGGCCAGCCTCGCATCTTCTACGCGATGGCCCGGGACGGACTCCTGCCGAAATTCGCCGGACGCGTGCACGCACGTACTCGCGTTCCGTACGTGACGACGATCATCACCGGCCTGGTCGTGGCCGGCTGGTCGCTCATCGGCGACGCTGGTGAGACTTACGACCTCACGAACATCGGGACGCTGTTCGCCTTCGCGCTCGTCTGCGTGGGTGTCCTCGTGCTGCGGCACACCGACCCCGATCGTCCGCGTCCCTTCCGCGTGCCCTTCGTGTGGCCGGTGTGCCTCGGCGGCGCAGCGGCATGCCTGTTCGTGATGAAGGGACTGCCACCACAAGCCTGGGTGCGTTTCGGCTGGTGGCTCGCGATCGGTATCGCGCTGTATTTCGCGTACGGCTTCCGCAACTCCGTGCTGCGCCGGAGCGCAGCCGCGTCCTCCCCCGAATCGCTGACTCGATGACTGGAGTGGCAGCTGGAACGCCCGCGCCGTCCGCACCACGCGCGGGGCTGGGTCGTATTTCGCAGACGCAGTGGATCGTCATCTCGATGGTGCTTGGGATCCTGATCGGATATCTGTTTCCCGACCGCCCCGAGGGCGCGGGCGGATTCCAGGCCTCGGACCTCCAGGTGCTGTCCACCGTCTTCCTGCGCATGATCAAGTCGTTGATCGTGCCGCTCCTGTTCGCCACGCTGGTGGTCGGTATCGCCGGCCATGGCGACGACATGAAGCGCGTGGGCAAGCTCGCGTTCCGGTCGATTGTCTACTTCGAGGTCGTGACGACGCTGGCGCTCGTCGTCGGCCTCGTGGCGGTCAACCTGGTGAAGCCTGGGCGCGGCGTGAATCTCACCGCCGCGACGTCGGCCGCGGGATCCGAGTTCGCGAAGACGAAAACCACCTTCGCGGGCGTGATCGAACACACGGTGCCACAGAGCTTCTTCGAGGCCGCGGCGAAGAACGAGGTGCTCCAGATCGTCTTCTTCGCCATCATCTTCGCCGTCGCGCTTTCCCAGGTGCAGGGACCCGCGAAGGCATTCATGCTCTCGTTCTGTGAGAGCCTGAGCGAGGTGATGTTCAAGTTCGTCGGCATCGTGATGAAGTTCGCGCCCTTCGGAATCGGGGCCGCCATCGCGGTAACGGTCGGCAAGAGCGGACTCGGCGTGCTCCAGAATCTCGGCGTGCTCGTACTCACGCTCTATGGCGCGCTCATCTTCTTCGTGGTGTTCGTGCTGCTGCCGATCGCGCTGCTGTTCAAGGTGCCGCTGCGCCGCTTCTGGGAAAAGACGAAGGAGCCGTGGCTCATCGCCTTCACCACCGCGTCGTCGGAGGCGGCGTTGCCACTTGCGCTCCAGAACATGGAGAAGCTCGGAGTACCCCGCCGCATCGTCTCGTTCGTGCTTCCCACCGGCTATTCGTTCAATCTCGACGGGAGCACGCTGTATCTCGCCCTGGCGTCCGTCTTCGTCGCGCAGGCGGCGGGCATCGACATGCCGATCTCGACACAGATCCTGATGATGCTCACGCTGATGCTCACGAGCAAAGGGGTGGCGGCGGTGCCGCGTGCGTCGCTCGTGATCCTCTCGGGTGCGCTCGCGCAGTTCGGCCTCCCGCTCGAGGGCGTCGCTGTCATTCTCGGAGTGGACGCCTTGATGGACATGGCGCGCACCTCCATCAATCTGGTCGGTAACTGCCTTGCGACCGTGGTGATGGCGCGCTGGGAAGGCACGTTCGACACGCCCGGGTCGGACATGCCGGTCACCGATTCGCTCGCGGGTGCGCCCCTGAGCATGCCGGTCGTTCGTGAGGGGGGAGATCGTCCGTTCAGCGCCTGATCGACGGCGAGCCTGCTCCAGTCGGCGCTCGAGCGCTCCACTCACCTGGGTCAGGCTGACGCGATCCGCGGGAGCGTGAGTGTGAAGGTGGAGCCTTCGCCCACGATGCTCTCGACGCTCAGGTCCCCACGCATGGCGCGCGCGAGCTCGCGGCTGATTGCCAGACCGAGGCCGACGCCCTGCTCGGCCTCTAGCGTGACGTGGCGGTCGATCTGCACGAACGGCTCGAATACCGACGACAGTTGCGGAGCGGCGATGCCGCGGCCGGTATCGGACACCGAGATCGCCACCGTCGTCTCGTGCGCATCGCACCAGACGATCACCTCGCCGGCCGGCGTGAACTTCAGCGCATTGGTGAGCAGGTTGATGAGAATCTGGCGCAGCTTTTCCTCGTCGGCGTGGACCACGATGCTCGGTGCGCACTCCCGGACCGTGAGGATCAGCTGCTTCGCACGCATCTGCGGACCGACGAGGGCATCGACACCCGCGAGTAGGTCGGCCACGCGAACGACGGTGGGCGTGATGACGATCTGACCCGCCTCGAGCTTCGTGAAGTTGAGAATGCTGTTGATCAGGCCGAGCAGATGCCGCTGGTTAACCTGAATCCGCTCGAGATCCGCATGCTGATCCGCCGTGACCGCGCCACGGACGCCGAGTGAGATGAGCTGTGCGTAGCCGCCGATTGCGTTGAGCGGTGTTCGCAGCTCATGCGACATGATCGTCAGGAAGTCGGCCTTCGCCCGATTGGCGCCTTCGGCCTCGGTGCGTGCCGCACGCTCACGGGCGTGGAGAATCTCACGATCCTCACGTTGCCGCTCCAGCTCCGTCGCTTGTACGTGAAGTTCGGCCGCGTTCTCCGCGAGCTGCGCGTTGGTGGCCAGCAGCTCCTCATTGAGCGTCGCCGTGTCCTCGGCGTGGCGAATCTGGCGGTCGAGCAGGGACCGTCGCAGATCGAGCGCCGCGTCACGTTCGATCGTCCGCCAGGGCTGGCTGGTGCCGCGCGACAATTCCTCCCAGAGCTCGAAGCTGCCGCGAGGATGGAGGCGCGCTGAACCGTCGGCTGCCAGCGTGACCGGCTTCCGGGGATCGCCAGCCCACCGCACGGTCTGTCGCATCTCGCCGCGGAACCACACGAGCAGATCGCGATGATCGCGCGTCAGCGGGATGGACAGCACTCCGCTCGCGGTCGAGACGTAGCTGGCCGCCGGTGGGAAGTCCGCAGCCAGCGACACCGTTTCGTAGAAGTCATCGGTTCGTGCTCGTAGCCACTCGACGAGACGGGCGAGCTCGGCCTCGTCCGGTGTCGCTCCGATGCGAGCGATGTCGCCGTCATGGACATAGACCCCGCCATCCGCTGTCACCAGATCGAGCATCGTCACGGCACCGCCCGTCAGCGCCGCACGAATGCCGTCATTCGCGCCAAGCTGTGCGACGAGTCTGCTCTGCTGCGTTCGAATCTCGAGCGCGTAGGCACGCTCGTCGAGCCGGTCGGTCACTCCGATCTGCAACGACAGCGCCTGAGCCAGGAACTCGCACAGCGATCGCTCGGCGGATGAGATGCGCTTCGGACCCGCATAGTGGTGCCCGGAGATCAAGCCCCACAACTTGCCGCGATGAATCAGCGAGATGACGAGGCTCGCCTTCACTCCCATGTTTCGCAGATACTGCACGTGGATCGGCGAAACGCTCCGCAACAACGAACCGCCGAGATCGAGCGGCGCTCCGGTAAGGGGGTTGTCCACCGGCACGAGCGACGAGGCGACGAACTCCACATCGGGGATGACCCGCAGCCAATTGCGCAGGAAGAGCGCGCGCGCCTGCGCGGGAATGTCGGACGCGGGATAGTGCATCCCCATCCAGGTTTCGACGTCGGCTCGCTTCGACTCGCCGATGATCTCACCGTGCCAGTCCGGATGGAATCGATAGACCCACACCCGATCGAATCCGGTGAGGTCGCGCAGCTCGGACGCGACGCCTTGCGCCAGCTCGCTCAACGATTCGGCCCGCTCGAGCTTCTGCACCGTCGCGCGCATCACCGCGCTCATGCGATCGACGGTGAGGTGCTCGGCGGCGATCGCTGGCTCGAGCTCGAGAATCACGACGCCTTCGCTCTGGTACACGATCGCGTCGAACTGGCACGGTGTGTCGTTGACGACCACCTCGACGCGGCAGTCGCTTCGGCCCGACGGCGAGAGCAACATCTGCCGGACGTCGGTCTCCACTGATTCGCCGAGGACATCCCGCAGTGTCCGTCCCAGCATCTCCGCTGGCTTGCGTCCGAGCAGCGCGTGCGCCGACGCGCTGGCCTGGAGGACTCTGAGCGCGGGCGCGGCGAACGACAGGAGCACTCCGTAGGGCTGAACGGCGCCAGGGATATGAATCGGCTCCCGGTCGCAGTTCGTCAGGTCGATCGGCACGCTCGGGGCGACGAGGACGTCCTCGCCTCCCGATCGCAACTCGGGCGTGACAGGCATGGAGTCAGGCACGGGGTACCAAATCACTCAGTCGGTCGAATGGCGAATGCTGCGACCGTCATCTGCTCGACTCGCCGACATGGCGCAGCGCGCCTCGCACGGCGCCGCGCGCGGCGTCGATGTCCGCGGCATGCAGCTGTGCGCCCGGTACGGCACTCTTGAGACGATGTTCGAGACGCTTCCGCAGCGTCGTACCTCGCGTAAGCATGCCGCCGCTGAACGCGACGGGCGATGCCGCGCGTTCGTCCCCGAACAGCTGTCGCGCGAGCGCGCGTACGTGAAGCACCAGCTCCTCCACCGCGAGGCTGATCAACGCGTTGGCGCGCAGGTCCCCTGCGTCGGCGACGCTGCTCACCACCGGCGCGAGCGTCGCGAGCTGTGCTGCCGTGGCCTGTGCAGCCCAGGCGACCAGTTCGCGCGGCTCGTTCACCTGCGCGGCGGTGAGGACCGCGCCCACGAGCAGGCTCTCCGGCTCGCGACCGTCGACGGAGGCCGTCACGACGCTCAACGCACGACGACCCATCCAGGCGCCGCTCCCCTCGTCGCCGCACATCGGCCCCCACCCGCCGCATCGCGCAATGCTCCCGGACGGCCCCCGACCGAATGCCACGGACCCGGTGCCGCTGATGAGCAGAATGCCGGGCCCGTCCCCGAATGCATCATCGAGCGCGATCGCGAAGTCGGGGTGCACGACGATCTCCTCGGCGATCTCGTGGCCGACGAGCGCGTGCCAGAGCTCCTGCCGTTCCTGCTCGCGCGCCACGCCCGCGACACCGATGCACACCGCCTTGGGGAGTACGTGCGTCATCGCGCACGAGGCGAGCGCATGGCGCACCGTATCCGCTATCACCTGCGCTGATTCGTCGGCGTGTCCCGGCTTGACACTGCTTGCTGGTCCGACGACATCGGCCAACAGCGTTCCATGATCGTCGGCGACGACGGCGCGGGTCTTGGATCCACCGCCATCGACGCCGACCACGATGAACGTCATGCGGCGCGTGCCGGAGCGACCTTCGCCAACGACGTGAGCGGATCATGCGGCGGCATCGGATGGGTCAAGCTGGAGAGCATGCCGACCAGCAGGGTGATCGACGTGCCGATCAGCACGTACCAGGGCCACGCGATCCGGCCGAACGGCGCGAGCGTCTCGGTGAGCGAGGGAACGGCAGCAGAGATCGGCTTCGCGAATACGATGAAAGCCATCGTCGAGATGGCGACGCACATGCCGAGGATGGCGTCACGCTGGATCGCTCGCCGCCAGAAGATGCCGAGCGCGAAGCCGCCGAGCAGGCCACCGTACGTGAACGACGCGATCCCCAGCGCGACCACGACCACGGGCGTCTTGGTGTCCTGCGGAAAGAGCAGCGCGCCAAGGGTGAGCACGACGCCCCAGACGAGCGCGAATCGGCGACCCATCTTGAGCGTCTCCGGATCATCCGCCGACCGCTTGCTGAGCGGCAGATAGATGTCGTGCGTCGTGGCCGCAGCGAGCGAGTTGATCGCGCCGGAGTGCGTACTCATCGTCGCAGCGACGATCGCGGCGACGATCAGTCCCACGAGCCCGGCCGGCATCTGCTCAAGGATGAAGGTCGGAAAGATGGTGTCTGTCGGCGTGAAGGACCGACCGCGATAGAACACCCACAGCCCGAGCCCGATGGACAGGAAGAGGAAGAACTGGCAAAAGACGACGAAGCCCGAGCCGATGATGGCACGCTGCGCATGCTTGAGCGACCGCGATGTCATGAGCCGCTGCACGATCAGCTGATCGGTACCGTGAGAGGCCATCGCCAGGAACGCTCCGCCGATCAGTCCCGCCCAGATCGTGTGCGGACGGTCGAGCCCCACGTAGGTATCGATCACCTTCGTCTTTCCCGCCGCGGACGCGGTGTCCCAGATCGTCGACCAGCCGCCCGGCACGAGCCGGCCGAGAATGAACACCGCCGCGAGCCCACCGCTGATGTAGATCGACGCCTGGAGCAATTCGGTCCAGACCACCGCCTTCATGCCGCCCTTGTACGTGTACAGCACGGTCAGGAAGCCGAGGATGAGCACCGCGAACGGCATCACGAGGGCCTTGTTCTCCACCGACGGTCCGATGATCAGCGCCACGGGAATCGCGGTGGCGAAGACACGTACCGAATCGGCGAGGCCCCGCGTCACCATGAAGATGATGGAGGCGAACCGACGCGTCGCGAGACCGAAGCGCGTCTCGAGCAGCGCGTAGGCGGTGACGAGCTGGCCCTGGAAGTAGCGGGGCAGCAGCACGGCCGCCACCACGAACCGACCGATGATGTAGCCGGCGACGATCTGCAGGAAACCGAGGTCGCCGATCCCGGGGGCACCGCCATACGCGAGGCCCGGCGTGCTGATGAACGTCAGGGCGCTCGTTTCGCTGGCGACGATCGAGAACATGACCGCCCACCACGGAATGGCGCCGTCCGCGACGAAGTAGTCCTTGGCATCCCGCTGTCGACGCCCGACGTAGAGGCCGAGCGCCGTGGTGCCGGCGAGGTACAGCACGAGCACGATCGCATCGAGCGTGGTGAATCGGGGCATGCGCGTCCTCTATTCCACGACGTAGGCTTCCATAGCGAAATACTCGGCGAGTCCCAGCTTGTCGAGCAGGTTGGCCGTGTCCTTGTTGCGCGCATCGACACGCTGCCAGAATTCACGATCGTCCTGACCGGGGAAGGGCGCCGAGTCCTTTTGCGACTGGTGCTTGAAGATCGCCTGGATCTTCAGTCGCAATTCCTCCTGCGACATTGGCACCAGCCACGTGGCGTCGGTGACATCCCACTCCTGCCATGCCCCGCGGTAGAGCCAGACTTCCGGATGCGGAAAGCTGATCTCCCGCAGGGCGAGGTCGATCGCTTCCTTGCACATCCGGTGCGTCCCGTGCGGATCGGAAAGGTCGCCCGCGACGAAGATGATTTCCGGCTGATACTCGTTGAGCAGGTCTCGTACGATAGCGACGTCGGCGGGGCCAATGGGATCCTTCTTCACCTTGCCCGTCTGATAGAAGGGCAGGTTGAGGAACCGCGCGTTCTCGCTCGTCAAGCCCATGACCTCGATCCCAGCGACGGCCTCGCTTTCCCGGATGATCCGCTTGATATCCTGGATCTCGGGGATGTCGACGTCGCCCGCTTCCTTGCTCGTGAGGAATGCGTTAATCCGGTCAGCGAGGGCATTGACCATCTTGTCACCGATGCCGCTCTCTGTCGCCAGCCGGCGCAGGAAGTCCACGTAGCGGCGTACATCGTGGTCGAACACGGCGATGTTGCCACTCGTCATGTACGCGATGAGCATCTCGTTGCCGTTCTGCACAAACTTGCGCAGAATGCCGCCCATCGAGATGACGTCGTCGTCGGGGTGCGGCGAGAAGCAGATCGTCCGGCGGTGCGTCGGCAACTTGCTCTTGCCGCGGATCTTCGCACCCAGTGCGTTGAACACCTCGCCATTCACCGCGCCCGGCGACCCGCGCGTCGCGACGAGCGACGACATGCCGTGCTCCGCATAGTCGCGTTCCGTCAGCTTGAGGATGGCGCAGCCCGTCCGTTGCGAGAGCCAGACGACGGCGCGCAGCATGAGGTCCGGAGTCCAGTCCACCTCGTCGATCAGCCATGGGGTCGCGATACGCGTGAGCGCCGCGCCCGCTGCCTTGTCGACGTAGAACGTCGTGTCCGGATGGCGCTGGAGGAATGTCGCGGCCACCGACAGGCTGATCTCGCCCTCGACCGCGCGTCGCACGATCGCGGCCTTGTGCTCGCCCGTGGCGAGGATGGCGATCTCCCGGGCGCCCATGATCGTCGCGACACCCATCGTCACCGCTTCCTTCGGCACGAACTCCTCGCCGAAGAAATCCGCTGCCGCGTCGCGTCGCGTCACCGCATCCAGGTGCACGACACGCGTGCGGCTCTCCACTCCGGAGCCCGGCTCGTTGAAGCCGATGTGACCGGTCTTGCCGACGCCGAGGATCTGGAAATCGATCCCGCCCGCGCGCTCGATCTGCCGCTCGTACTCCATGCACATCGCGTCCACGTCCTCGCGCCGGACGTCGCCTCGTGGGATGTGCACCTGTTCGGGACGCACGTCGACGTGGGAGAACAGGTTCTCCCACATGAACCGATGGTACGAGTGGATCGTGTCGGCCGCCATCGGATAGTACTCGTCCAGATTGAACGTCACGACGTTCGCGAAGCTCAATCCCTCCTCGCGGTGCATCCGGATCAGCTCCCGGTACACGCCGATCGGCGTCGACCCGGTGGCCAGGCCGAGCACCGCCGCCTTTCCGGCCGCGTTGCGCTCCCGGATCACGGTGGCGATGCGCGCCGCGACGAGACGGGCAAGATCCTCGTGCTCGTCGACCACCACCGTGCGCATGCGCTCGAGGTCGGTTGCGAGCAGCGCGGCATGGACACGCGAAGGCCCGCGAGTCGCTGTGCGATCGCGGGCCTCGTGCCCGGCGCCGACGTCCCCGAGGGCGCCAGTGACCGGTCCCGTCATGACGGTCGTGCGCTCAGGCCGAGAACGAGCTTCCGCAACCACACCCGCCGGTCGCGTTCGGATTCTTGAAGGTGAAGCCGGATCCCTGCATGGACGACGTGTAGTCGATCACCACGCCGCTGATGTACTGCGCCGAGAAGGGATCGACGAAGACACGATACTCGCCCTGCTCGACGATGAGATCGTCTTCGGCCGCGGCATCCTCGATGAGGAGGCCGTACTTGAATCCACTGCATCCGCCGGGCTGCACGCTCACGCGCAGTCCGCCGATCGCGGGATCGACACCTTCCTGCGACATGAACTTCTTGACCTCTTCGCCCGCAACGGGCGTGACGGTCATCAGGACTTCTGGCTGATTGGTCGTGCTCACAGGGCCTCCAGTGTGTGGCGCAAGCCTCCTCGACCGCGCTGTCATCCACTACCTAGCTATATACCCGTCAACCGGCAGAGGTTCAAGCGCACCGCGCGCGAGACGCGCACGGTACGCCTCCCAGAAGTACGGCGCGGCGCGAGACCGTTCCCGCCGATTCCTACCGCGCCACCACCGGCTTGACGACGTCGCGCTGCCCGCGCTCGCTGGCGTCCTCCTCGCGGAACGCCTTGGCGATCCAGCCAAACGCCAGCGCGGCCACGATCAGCATGATCGCCCCGGTGAGATACTCGCCGAAGATCAGCTTGCCGATGCCGAACAGCGACGCGTATACGGCCACGATGCCGGCGAGCCAGTTGGTCCAGGCCAGCGCGCCACCCGGAATGGGCTCCCGTCCGTACCCCAGCTTCTCCGAGATCCGGCGCCATCCTGGCCCACCGGGCCGGACTCGCTGGTAAAACGATTCCAGCTTGGTATCGGGCTCGGGCGACGTGAGATAGGTCACCGAGACCCAGATGATGGTGCTCGAGACCACGGTGATCAGCATGACCCAGGCGTCGGTGCGCAGGTCGCCCGCCGGAAAGCGGCCCCGCATCCCGACGATGGCAAGCAATGAAATCACGAAGGAGGCGATCATCGCGCTGATCTCGCTCCACGCGTTGATGCGCCACCAGTACCAGCGCAGAATGAGGACGAGACCCGTCCCCGACCCGAGCGCCAGCAGGAACTTCCACGCGCCTTCCACCGTGTCGAGCTGCATGGTCACGAAGATCGATGCGAGGAACAGGAAGACCGTCGCCCAGCGAGACACGCTCACGTAGTGCTTGTCACTCGCCGACTTGTTGACGAACCGCTTGTAGAAGTCGTTGACGAGATACGACGCCCCCCAGTTGAGCTGTGTCCCGACCGTGGACATGTACGCGGCCGCCATGCCGGCCATCATGAAGCCCGCCCACGGCGTCGGCAGGAGGTCGACGAATGCCTGAACGAACGCCGCCTCGCGATCTTTCGTGGGCCCGATGCCATCTGGATACAGCAACACGGTGCAGAGACCGGTGATGATCCACGGCCACGGGCGGATGGCATAGTGCGCCACCTGGAAGAACAGTGTCGCGAGCACGCCATCGCGCTCCGTTTTCGCCGAGAAGATGCGCTGCGCGATGTAGCCGCCTCCGCCCGGTTCGGCACCGGGATACCACGCGGCCCACCATTGCACCGAGAGGAAGACGAACAGCGCGAGCAGAGGCATCCACGCATACGCCGCGAGACCACCCGCCGTCCAGCTGACGGGGAGCACGGAAATCGCCGCATCGGCGCTCCCGAACTTCGTCGCCAGCCCGGCCTTGAGTGCGTCGATACCGCCCACGGCGCGCACGGCGAAGACCGCGAGCACGATGACCGCCGCCATCTTGATGACAAACTGCACGAGGTCGGTCCACAGCACCGCCCACATGCCGGCGCCGGCCGAATACGCCACCGTGATGACGAAGCAGATGCCGACGGCGATGATCTCGCCCGAGACGGTCACCCCCGCGACCTGGACGTCGCGGAGTCCGAGCGAGATCGTGAGGATCTTGATCATCGCGCGCGTGACCCAGCCGAGGATGATCAGGTTGATGGGAATGGCCAGATACAGTGCCCGAAAGCCGCGGAGTGCCGCGGCCGGACGGCCGCTGTAGCGCAATTCAGCGAACTCCACGTCGGTCATCACCCCGGCGCGCCGCCAGAGCCGGGCGAAGAAGAACACGGTGAGCATTCCGCTCATCAGCATGTTCCACCACAGCCAGTTGCCCGCGACGCCGTGCGCGGCGACCAGGCCCGTGACGACCAGCGGCGTGTCGGCGGCGAACGTCGTCGCCACCATGCTCGCCCCGGCCAGCCACCAGGGCACGTTGCGACCGGAGAGGAAGTACTCCTCGATGTTCTCGCCGCCCTTCTTCGTGAAGAACAGTCCGATCCCCATCGACAGCGCGAAATAGGCGACGACGATGGTCCAGTCGATTGCCGAGAGATTCATGGACGCGGAGTGGAAGAAGGAGAGGCCGATGCTGCCTGCGCCTCGATGGCCTGAACGGTCGCCGGGAAGAGTGCGCGCATGGCGGCGTCAGCGACGGCCACGCGTACTGGTGCGATCCTGCTGTGCTCCCGCGTCGGATTCACGCGGTTCGTGAGGAGCATAACGTACATGTCATGCTGTGGCGCAATCCAGAGTGAGGTGCCGGTGTAGCCAGTGTGGCCGAACGCCGGACGCCCGATGAAGTGGCCACCGGAGCTGTTCGCCGCGGGCGTATCCCACCCGAGCGCGCGGCTGGAGAACGTGGAGTCCGCGACCGTCGTGAAGGCGCGGATCGTCGACGCGGATGCCAATCGCGCCCCGTCCAGCGCACCACCACTCAGGTAGGCCCGGGCGAAGCGATCGAGGTCGTGCGCCGTGCTGAACAGGCCCGCGTGCGCGGAGATTCCGCCGAGCGCGGCGGCGTTCTCGTCGTGTACCTCACCACGCAGGTGCCGTCCGCGCCACGGATCCTTCTCGGTCGGCGCGATCCTCGGCAGCAGCGCCGAGGGGGGGCGATATCGCGTGTCGACCATGCCCAGCGGTTTGAACACGTGACGTGCCAGATAGCCATCCAGGGTCTCGCCACTGACCCGCTCGATGATCTGTCCCAGCAGGATCGCGCCGATGTCGCTGTACACCATCCGCGCTCCAGGCATCGTGTCGAGTGGCGTCAGGACGAAGAGCCGACGGATGGAATCCGGCGAAACGTTGAGCTTGAAGTACTGCTTGAATGCCGGCAGTCCCGACTGATGCGTGATGAGGTGCCGCACGGTGACACGATCCTTGAGCGGACCCGTCCACTCCGGCAGGTACCGCTGCACGGGCGCGTCGAGGCTGACGGCGCCGCGTTCGACCAGCTGCATCATCGCGGACGTCATGCCCACGACCTTCGTCAGCGATGCGAGGTCCCACAGCGTTCGCGCGTCGGGAACGGGCGAGGGCGCCCAGTCGATGTGGCCGGCCGTCACCGTCACCAAGGGACCGGCGTGCGATCCGATCACCGCGATGGCGCCGGGAAAGGCGCTGTCGGCCACGGCGCGGCCGAGGATCGCCTGGAGGGTGTCGTGGAGCGCCTTGTGCACTCCTCGGGGAACTCGGCCTCCCTCGCGATGCGTCCGACCTGCAGTTTCGTGACGACGCGCCGACTGTGGCGCGGCGGGAAGGGCGCATGCCAGCAGGGCGGCCATGAGAAACGTCAGCAGCATTCCGGGAGAGCGACGATGCATGTGAACGGGGGGGTGGCGAGATCGGGTGCCGCGCTGACGATCATCTCGGTACTGGCGTTCGGCGGATGCGGGCAGATCGGACGACAGGTGAGCGGCGAAGTGCTGAAGACCATCACACCCGATCCCAACGCCGTCGGTCAGGACGCGCTCAATTCGTCGAGAGAGCGGCGTGCCCACGTTCGACCCGGGATCAGCGTGCTCCTGACGGATAGTATCGCGCTGATCCGTCATCGGCGTGTGGGGCTGCTCACGAACCAGACCGGCGTGGACGAGCGCGGGGTGTCCGACATCGAGCGTCTCCGGAGCGATGCCGCTCTAGCGGCACAGGTGCGACTCGTCACGCTGTTTTCGCCCGAGCACGGCATCCGCGGCACTGAGGATCGCGAGAATCTTGCGAGTGGGATCGATGCACGGAGTGGACTGGTCGTGCATTCGCTGTACACCAGCGCGGCGATTGCGCCGCCGGACAGCACGCTGCGCGACCTGGACGTGTTGGTGGTGGACCTCCAGGACATCGGCACGCGCACGTGGACGTACGTCGGCTCGATAATCTACGCCATGCGCGCGGCGGCGCGACGCCAGCTTCCGATCGTCGTGCTCGATCGGCCCAACCCCCTCTCCGGATTTCCGATCGACGGCCCACTGCTCGACCCGTCGCTGGCGAACCCGGACGAGCCGGCAGCGACACGCCCGGGGCGCGCCTACGCATTGTATCCCGCGCCATTGCGACACGGAATGACGATGGCCGAGCTGGCGCGGTTCTTCAATGCGAAGCTTGGCATCGGGGCCGATCTTCACGTCGTCCCCATGCAGGAGTGGCGCCGCGAATACTGGTTCGACGAGACCGGGTTGCCCTGGGTGCGGCCGTCGCCAAACCTGCCCACGCTGGCGAGTGCCACAGTGTACCCCGCGCTCGTCGCGTTCGAGGGGACGAACGTGAGCGTGGGGCGCGGCACAGCCGACGCGTTCCAGCGATTCGGCGCGCCGTGGTTGCGCGCCGATGCGGTGGTGGCGTTGCTGGAGTCGCGGCACCTGCCGGGCGTGCGGTTCACGCGCAGCGACTTCTCCCCGCAGGCCCCGAGCGACGGCAAGTATGGTGGCCGGCTGATCCCCGGCGTCCGCATCGTCGTGACCGACCGCGAGCGCTATCATGCGGGGCGCACGGGGGCGTCCGTGTTGTGGGCACTCGCGCGCACCTCCCCCGACTCGCTCGTGGTGCGCGGCGCTACGTTCGACGATCGCTTCGGCCGGCCCGCGATGCGCGAGGCCCTCCTCAGGGGCGAGGATCCGGACTCGGTGGTGGCGCGCGACGACGTGGACGTGGAGCGCTGGCGGCGCGAGTTGGCGCCGTACCGCCTCTATAAGTAGCCTGAGGGTGAGGCGCGCGTCTGGCGGACCCGGCGGCGCGCATGTGTCTTGCACTGTGGGCAAACCTCCGAGTACGCGCATCCGATCACGACCGAGGAATCATTTCATCATGATGGCATCCGTCAAAGTCCCGTTTCTCGCGCTCGCACTCGCCGTCACGACGGCGTGCGGGCCACGCCAGGTCGAGGTGCGCACCGCGCCCACGACGAGCAGCTCCGAGCAGTCCGTGCAGATCACGAATAACCTGAGCCAGGCCGTGAACGTGTACGTCACGGCATCGGGAAGCGGTGAGATCTTCCTGAGACAGATTCCGGCGAACACGGTGGAGAAGGTGCCGGTGCAGGGCGTGTCGGGCGGCACCAACGTGACGTTCAAGGCGGTGACGGTGGATGGAGCCCGCACGTACCAGAGCAGGAACGTGGCGATGTCCGGTCTGTTCGTCTGGGGAGTGCCCTGACACCATCGTCGTCGCATCACGGTACGCTGGTTGCTGGACGCTGGCACCCCGAATAGCTTGAACGGGTCGGAGCTCGCGCTCCGGCCCGTTGCCGTTTCGCCCACCGCCATCGCCGCCGCTCGACCGTCCGGCCGCGGGATTTCCATGCGCCATGGAGCCGCATGAAGCTTCTGCCCGACTGGATCACAAACGGTTATCTGCGACTCATCGACCCGGTGGCGAACTGGTTGGTGAAACGAGGAGTGCATCCCAACACGATCACGATCGTGGGGACGCTCTGCACCGTGATCGGCGGGATCATCTACGGAACGGGTCACATCCGGACAGGCGGATTCTTCCTCGGCATCACCGCGCTGTTCGACGTGCTGGACGGAACGGTGGCGCGCCGATCCAACAAGAGTTCCATGTTCGGCGCGTTCCTCGATTCCACGCTGGATCGCCTCGCGGACGGGTTCGTCCTCGGTGGACTGGCCGTCTTCTATGCCACCAGCCAGATCCACGGCAGCGTGCCGCTCATGATCACCGCGCTGCTCGGCCTCGTCGGCGCGTTTCTCACGTCCTACACCCGGGCGCGCGCCGAGTCGCTTGGACTCGACGCGAAAGTTGGTCTGCTGCAGCGTCCCGAGCGCGTCGTGCTCCTCTCGGCGCCGCAGGCGCTGTTCGGTCTGGTGCTCGATGGGTGGGTGCTCGCCATCATTGTCGTCATTCTCGCGGCGACGGCATGGATCACGGTGATCCAGCGCGTCGCCTACGTGTACACTGCCACCACGCGAGCGGATGCCGCGGAAGCGCGCACCGAAAGCGAGGTGCGCCCTCGATTCTGGTCGCGTAGCCGCACTCCGCGGCCCATGCTCAAAGGAGAATAAGTTCGTGAAAGGTTCCGCCAAGGACGCACCATCACTTCCCAAGCCCGCCACCGGTCGGCTCGGCATCATCACGCCGGGACTCGGCGCCGTCGCCACGACATTCATGGCCGGCGTGGAGAGTATCCGGCAGGGACGCAGCAAGCCGATCGGCTCGCTCACGCAGATGGCGACGATCCGCCTCGGTAAGCGTACGGAGAATCGGACGCCCCTCATCAAGGACTTCGTACCGCTCGCCGACCTCAAGGACATCGTGTTCGGCGCCTGGGATCCAATCGCCGATGACGCCTACACGGCCGCGAAGAAGGCCGGTGTCCTGGAAGATCGCGACCTCGAGCCGCTGAAGGAGTTCCTCTCGGCCATCAAGCCGATGCCCGCGGTGTTCGAGAACAAGTACGTCACGCGCATCAACGGAAAGAACGTCAAGAAGGGAAAGACGAAGCGCGACCTCGCCGAGCAGCTCCGTCAGGACATCCGTGATTTCAAGGCGAAGAACAAGTGCGACCGCGTCGTCATCGTCTGGTGCGCGTCCACGGAGATCTTCATCAAGCCCGGCCCGCAGCACGCGACGCTCGAGCAGTTCGAACGGGCGATGGAGAACAACGACGAAGCGATCGCTCCATCGATGCTCTATGCGTACGCGGCGATCATGGAAGGCGTCGCGTTCTGCAACGGCGCACCGAATCTCTCCGTCGACCTGCCGGCGCTGGTCCAGCTGGCCACCGAGCGCGGCGTGCCGATCTCGGGGAAGGATTTCAAGACGGGCCAGACCTGGATGAAGACCATCATCGCGCCCGGCCTGAAGGCGCGCATGCTCGGCCTCGCCGGCTGGTACTCGACGAACATCCTCGGCAACCGCGATGGTGAGGTGCTCGACGATCCGGCGTCGTTCAAGACGAAGGAGGAGTCGAAACTCTCGGTCCTGCACACGATTCTGCAGCCGGAAAAGTATCCCGACCTGTACAAGGATTTCACCCACGTCGTGCGGATCAACTATTACCCGCCTCGCGGCGACAACAAGGAAGGGTGGGACAACATCGACATCGTCGGGTGGATGGGCTATCCGATGCAGATCAAGGTGAACTTCCTCTGCCGCGACTCGATCCTGGCCGCTCCGCTCGTGCTCGACCTCGCGCTGTTCAGCGACTTCGCGCAACGGGCCGGCATGAAGGGCATCCAGGAATGGCTCTCCTTCTACTACAAGAGCCCCATGAGTGCCGCCGGCCTTCAGCCGGAGCACGATCTCTTCATCCAGCAGACGAAGCTCAAGAACACGCTGCGTCATCTCATGGGTGAGGAGCAGATCACGCACCTGGGGTTGGAGTACTACCAGTCGTGAGTCGCTCGGCCGCGCGGGTCGTCGCCCTGCTCGCGGGGAGTCTCGTGCTCCTCGCGGGCGCGAGCTGCGGACCGCCGCGCCGTCCCGAGCTTCGACAGGGCTCGAAAAGCTACCTCTTCACCATCACGTCCGATCCCATTCCCCCGCGTGCCCGCGAAGACGTGATCTACACCATCACGGTGAAGGATCGCGAGACCAAGCAGCCGATCGATGCAGGCGAGGGGCGCATTTTCGCCAATACGCGAGATGGTGCGCGCACGTACGATGGCTTCGTGAAGGCGCCTGGGGTCGGCGTCTACTCCGCGCGGCTCAACTACGTCACGTCCGGGCAGTGGGCCGTCGGCATCCAGTTTCACAGCGATTCCCTGAAGCCCCTCGAGAAGACCGAGTGGATGCAGGACGTGCTCCTCGAACGGAGCGGGACCCCGTAACATGCGCCACTTCTATCGCAGCCAGTCGACCCCCGCCGACGTCCTCGTCGTGGCCGATCGCTTCTTTCCCGAGCTCGGGTTGAATCTCGTCTCGTCAGCCGTGCGGGCGCGCGCATTCGGTGGTGTGCTCGGCGCGCTCAAGCTCAGCGTGAAGGCCGAGGGCGGTCACTACACGTTCGTCGAGGTCAGCACCGACCAGATGGGCGAGAGTCGACTCGATCGCAACGTGAAGAAGTTCTTCGTCGCGCTCCATCGCGCCGACGACCCGTCGCACGCCCTCGACGCATCGTACTGATGGGCGGGTCGGCCAAGTCGCGCGGCGTTGAACGAACGGGCGCGCGCAGCGCTTCCCGTGCCGCCGACGCGGGCAGCGCCCGCCCGGTGACGCTCTCCCGCGCCCAGCGTCTCGAGCTCTACTACTGGATGCGGCTCACCCGATCGCTCGAAGAGCGGCTGGTGAACCTCTACCGCCAGACCAAGGTCGTGGGCGGTTTGTTTCGTTCACTCGGCCAGGAGGCCGATGCGGTAGGCAGCGCATATGCCCTGGAACGGGGCGACATCCTCTCGCCGCTGATCCGTAATCTCGGCTCGATGCTCGTGAAGGGTGCGACCCCGGTCGAGATCCTCAAGCAGTACATGGCGCGCGGCGACTCGCCTACGCGTGGACGCGAGCTGAACATCCATTTCGGCGACACCGAACGTGGTTTCATCGGCCAGATCTCGCCGCTCGGCGACATGGTCCCGGTCATGGCGGGTGTGACACTCAGCTTCAGGATGCGCGGGGAAGCGCGGGTCGGTCTCGTCTATGTCGGAGACGGAGCGACGTCGACTGGCGCATTTCACGAGGGCATCAACTTCGCCGCGGTGCAGCGGTGTCCGCTCGTCGTCGTGATCGAGAACAACGGCTATGCCTACTCGACGCCGACGGCCAGGCAATGCCTCGTGAAGC
>JANLTI010000200.1:0-23958 GCA_031362845.1 Gemmatimonadaceae bacterium | reverse complement strand
CTCGCGATCAGCCGCCGACTGGCCCGCCTCATGGGCGGCGACATCACGCTCGACAGCGTGCTGGGCGGCGGTTCCACCTTTTCACTCTGGCTCCCCGCCGCGGGCGTGACCAATGGCGTTCGGGAGACCGGCGAGCAGCGCAGCGTCCGGGCACGACGTCACGCTCCGGAGCACCGTGTGCGCGGACTCACCGAGATCGGCGCAAAGCTGCGTGACGATGTGGAGCAGATCATGGAAGCGGTGATCACGCGGATCCGCGCCGATGTCGCGTTCAGGAACATGCAGAGCGTGTCGCAGACGGACCTCGAGGATCACACGCTGTCGTTTCTGGCGAACACGGTGCAGTCGCTCATCATCGTGGACCAGACGGGCGGCCTCGAGAGTCCGTTGATGGAGGACGGCATGCACATCCAGCAATTCATGGCGCGCTCACACGGCGCGCAGCGCGCACGGCTGGGATGGACCGAGGCGCACGTCGCCAGCGAGTACGCGTTCGTGGATGAGGAGCTGGCCGGCCGCATCAGCCGTCTCGGCACCGAGGATCCTGACGACGCGACACTCGCGATCGGAATCCTCGCCCGCCTGCTCATGCATGCCCGCAACGCGGCACTCAAGGGCTTCCGGCAGTGGCGTACCTCGCACAGCGAGAGCGAGGTCGTGACGGCGCCGGTGTGATGGTGCCGCGTGCGATGGCCTCAGCGAAGGTCTACTGCGACCACGCGGTCGGCACGCGATCCCATCGGTGCGCCCGCAACGCGTCGAGTGTCGATCGCGACAGTGGCGGTGCATCGCTCGCGGCGACATTCGCCCGCACGTGCGCCGCTCGGCGCATCCCCGGAATGACGACGCCGACATCCGGATGGGCGAGGATGAACCGCAGCGCCAACTCCGGCATCGTCGTGCCGACTGGCACGAGTGGTTCCAGTGCGCGGACGCGCTCGACCGTGGGGATCAGGTTCTCCGGAACGAAGTAGCTGTTCCGCCAGTCGCCAGCGGGCCAGCGCGTCTCCGCCGTGAGGGTCCCGGTCAGCGATCCCTCGTCGAACGGCACGCGCGCGATCACGCCCACGTCGAGCTCGCGACAGAGCGGAAACAGTTCGTCCTCCGGGGCCTGATCGAAGATGTTGTGAATCACCTGCACGGCGTCCACGAGTCCGGTGCGCAGCGTATCCATCACGTTCCAGGGTTCCCAGCGGTTCACGCTCACGCCGATGGCGCGCACCAGGCCTTCTGCACGCAGGTCGTCCACGGCGCGTTGCCACCGCGCGTCGTTCGCCCATGCGTCTTCCCACACGTGAAACTGGAGCAGGTCCACGCGCGGCAGTCCGAGATTCACGAGGCTGCGCTCGGCATACTCGCGAATGTACGCGGCGGGGAAGACGTCATCGAGCGAGTCGCCACGCCGCGTCGGCCATTGCCGGTTTTTCGGCGGAATCTTGGTGGCGGTGTACAGCGTCGCGCGCGGATTGGCGCGCACCAGCCGGCCGAGCAGCTGTTCGCTGCGCCCCTCGCCGTATCCCCACGCGGTGTCGAAGAAGTTCGCACCCAGGTCGACGGCGAGCTGCATCGCCTCGAGCGACTGGTCGTCGTCCGAGCCCGTCCAGCCGGCCATGCCCCACATGCCGTAGCCGATCTCGCTCACCTCCCAGCCGGTGCGGCCGAATCGGCGATACTTCATTCAAACACCCCCAGGGATACGGGTGAATCGTGAATCGTGAATCGTGAACCGTGAACGATAACCGCTGACTGCTCTCCGTTCACCGTTCACCATCAGTCATCAGTCATCAGTCATCAGGGAGTCAGCCGAGCTCCCGTGAGCAGCGCGATGGCGCTCAGCGTCGTCTGCGCGGCGTTGAGGCCGAGCCGGAAATCCTTGTCGCCGTAGGTCGAGAAGAGGTCGGTCGGCTGGTGCCACTGCGGATCCCAGCCGGCGCCGATCTGCGCGCCACGCTCGTTCTCACGGAGGCTGATGGCTGGAACGAGATCCTGGAATGGCGCGGAGTCCGTGTTCGTCATGTGCTGGCCGACCGCGGCGGGATAGTCCGTCGCGTACCGCTCGTTCGCCGTCGCGAGAAACCAGGCGAGCTTCTGTGATTCCGCGGCCATCTTGGAGTTCGACTGGAACTCGATGTTCACGTCCGCTTCGGGTCGTTGGTCGGGGTGCATCGTGCTGTCGGCGCGCGGCATGCCGTGATCGAACAGCATCATGTCGTGCTGAATCATCCCCAGCCAACGGGGCTCCGGATACCTGCCTGATCCAGCCGGTGCTTCCTTTCCCTGCAGCGCCTGACGCTGCGCGATGTACGCGCGCGCGCCATTCAGCCCCGTCTCCTCGTTGTTCCAGAGCACGAACCGGATGGAGCGCTCCGTCTTCACGTCGGACTGGCTGATGATCCGGGCGAGCTCCATCACGATGGCGGTCCCGGATGCGTCGTCGTTCGCGGCCTCGCCCCACCCGATGCCGTCCATGTGTGCGCCGATGATGTACATCTCATCCGGCCGAACGGTGCCCACTTTCGTGCAGAAGACCTGCTGGCGCTCGCCGGGAAGGGAGGGCTCACGATTGAGTGCACGGAGCGCGGGATCGGGTTGGCGAAGCGAATCGTTGTTCACGCCGGTGGGGCGCCGGTTGCCGCGCAGCCGCCCTCCGCCTGACGCCTGCGTCGACGGTGCACGTGGTCCGGCGGTAGCGGTGCTGGTCGGGCGCGGCGGGGGCGCGGGCGGCTGGAAATCGTAAATGACGCGTTCGGTCGGTGTGCATCCATAGCTGCGGAGCTGAGCCTCGATCCAGTCGACCGCGGCGCGATTGCGCGCCGTTCCCTGGCGGCGATCCCCGAATTGCGTCAGGCTCTTGATCGTGGCCTTGTACCGGCTCAGGTCGAGGCGGCCCACGAGCTGACGCGCGACATCCGACGAATCTGCCGGCGCCGCCGGAACGGCCGGCGTCTGTGCGAGCGCCGTACTGGACACGAACGCGAACAGCGTGCCTGCGAGCAAGCGGGACGAGACGGACATCGAATGGATGGATTGAGCGTGAGGCAGCGGAAACGTCATGCAATTGATACGACGAGAAGTACTCGACCGCTGGCAGGTCGTCGAGCCACGAGATGGTACTTGCAGAACTATTTTTGCCGAGCTGTCGATTCGGCGTCCCGCCGTTCGACGCATTGATGAACACCCAGTACTCCGGGCGCACTGCCCGAACGTCCATACCACTTGCCAACCTGACGGAGATACGCGACATGCGCTTCATGATCCTCATCAAGGCCGACAGCAACTCCGAGCGGGGCGTCATGCCGGACGAGCGACTCCTCACGGAAATGGGAAAGTTCAACGAAGAACTCGTGAAGGCTGGGGTCATGCTCGCCGGCGAGGGTCTGCACCCCAGCTCGAAGGGCGCACGGGTAAGGTTCTCGGGCGCGAAGCGGACGGTGATCGACGGTCCGTTCACCGAGACCAAGGAACTCATCGCCGGATTCTGGCTGTGGCAGGTGAAGTCGCGCGACGAGGCGATTGAGTGGGTGAAGCGGTGCCCCAATCCCATGCCCGGCACCGAGACGGAGGTCGAGATCCGGCAAGTCTTCGAGACGGAAGATTTCGGCGACGCGCTCACGCCGGAGCTCAGGGAGCAGGAGCAACGCCTTCGCGCCAGCGCCGCGTCGGGACGATAGGCGCTCATCACCGATTCACCCACCTACCCACCTACCCACATGCGATTCCTCATCATTCGCAAGGCCGACGACGAAACCGAGGCGGGCGCGTTGCCCACGGAGCAGCTCGTCACGGACATGATGGCGTACACCAAGGAAATGACGGACGCGGGCATCATGCTCTCGGGCGAGGGACTGCAACCGAGCGCCACGGGCGTGCGCGTCAGCTTCGCCGGCGGCAAGCCAACGGTGACCGACGGACCGTTCGCCGAGACGAAGGAGCTGATCGCCGGCTTCACGATGATCGACGTGAAGTCGAAGGAGGAAGCGATCGAGTGGCTGAAGCGCTGGCCGCCGATCGACGGCCACGGTCGCGTGCAACTCGAGCTTCGCCAACTTTACGAGGCGGACGATTTCGGCGAGGAGTTCGCACCGGCGATCCGCCAGCAGGAAGCGCGGTTGCGCTCGCACGCCGAGGCGACTCGGCCCGCGTGACGGCGTCGCGCTTGAACTAACGGTGTTCGGCGACGTACTTGGTCGCCGTGACAGCTCCAGAGGTACACCGCGCCATCGACGCGGTCTGGCGGATCGAATCGGCGAGGCTCATCGCAGGCCTCGCGCGGCTCGTGCGCGATGTCGGGCTTGCGGAAGATCTCGCGCAGGACGCGCTGGTTGCGGCGTTGGAGCAGTGGCCGGAGTCAGGCGTCCCGACCAATCCGGGCGCCTGGCTCATGGCGACCGCGAAGCACCGGGCAATCGATCACCTGCGCCGCGACGCGATGCTCCAGCGCAAGCACGCAGTGATCGGGCAGGAACTGGAAGCACAGCTCCAGCGCGCTGTTCCTGACCTGGACGCTGCACTCGACGATCACGTGGGTGACGACCTGCTGCGTCTCGTCTTCATCTCGTGTCACCCCGTGCTGTCCACGGACGCGCGCGTCGCCCTCACCCTGAGACTGCTGGGCGGTCTCACGACGGAAGAGATCGCCCGCGCCTACCTGGTGCCGGAAGCCACCATTGCCCAGCGCATTGTGCGGGCCAAGCGCACACTGACCGAACGCAGCGCGGCATTCGACCTGCCGCGCGGAGCAGAGTTCACGGCACGGCTGTCGTCCGTGCTGCAGGTGCTCTACCTCGTGTTCAACGAGGGATATTCCGCGACGACGGGCGAGGACTGGCTGCGTCCGGCGCTCTGCGAAGACGCGCTGCGACTCGGCCGGATCCTGGCGGAACTCGTGCCGCACGAGGGGGAGGTGCATGGGCTCGTTGCGCTGATGGAGATTCAGGCATCCCGAGCGCGGGCGCGCGTCAGTTCGACGGGCGAGCCGGTGCTGCTGCTCGATCAGGACCGTGGGCGGTGGGATCACCTGCTGATAGGACGCGGGCTCGCCGCGCTTGCGCGGGCCGAGCAACTCGGCAGCACCGGCACTTACGCGATCCAGGCGGCTATCGCCGCCTGCCACGCGCGGGCGCGTACGTCCGAGGAGACCGATTGGACGCGCATTGCCCGACACTACGACGAGCTGGCCTCCCTCGCGCCGTCGCCTGTCGTGGAATTGAACCGGGCTGTTGCACACGGCATGGCGTTCGGACCGGCGGCAGGACTGACGATCGCCGATACCCTGTCTGACGTGCACGCACTCCGGAGTTATCATCTGCTCCCGAGCGTGCGCGGCGACCTCCTCGCCAAGCTCGGTCGCCATGACGAGGCCCGCGCGGAATTCGAGCGGGCAGCGGCGCTCACCCGCAACTCGCGCGAGCGGACGATGCTGCTCGCCCGCGCCGACGGCTGCCGATGATTCGCGTCAGGTGATCGGTGGAGATGCTGAGCGCCGCCGCGCGTCGAGGCTCCATGGGCCCGGCCCCGCCGCAGACAGGTACAGCCAGATGAAGCAAAAGACGACGGCGGGCACGCCGCCGTTCAGCACCGGCCAGAAACCCTGTGGGGCGTGACCGATGAAGTAGGCAACGGCCATCTGGCCCGCGAGCACGAACGCGACGGAGCGCGAGAACAGCCCGAGCAGCATGAACGCTCCTCCAACGAGCTCGATGACGCCAGCCGCGCCCGCCAGGGACATCAGCGGGGCAGTCCCGCCACCGGGCATGACCTCCGCCGGCCACCCCAACAGCTTCGTGGTACCGTACAGCACGAACAACGCACCAGCGATGATGCGCAGGATGCTGCGGAACTGCGGCGCCCACGTGACCCAGCGTCGAGTGAAACTGCCGTCGCGTGCATCCATGCGAGTGCTCCCTGTGTGGTAATGGGCGAACATACTGGTCGAGACGCCACCGGCGCTCGTCCAGCGCTGCCACGACGCGCCGATTGCGGCCCTCACCGCGCGATGTCGACGGCGATACCTCTCCACTTGCCCTGCTGAAAACGCCACACGCTCAATGCGCAACGCGTGGCGTGACCGATGAGGATGGCGATCCAGATGTGAATCGGCTCGAGCGTCCCGATGCGCTGAATGGTAAAACAGATGCCGAGCGGGATGATGATCTGCGACACGATGGAGATGTAGAGCGGACTCTTCGTGTCGCCCGTGCCCTGCAGTCCGCCCGTATAGGTGAGCGCGATGGCGATGAAGATGCCGGAGACGCTGAGCACGCGGAGAAGCTGCGTGCCGATGTCGACGACGACGGGTTCGTTCAGTCCGAACACCGCCAGCAACTCTCTCGGGAACACGAAGAACGCCGCACCGATGACGGCGGCGCTGCCGGCCGCGATGCGCGCGGCGACGTGTACCGCCGCATTGGCGCGCTCCGGCTGGCCCGCGCCGAGATTCTGACCGGCCACTGCGGCCGCCGCGCCGAGCAGCCCGACCGACGTCCACGTGATGAGCGAGAACAGCTGGCCGTACGAGACGGCGAACGCCGCCTGCGCCGCCGCGCTTTGCGCGAGCGAGCCGATGAACGCCAGCATCAGCACGCCACCGACGTTCATCGCGATGCCCTGAAAGCCGGTGGGCAGCCCGAAGCGAAAGAGCGATCGAATGATCGTCCAGTCGGGTCCGAAATTCGCCCGTGGGAACGACACCACCCAGCCGCCCCTCCAGAGCTTGACGATCGCGTAGAGGGCGACGAGACCGGACGCCATGCAGGTGCCCATCGCCGCGCCCGCCGTGCGAAACGCGGGAATGGGGCCGAGTCCCTGAATCAGCACGAGGCTGAACGCCACGTTGAGCGCGGTCATCACGACGCCAAGAATCATCGGCGTGCGGGCGTCGCCGGCCGAGCGTAGCGCACCGCCGAGCATGAAGAAGATCAGCATCCCGCTGCTGAACGCGAACATGATGCGCAGGAAGGGCAGCGCTTCCTGCTTCACCGCTGGCGCCGCGTTCACGAGATCGAGCAGCAGCGGCGACGCGAAGTAGCCGATGGGCGCCATGATGAGGAACGACAGCCCGGTGGCGGTGATGAAGGCCTGATAGACCGTGCGCTCGACCTTCTCCACGTCGCCCGCGCCGGCGAATCGCGCCACGAGCACGCTCATCCCCGTGAACAGCGACATGATGAACACGATGACGACGATGAAGATCTGATTGGCGACGCCGATCGCTGCGTTGCCGGTGAAGCCGACGAAGTGGCCCACCAGCACGTGGTCGATGATGCCCTGCACGCCGCCCAGCGCATTCGTGAGCATCGTCGGCCACGCGATGTTCCACACGGCGGAGCGCAGCGGTCCCTCGATGATGGAGCGGTCATACCGCCCCGAACCGGACGTCGACTCGACGCGCGGCGCGGCGGCCGCGTCGGCACTCACCGCATCCGCCGCGGGGACCGCGCAATGAGCAGCGTATCGCCCACGACGCGATACGTCGCCGCGAGCGTCGCTACGGAGCTGCCGCCAGCCCACAGGGTGAACGTGCCGGGCTCCACGATCCGCCGCAGGTCGAGGCCGTAGAGCGACAGATCCACCGGCTGCAGCACGAAGTCCACGGTGCGAGTCTCGCCCGGTCGCAGCGTCACGCGCTGAAAGCCCTTGAGCTCGCGCACGGGGCGCGTCACGCTCGCCGCGTCATCGCGCAGGTAGAGTTGCACGACGTCGTCACCGGCGCGCGCGCCGGTGTTGGTGACGTCGACGCTCACGCGCACGCGCGCACTCGCGCGTCCGCTCGCCGCGCCGAGGCGCAGGTTCGCATACCGGAACGACGTGTAGCTGATGCCGTGTCCGAACGGATAAAGCGGCGTCCACGGTACGTCCTGGTACTTCGAGGAGTAGCTGTTCTCCACTGTCGGCGGTCGACCCGTATTCCGGTGCGCATGGTAGATCGGCACCTGCCCCGTGACGCGGGGAAAGCTCACCGGCAGCCTGCCGGACGGATTCGCGTCGCCGAACAACACGTCGGCCAGCGCGTGTCCATGCTCCACACCCAACAGCCACGACTCCACGATGGCCGGCACGCTGTCGGCCAGCCATTGCACGGCGAGGGGACGCCCGTTCATGAGCACGGCGATGATGGGCTTTCCAGCATCGGCAGCTCGCGTGGCTCGCACGACTTCCTTCACGAGCGCCAGCTGCGCGCCCGGCAACTCGATCGATGCCCTGCTCGTGGCTTCGCCTGTCATGTCGGCACGTTCGCCCACGACGAGCACCACGGCATCTGCCTCGCGCGCGGCCTGCACCGCGGCGGCAACGCCCGCGGTGCTGATGGATTCCACGGGCACGCCACGTTCCCACGTGACGCGCGCGCCCGGCGCCGCTGCGCGAATGCCTGCCAGCACGGTGACCGCATCCTCCGGCCGACCCGCTCCGTTCCACGAGCCGAGCACGGCCAGGCGGTCATCGGCGAGCGGACCGATCACGGCGATGCTGCGGATCGATTTCGCGAGCGGCAACGCAGGTGCACCGACGCCGGCTAGGCTGTCGTTCTTCAGCAGCACGATGGACTTGCGCGCCAGGTCGCGCGCCGCCGCGCGGTGCGCGGGGGTGAGCGTGACCGTGCGCTGCCGCGTCGTGTCGCTGTACCGGTACGGATCCTCGAACAGGCCGAGCGCCTGCTTCACGCGCAGCACACGCCGCACCGAGGCGTCCACGAGCGCGATGGGCACGAGCCGCGAGCGCACCGCGGTCGCCAGATGCCGCTGGTAGAGCGCATCCGACATGTCGACGTCCACGCCAGCGCGTATCGCGAGCACGACGGCCTCCTCCGGCGTTGCCGCCACGCCATGCGCGAGCAGCTCCTGCACCCCTGTCCAGTCGCTCACGAGCAAGCCGTCGAATTTCCACTCGCGGCGCAGAATGTCGTCGAGCAACCACCGACTGGCGTGCGACGGTGTGCCTCCGATGTCGTTGAACGACGCCATCACCGATCCCACGCCCTCGGGCAGGGTGGCGCGGAACGGAGGAAAGTACACCTCCCACAACGTTCGCTCCGACACGTCGCCGGAGTTGTAGTCGCGACCGCCCTCGGCTGCCCCGTACGCGGCGAAGTGCTTCGCCGTCGCGAGCAGGTGCGTGGGGGCCCCACTTCCCTCCTGCATGCGTCGCCAGCCCAGTTCACCCTGGAAGCCGCGGACGCGGGCCACAGCCATCGCCGATCCCAGGTGCGGATCCTCACCGGACCCTTCGACGATGCGTCCCCATCGCGCATCACGCGCGATGTCGACCATCGGGGCGAAGGTCCAGTGGATGCCGTGCGCGCTCGCCTCGACAGCCGCGATGCGCGCGGCATCGCGCACGGCGGCAGTGTCGAAGCTCGCGGCCTCGGCCAGCGACACGGGAAACACCGTCCGCCAGCCGTGAATCACGTCTTGCGAGAACAGCAGCGGGATGCCCAGTCGTGACTCCTGCACGGCGAGCCGTTGCATGTCACGCGTCGCGGCGGCGCCCCAGAAGTTGAGGAACGAACCGATCTTTCCCTCGCGGACCTGCTGCTCGCCGCCGGCCGGCGCGCGAGGCCCGGTCTGGTTCCAGTCGGCGGGCGTCATCGTCAGCTGCCCCACCTTCTCGTCCAGCGTCATGCGTGCGAGCAGCGAGTCGATGAACCGCTCCCCGCGCCGCGTTCCCGCCGCCTGGCTCGACGCGACCGCCCACGCACCGCTGACGATCAGCGCAATGATCGCCTGCGTCAGCGAGCGGGTCACGCTCCGGTGAATGAGCGGCATCGCGTGGCGAACGGGCATCGAGAGGCGGTCCGGTAAGAGGTGGCCCAACTTACCCACCGCACCGGGCGATGCGCCAACGGGACCGACTGGTGTGGAGTACGTTGATGCGATACTTCACGACGCCACCGGAGAGTGTCCGCTGCCCATTCCTGTCCTGCGCCGTCGCCGGCGCCCGCAGTCGACGCGTCGTCACGCGTTGACGTCGTGTCTGGCCGTGACGCTACTGCTGCCGTACGATGCCCTCGCGCAGGCGTCCACGCGCCTCTCGCCGCCGACGCTGGGCACACGCTCCGCTCCAATCCTTTCGCGCGAACGTCTGCGATTCAGGGATCTCAACCGAAACGATACGCTCGATGTATACGAGGATTGGCGTCGCGCTCCCGACGCGCGCGCCGCCGACCTCGTCGCCCGCATGACGCTCGCCGAGAAGGCAGGTGTCATGATGCATGGCACGGCGCGCGCACTCGGCGCGTTGGGAGCGCTAGGTGCCGCCACGCGGTATGACAGCGCCGCGAATCGCGCCCTCATCGCCGGAGCGGGCGTCAACAGCTTGATCACTCGCCTGAGCGGGCTGGCGAGCGACCAGGCCACCGAGAACAATGCGCTCCAGGAGATCGCCGAATCAACGCGACTCGGCATTCCCCTCACGATCAGCAGCGATCCGCGCAATCACTTCCAGGACGTGCTCGGCGCGAGCGCGAGGGCCGGCCAGTTCTCGCAATGGCCCGAGACGCCGGGATTCGCCGCCCTGCGCGATGCAACGCTGGTACGACGGTTCGCGGATATCGCGCGTCGCGAGTACCGCGCCGTCGGCATTCACGAGACGCTGTCGCCGCAAGCAGATCTCGCCACTGAGCCCCGGTGGAGCCGCATTACGGGCACCTTCGGCGAGGACGCGAAGCTGGCCGGCCGACTTGTCCGCGCATACGTCGAGGGATTTCAGCACGGGAAACACGGTGTGGACAGCGCGGGCGTACTCGTGGTGGTGAAGCACTGGGTGGGGTACGGTGCGCAGAAGAACGGATGGGACAGCCACTCCTCGTATGGGCGCTACGCGAGCCTCGCGGAACGCGACCTCGAGTATCACGTCGTTCCGTTTCGTGGCGCCTTCGCGGCAAACGTCGCCGGAGTGATGCCCACCTACTCCATTCTCGAGGGCGGGACGCTGGACGGACGACCGCTCGAACAGGTGGGGGCCGGCTTCAACGCACAGCTGCTCACCGACCTGTTGCGCAACCGCGAGGGCTTCCGCGGCGTGGTGCTCACCGACTGGGGGATCACCAACGATTGCTCGTCGAGCTGCCGCGATGGTGTGCCCCCGGGTGAGCGACCGTCGTGGGCGAGCATCGCCATGCCATGGGGCGTCGAGGATACTCCGAAGCGTGACCGGTTCGCGAAGGCGGTGAGGGCGGGCGTCGATCAGTTCGGAGGTACCGAGGAGTCCGCCGTCCTCGTCGAGGCGGTTCGCGCGGGAGCGATCACCGAGAGTCGCCTGAATGAATCGGTGCGCCGCATCCTGATCCAGAAGTTCCAGCTCGGACTGTTCGAGAATCCATACGTCGACGTCACACGTGCCGGCCGGATCGTCGGGAGTGCGGCCTTCCAGTCGGAAGCGACGCGAGCGCAACGACGGTCGCTCGTGCTGCTGGAGAACAAGGGCGACATCCTGCCACTCGGGCGGGGCGTGAAGCGCGTCTACCTGCACCGCGTCGATCCCTCCGTCGCGACGGCCCGCGGGCTCATCGTCGTGACGGATCCGGCCGAGGCCGACGTGGCCATCGTGCGAGCCGACGCGCCCTTCGAGACGCTGCATCCCGGTTACATCTTCGGTGCGATGCAGCACGAGGGTGATCTCGGCTTTCGCGACGGCAATGCCGAATACGAGCTGATCAAGCGAGTGAGTGCCATCGTGCCCACCATCGTGACCGTCTACCTCGATCGCCCGGCGATTCTCACCGCGATCAGGGATCGCGCTCGTGCGCTCGTTGCCAATTTCGGTGTGAGTGATGCCGCACTGCTCGATGTCCTCACAGGCGTGACGTCGCCAGAAGGGCGCCTGCCGTTCGACTTGCCATCGTCGATGCAGGACGTCGAGCGGCAGCGACCGGGCCAGCCATTCGACACGGCGCGTCCCCTCTACCGATTTGGATTCGGGCGCCGCTATTGATGCCGTTCCCCGCGTGGCACTCGTGAGAATCGTCGCCGGCAAATTCGCCGGTCGGACCCTCACATCGCCGCAGGACCAGCGCGTTCGGCCCACGGCGGAGCGTGTGCGAACCGGGATGCTCGACCTGCTCGCGGCCGACGTGCCGAGCGCACGCGTGCTCGACCTGTTCGCCGGCACCGGCGCACTCGGTCTGGAGGCCATCTCGCGAGGCGCGCATCGCGCCGACTTCGTGGAGTTCCGGCCCGACAGCCTCCACGCCCTGCGCGCCAACGTCGCGCTGCTTCGGCTGCGCGAGCGGACGCGCATCTTCAAGCGTGACGCCGTCCCGTTCGCAGCCGCGCTCGCGCAGGACAGCTATGATCTCGCCTTCGCCGATCCACCGTATGGGTCTCGCATGCTCGACCTCGTGATCGAGAGCTGGATGGCGCAACGCTTCGCGCGCGTGCTGGCTGTCGAGCACGCCCTCACCCACGAGATTCCGGCGGGTGCGCATCGCCGAGTCTTCGACGATTCCGTCGTGACGATCTATCGCCTCTCGCCCACGGTGTGATCGCGCGACTTGGCCGTCGGCATCACGGACGGCCGCGCCAGCGAGTATCTTCCGGAAGCAGAGTTTGGCAGCCCATTCGATTCTCCGTCAGGGACCCCGTATGCACGACCAGGAGCGCTCGGGCGATGTCGCCAGGACATCCCGCCCCACGCCGCCCACGCTGAAGGAACGCAACGCCGTGCAGCGCAGCGTCGAGCGTCTGCTCGACGAGCTCGCGCCGGAGCAGGCGCTGCGGCGCGGCGAGCGACCCGCCCTGCCGGTCGAGCCGCATCGCACGCCGAGCGGATGCGTCCTCCAGGCCCCGGCGGCGGCGCTGAGCGTCTCGTGGTTCGCCGACGCCACCGAGGATCCCACCCTGGGCGAGCTGCAGATCGTGCTCTGGCGCGGTACCGTGGCGCGACGCGGCACGCCTCGGCCGGTGAAGGGAGCAGTCGTCGCCGGCGAGCTCGTGCTCCATCCGGTGGACGGGCTGGGCGATTCTGCGTGGAAGGCCGGCGATGGGCGCGTGTTCGACACCGAGCAGCTGGCGGCACACTGCCTCGCCATGCTGGAGTCGCTCCAGGACTAGCCGTCGTCCGTCAAGCGCCCCGCTGACGCGGGCCCACCGCAAGCAGATTGTGCGTCGCCGCCACGGCTTCGCTCCGTAGCAGGAGCCCGCGTGCCACGTCCGGTGCGCGCCGCTGGGCGAGTTCGGTGAGGCGCGCCAGGTATTCCAGCATCGCGGCGGCTGAGACGCCGTGATCGCCGTTCTTCCATAGCGTCACGGAACTCCACTGTCCTCGCCACGTGCGCTCCGACAGCACCTTCACCTGCTCGTGCTCATCCAGCACGAACAGGCCTCGCACGGCGTGAATGACCGGCGTCTCCGCTTCCCTGCACGGTCCGCCCGAGAGCGCCCAGTGCTGAATTCGACCCTGTCGCGCCGGCATCTTCTCGGGATCGACCAGCTCCAGCCCCAGCACCTGACGCATGACGAGTATGCCCGATGCGAGCGCGGCAATGCGCGCCTCCTCCACCGCGGTCAGCTGCGTTTCGAACCGATTGATCTGATCGCAGCGCGCGACCAGGTCGGCGAGCGCTTTCGGTGTGGGAGCTTCGACGGGCTGCTGCATGGGCCACGCGGCGCGAGAATCGAGACGTTCCGAACGATGCGCAGAAAGCACCAGCGACACAACGCCTGCCGTATCCTGCGTCACCAAGCGCCCAACTTGTCGCGGCGCACGGGTGAGCGGCATCGCTTCCGCGCTGGTGCAGGATAGCTTTCGTCATGCCTGCAGGTCGTCCGCTTCCCAAGCGCGTGAGCATGACCGCGATCGCCGTGCGCCTCGCCGCCTACCTGTTGGCGGCATGGGGCACCCTGACGGTGCTCGTCGCCGACGTCGCACCATGGGCGGCCGGCGTCGTTCTCGTTCTCGCCGTCTACACGACACTGCCCCTGCTCGCGTTCATACGGTGGCGCGGCTGGCCGTTTTATCCGGGCCGGATGTTCCGCCTCCTCGTCGTGCGCCCGTTCTGGTATGTGCAGCTCCTCCTCCCGGTCGTGTCGGCGGCCGGACTCGCCGGACTCCTGCTCGGAGCGCCCTTCGGTCACTCGATCGCGGCAGGTCAGGCGCTCTCCACCGCGGTCCTCGCGATCTCTGCTGCCGTGCTCCTCGTCGGCTACCTTGGCGCCGGCCGGCTCACCGTACGACGAGTGGACACCGAAGTCCCCGGCCTCGGCCCGGAGTTCGACGGCTTGCGCATCGTCCAGCTCTCCGACCTGCACGTCGGTCCGCACACGTCGCGGCGGTTCCTCGAGCGCGTCGTCGAGACGACGCGCTCGCTCGAATCGGATCTCATCGCCGTGACCGGCGATCTCATCGATGATCGCGCCGAGGATGTCGCGTCGTACGCGCGCGCGCTGGGCGGACTCGCGGCGCCGCTCGGCGTGTACATGATTCCCGGCAATCACGACGTCTACGCCGGGTGGGACGCGGTGGAGCGCGCGCTCCATGCTGCCCGGCTCGGCACCGTGCTCGTCAACGACGTGCGGCTCATTCAACGGGGGGCGTCGACCCTCGCGCTCCTCGGGACGGGTGACCCTGCGGGTGGCGCGCGCGGAACGACGCGCGCGGCGCCCGACGTGGATCGCGCGCTCGCCAAGGTGCCCGAGGGCGCGGTCGTCATCGCGTTCGCCCACAACCCTGCGCTCTGGCCTTCGCTCGCGACGCGTGGCGTGGCGCTCACGCTGAGCGGGCATACGCACTGGGGGCAGTTCGCACTGCCCAGGCTTGGCTGGAGTCTCGCATCACCGTTTCTCGAGCACGCGATGGGCGCGCATCAGTCGGAGGATGCACTGCTCTACATCAGTCCGGGCACGGGGTACTGGGGCATCCCGTTCCGCCTTGGCGCGCTTCCGGAGGTCACGCTCGTCACGCTCCATCGCGGCGAGACCGCGTCCGCACGCGTGCATCCCGCCAGTCGCGCTCGCCGTCCGGGCTGGCGGCGGCGGTTCCAGAACGCGTCCGCGCGCTGAGCCCTCGTGCCCAACGAAACCGCATTGATCGCGACGGTCGCCGTCGGCCTCGCCGTCGCCTTTGCGCTTGGGCTCGTGGCGACGCGGCTTGGGCTGCCGCCCCTTGTCGGGTATCTCGTGGCGGGCATCGTCGTCGCACCGTTCGCCCCGGCGTACGTCGCGGACTCCGGGTTCACGAGTCAGGCAGCCGAGTTGGGCGTGGTGCTCCTCATGTTCGGCGTCGGGCTCCACTTCTCGTTGAGCGATCTCGCCGCCGTGCGGCGCATCGTGGTACCGGGCGCCATCGTGCAGACGCTCGTCACCGGCGGCCTCGTCACCCTGCTCGGTCACGGCTGGGGGTGGAGCTGGGGCAGCGCGCTGGTGATGGGGCTCGCGCTCGGCGTGGCGAGCACGGTGGTGCTGCTGAAGGGCCTCGAGCAGCGCGACAGTCTCGATTCGCCCGAGGGACGGCTCGGCGTGGGATGGCTGGTCGTGGAAGATCTGACGATGGTCGTCGCGCTGGTCCTGTTGCCGGCGGTGGCGCCGGCGCTGCGTGGTGCGGCGTCCGATGCACCCGGCACCGTGGCGCTTGCGCTGCCGGTGGGGATTGCGATCGGCAAGATCGCGCTCTTCGTCGCGCTCATGGTGTTCGTTGGCCGGCGCGCCGTCCCCTGGCTCCTCGAGCGCGTCGCGCGCGTCGGCTCGAAGGAGCTGTTCACGCTCGCCGTGTTGGGCACCGCGCTCGGGGTCGGCGCCGTCGCCGCGCAATTCTTCGGCGTGTCGTTCGCGCTAGGTGCGTTTTTCGCCGGTGCGGTCATCAGCGAGTCGGAAGTCAGCCAGCGGGCGGCCGCGGAAGCGCTGCCGATGCGAGACGCCTTCGCGGTGATCTTCTTCGTGTCGGTCGGGATGCTCTTCGATCCCGCGGTGCTCGTGTGGGAGGCGACGCGCGTGCTCGCGCTGGTGGCAGTGATCGTCGTGTGGAAGAGCGCACTCGCCTTCGCGCTGCTGCGAATGTTGAAGCAATCCAGGCGGACGTCGCTCGTCGTCGCCGCGGCGCTGGGTCAGATCGGCGAGTTCTCGTTCGTCGTCGCTGCGCTCGGTGTGTCGCTCGGACTGTTCTCGCGCGAGCTGCAGGGACTCGTGATCGCCTCGGCGCTCATCGCAATCACGGTGAATGGACCCATCGTCTCCGCCGCTACACGCATCGCGCGCCGGCCGCGGGGGCAGGTCGCGCTCCGGCGTGCAGCCGACGCCGAGCCGGGCACGCCGCGTCCGCCGCTCGTGGGACATGTCGTGCTGATCGGACACGGGCGTGTCGGTACCACCGTGGCGGAGGCGCTGACGCGCGCCGGGCAACGCTACGTCGTGGTGGAGGAACAGGAGCGCATCATCGGCGGACTTCGCAAGCGGGGTGAGCGCGCCATCATGGGTGACGCCACCCGTGCCGATGTACTCGAGCGTGCGGACGTCGCGAGCGCACGACTGCTCGTCGTCACGGCGCCCGAGCCATTCCGCGCCCGCCGCATCGTGGAAGTCGCACGTGACGCCAATCCCGCCATCGCCGTTGCCGTGCGGACACACAGCGCCGCGGAGCAGGCGTTCTTCGAGCAGTATCTCGCCGCGCCGGGGGCTGGTGGTCGTGCCGTGTACTCCGAGCGCGAGGCGGCACTCAGCCTGGCGCACTACGCATTGCAGACTCTGGGCAGCACGGACGACGAAGCGGACGTGGTCATCCAGGCCATGCGCGGCGTGAGCACGACGCCGACCGAGATGTTCACGTCGTTGTCGACGCAGGAGTACCAGAGTCTGACGAGAACCGGCCGGCCCAGTGTCGCCATAAGCGCGGTGCCTCGCGAGCCCGGGCGCGACTAGGCGCTCGTTGCGAGCCCGAGTGCGTGGCGCACCGCTGGCGCCGCGCCGGAACAAGTTCCGTCACGTCGGGATATGCTGGGCATGATTCCTCTGTCGGTGCTCGACCTGTCTCCCATCGTCGCGGGCGGCGATGCGCAGCAGGCTCTCCGCAACACACTTTCACTCGCCCAGCACGCGGAGCGATTGGGGTTCAATCGATTCTGGCTCGCGGAACACCACAATATGGTTGGCATCGCGAGCGCGGCGACGGCCGTGGTGATCGGGTACGTAGCGAACGGGACATCGCGAATTCGCGTCGGGTCTGGCGGGATCATGCTGCCAAACCATCCGCCTCTCGTCATCGCCGAGCAGTTCGGGACCCTCGAGTCGCTGCATCCGGGCCGGATCGATCTCGGACTCGGGCGCGCCCCGGGCACCGACCGCGCCACCATGCATGCGCTTCGGCGTGACCCGATGGCCGCCGACAACTTTCCTCGTGACGTGACCGAGCTACAGTCGTACTTCCGCGACGCGGAGCCTGGACAGACGGTGCGAGCCGTGCCGGGCGCCGGGTTGCGCGTGCCGATCTGGCTCCTTGGCTCCAGCACGTTCAGCGCGCATCTCGCGGCGATGCTCGGGCTCCCGTTTGCGTTCGCGTCGCATTTCGCGCCCGATCAGATGCACGCGGCGCTCGCGCTGTACCGTGACGGCTATCAGCCGTCGGCCGAGCATCCTGCGCCGTACGCGATGCTCGGTGTGTCCGTCGTCGCGGCGGACGATGATGGTGAGGCGCGCCGCCTTGCGACCTCGCTTCAGCAGCAGTTCGTCGCCCTGCAGCGTGGGCGGCCTGTCCAACTGCAGCCGCCCGTGGACGACATGAGCGCGCTCTGGTCGGAGTGGGAGCGGTCCGCGGTCGAACGCACGCTCCGCCAGGCGATCGTCGGTGGACCCGACACGGTGGGGCGTGGGCTGGCCCGGCTCATCGCGCAGACCGGTGCCGACGAGCTGATGATCACGTCGCACATTCACGATCATCAGGCTCGCCTGCGGTCGTACGAAATCGTGGCGGAGCTCGGCGCGCTCGCCGGCGTGAGCGCCGCTCCCGCGTTCGCGACGTCCTAGTCGATCGGCGTCAACCGCGAGACGATCTCCTGGCGACGGGACTCGAGAAAGGGCGGCAGGACGACCTGTTCGCCGAGCGTCGCCTCGTGCTCGTCGACGCCGAAGCCGGGTCCGTCCGATGCGATCTCGAAGAGGACGCCGTTGGGCTCGCGGAAGTAGAGGCTCCGGAAGTAGTAGCGATCCACCTTGCCACTGTTCGGAATGCCGAGCGTGTTGAGTCGCTCGGCCCACGCGTCGTAGTCCACGTCGGGCGTTCGGAAGGCGACATGATGCACGCCGCCCGCGCCCTGCCGCCCCACCGGCAGGCCCGGCTGCACCGCCACGTGCAGCTCGGCGGCCGGTCCACCGCTTCCCATCTCGTACACGTGTACCAGATGCGTGGCATCGTCCGGATGCGCGTACTCCCGTACCGGCCGCATGTTCGCTGCCTTCCGCAGGATGGCATCGGTGGGCGCGAGCACCGGCACGCTCATCATGATGGGACCCAGTCCGCGCACCTGATGCTGCGCCGGCACGGGACTGCGGTTCCACGGATGCGACGCACCCACGCCCGCGTCGTCGACGAGGGCGAGTCGCTGCCCTTCGGCATCCTCGAGGTCCAGCGTCAATCGGCCGTCACGCTCGACGACCTCGGGCACCGTCATGCCGCCGGCGCGCAGGTGCTCCTGCCACCAGTGCAGCGTGTCGAGTCCGGCGACACGCAGTCCGGTTCGGGTGATGGCGTGCGTGCCTCGGCGTTCCCTGTCCACCGGCCAGTCGAAGAAAGTGAGGTCGGTGCCCGGGCTCCCGTTCGCGTCCGCGTAGAAGAGGTGATACGCGCTCGTGTCGTCCTGATTGACGCTGCGCTTCACGAGTCGCATGCCCATGGTGCGCGTATAGAACTGATGGTTGTCGCGAATCTTCGCCGACACAGCCGTCAGGTGATGAATGCCAGTGAGCTGCATGACTATCTCCCCGCGCGCACGACAGCGTCCGCGCCCTCGGTGACCAGTGGGCGAAGCCCCGCCTCGATCTCGGCGCGCCGGGGCTCCAGGAATGGCGGGAGCGAGAGCCGGTCGCCGTCGATCGGTCCATCGACGTCGAATCCCGGACCGTCCGTCGCGAGCTCGAAGAGCACATGATTCGGCTCCCGCACATATGCCGACGTGAAGTAGTGGCGATCGACGATGCCGCTGTTGCCGTAGCCCGCCGCATCCAGTCGAGCGACCCAGGCGTCCATGTCCTGTGCGCTCGGCACTCGAAGCGCCACATGATGAACGCCGCCAGCGCCGTGACGCGCCTTCGGGATGTCGTCCCGGACGAGCACGTGTACCTCCGCATGCGCCCCTCCCTCGCCGATGCGATACACGTGCACCTCGTGGCGGGGCGAGTCCGACACCGCATACGTGCGGTCGTGACCCAACCCGAGCGCATTCACGAGAAATCGGTCCGTGGGTGCGAGTACGGGGACGGTGAGCTCGATGTAGCCGAGTCCACGGATCTGCCGTTCGGACGGCACGGGGCTGTCGTCCCATGGGTGCGCGGCGCCAGCCCCGCCATCGTCCACGAGCGCGAGCGGTGTCCCCTCCGCATCGTCGAAATCCAGCACGAGCCGTCCGCCGCGTTCGACGACCGGGGCGTGCACCACCTGCAACTCATCCAGGCGATTCGACCACCAGCCGAGCGTGTCTTCACCGGCGACGCGAAAGTTCGTGCGCGTGATGCTGTTGTTCCCGCGATGCTCACGGGCGGCCCCCCGGATGTCGAAGACCGTCATGTCCGAACCCGGAGTTCCTGCGCCATCCCCGAAGAACAGGTGGTACATGCTGGGGTCGTCCTGGTTCACTGTCCGGATGACCGGCCGAAGCCCGAGCACGCGGGTATAGAAGTGATGCGAACGTCCGATGTGGGCGCTGATCGCGCTCACGTGATGGATTCCGGAGAGGTGCAACGATGCATTTTGAGTCATGGAACAGTCCTCCTGCAATGAATCTCACTACTAAGATGTTCGATGTCAAGCGATTTGGCGCGAATGTCCATCGTGAAGACCTGACGGAGCAGTCGCTGGCGTCGTCCCTGCACATGACGGGTCCCATGCTCCCCAATTGCCTTCCCAGGACCATCGCGCGTGCTGCGCGAAGCGCACGGCGATTGTTCCTCCGCGGCCTTGCGGCAGCGGCGCTGCTCGCCGCCATGCCTTCCGCGCCTCTTCACGCACAGCTCAGGTCGTTCGACCACCACGGTTTCGACGGCCTGCTTCGCGAACACGTCGTGAGGGGCATGGTCGACTACGACGCCTTCGCCGGCTCCGCCGCCTTCGCCCGCTATCTCGGCCAGCTCTCCGCGTTCGATCCGGCCGGCCTGGGGCGCGATGACCGGCTGGCGTTCTGGATCAACGCCTACAACGCCTACACCATCCAACTCGTCAACTCGCATCGCGAGCGCCGATCGATTCGCAACATCAACAAGTCGTTCGGCTTCGTGCGCGCGTACGGACCGTGGCGCCAGAAGCTGGCGATGGTGGGCGGACGCGCCTACTCGCTCGACGAGATTGAACAGGACATCATCCGCCCGCAATTCGGGGAGCCACGAATCCACTTCGCGCTCGTGTGTGCCGCGATGGGCTGCCCGCCCTTGCGCAGCGAGGCGTATACGGGCGCGCGACTGGCCGAGCAGCTCGAGGATCAGGCACGCCGCTTCATTCTCGAGGCGCCAACGAAGAATCGGGTCGACGTCGCAACGCGAACGGTGTTCGTCAGCCCCATCTTCATCGAGTTCCGCGATTACATCAAGGATTTCGGCGGCACCACGCAAACGGTCGGTCGCTTTCTGGCGCGCTACCATCCGCCGGGTGCCGCCCGTGACCTGCTGCTCAGTGGCAATTACGCCATGGAGAAGACCAGTTACGACTGGCAGCTCAACAGCCAGGAAAACGAGCGGGCATTGGCGCGAAGCCCGCGCTGAACGCCGCTCTCACACGTGGCATTCAGCGGACCGCATCAAATGTCGCGTACCATCGCCACGGCGGACGCTGGACAGGCGCCAGTGAACTCCTCGGAGCGCTTCACGGCATGCGGTACCGCGTCGCGAGAGACGAGGCCGAAGCCCTGGCGCGCCCAGTAGCCCTGGGCGGATGTCGTGAGGAGGTACAGCGTACTTACCCCTTCCCCACGTGCCAGCTCGAGCGCGGCGGTCACGAGCGCCGTACCGATGCCCAATCCGCGCGCATTCGACGTCACGACCGCTGAACGCAGCAGCGCATCGGCTCCCCGGATCTCCAGACCGATCGCACCCACCGTACGCCGGTCGCGCTCCGCCACGAGAAAGGTCTCCACGTGCTCCACCACACCCGGCACCGCGAGATCCGCGTCGCGCACGAGTGCCACGATCGCCTCGCCGTCTGCTGCGGTCGCGCGACGGATGGACACGATGTCGCTCATGGGCAGCGCTTCACCTCAGGACAGATCACTTCGTCGCCGACAGCGCCTTGCCGAGCTCGCGCGCCCGGTTGAGGTGCCGCTGCACTTCGGGTACCGCGCCCACGAGCAGGCTCTTCACCTCGGGGTTCGTCGCCTTCCCCTCCATCGACTTGAGCTCGCGCAGCATGGCGACATGACCATTCACGAGATGCCGCACGTATGTGGTATCCAGTGTCTTGCCCTTCGCGAGCTTCGTGAACTGCGCCACGAGGTTCTGCTGGTGAATCTTCGTCGTGTCGTTCGCCGCCGGCGTCTCGGGTGTCTTCAGCTTCTGCGACAGTCGCCGCGCGTCGCTCTCTCCCGCCGAGTGGTTGTCGGCGATCTGGCGTGCGAAGTCCTTCAGCGCCGGACTCGTGATCTTGGGAATCGCCACTCTCGCCACCTGCAGCTCGAGCCGATCGTTCTGGGCGACGCGGTACAGCAGGTTGTTGTCCGTCAGGCCAACCGGCGCTCGGGTGGTGCGGTCGGCGGTGTCCGGCGGCGCGGTGGACTTGTGCGAGGCGGCGTAGTCGGCCTCCGCCTGGGCCATGACGCTGTCGCGTCGCGCCGCCGCATCATCGGTGGCGCACGCCACGGCGAACAGCGCGGCGACGAGCGGGACACGCGTGGCGAGCCGACGGGCGGAGGGCAGGATTCGCGGGCTGAGCATGGATCGGAGGCGTGAGAGAGCGGCAAGGGACGCGCGGTGATGTTCGCAGACCTCGTGCCCACCGCTCGCAACGCGCTCCCGGGTGGCGCAACGTCGCGCCGCGTCACATTCTGCACCAACCCTGCCCGCAGTGGCGGTCGCGACTGCCGACACGACCGATCTCGGGCCTTCGACCGACCTCTCCGGAGCTCCAACGATGGATCGTTCGTCTCTCCACCGCGTCACGGCGCGTATCGCGCTCGTCACGCTCTTCGCCATTCCGCCCGTGCCATCCGTCGCGGCGCAGGCTGCCGGCGCCTCGATGCCAGCGAGCACACGGGCCATGACGTTCCTCGACATGCAGAACACCCGGCAGGTCGGATCGCCGGCGCCGAGCCCGGATGGCAAGTGGATGCTCTACACGCTGAGCGTGCCGGACTGGAAGGAGTCACGTCGACAGAACGATGTCTACGTCGTGTCGATGACGCAGGGCGTATCGAGCACGCGTCGACTCACGTACACGTCGGACAAGAACGAGACGTCGCCGGCCTGGTCGCGCGATGGAAAGCTGTTCGTCTTCCTGTCCGACCGTGACGCCGCACGCGACGCGGCTGCGTCGCGTGGAGGCAGCCTGCCGACGAGCGGTCCCGGCGCGCCGTACTTCCCGCCTGCGGTCGGCGGCGGAATGGGCGGGGCCTCCTACCAGCTCTATCTCATGCGCCCCGATGGCGGCGAGGCACGGAAGATCACCGAGGCCAAGGACGGTGTCACGACGTATGCCTTCTCGAAGGACGGCGCCTGGCTCGTCTTCCGGTCGGGCCCCGTCACGAACGAGCAGCTGTATGCGCTCCCGGTGGCCGCACTCGCGGCCGGCGACTCGGTGCGCCCCACCCAATTGACCCGGCATGCGAACGGCATCGGGCTCTGGCGCATGTCCGCCGATTCGCGGCGCATCTACTTCGTCACCGCCGACACGACCGACGCCGATGAACGGCTGCGGCTCGAGAAGCGCTTCGACGTCCGCGTCCGCAATCCCGACGTGCCCGTCTCGTCCCTCTGGGCGTTCGACGTGGATTCGAAGCGCACCACGCGCCTCACGCGCGATACATCGTATAGCGTCGGCGAATTCACCCTCTCCGACGACGGACGCTGGATCGGATTTCGTGGGCTCTCGGCCAATCGCTACGAGCGCAACATCCTCGAGCAGAACATCAACGGCGATCTGTACCTGCTCGAGGTCGCGTCCGGCCAGATCGAGCGCCTCACGAAGAACTCCGAGATCGGCGAGAGCGGCGTCAGCTTCTCGCCCGACAGTCGCACCGTCGCCTTCTCCGCGCCGGACGATTTCACCTTCATGTACAACCAGAAGGTCTACCTGCGCGACGTCGGCGCGCGGGGCGCAGCGTTCCGGAAGCTGGGCGGCGGCTTCGACGGCGACGTCTCGGTCGGATTCTGGTCGAAGGACGGGGGCACCATCTACTTCAACGACGGCGTGAAGGCCACGAATCAGGTGCTGTCGCTTGACGTCGCGTCCAACACCGTGCGGCCGGTCATTCAGGAACAGGCCAGCGTGACGGTGAACGAGGACGATGAGACGGGCCGGCTGATCATCAATTATTCCGATCCGCGCACGCCGCCCACCCTGTTCACCGTGGCGAGCGCACGCGAGCTGGGCACCCGCAGCGCGTGGGTGCAGCTCACCGATGCGAACCCGTGGCTGCGCCAGATCGCGCTCGGCAGTGCAGAGGAGATCACCTGGACCTCAGTGGACGGACGGAAGGTCGGGGGCGTGCTGGTGAAGCCGGTGGGGTATCAGCCCGGCCGCCGCTACCCGCTCATCGTCGCCATCCACGGTGGTCCGGCGGCGGCGGACGTGCTCGGCTTCAATGGCGGCTATGGCTCGCAGGTGTACGCGGGCGACGGCTAC
>JANLTI010000137.1:0-7088 GCA_031362845.1 Gemmatimonadaceae bacterium | reverse complement strand
CGGGCCCAGCCACGCACGCTGCCGATGATCAGTGTGCTCACGGTCCACTGGAGATTGTCAGAGAAGCTCGGCGCCCAGGTGCCGCCCGAGCATTCCGTGAAGTACACGTCCGTGCCGGGATAGGCGGCGTGCACGGCCGCCTGCGCGTCCACCGATCCCGCGTAGCAATGCCAGGCGACGCCGCTCACGTAGCGACGCGCCATGCTGTCGGCCAGCACCGCGAGCGGTTCCTCCGGATGATCCCAGTTGTGATCCCATTCAAGGATGCGCGCCGAGATGCCTGACGCGGCGAACAGCGGGCCGACGTGCCGTCCGATCAGCTCGGACCGCGCCGCGGAGGAGAGGCGCATGCCCGGATAGTCGGGTGGCTCGAATGCCGGTTCATTCTGGAGCGTGATCGCGAAGATGGGGACTCCCTCGGCCGCGTACGCCTGAATGAAGCGACGCAGATAGGCAGCGAACACACCGTACGAGTCGGCCCGCAAAGTGCCCTGGATGAGACTGCCGTTGCTCTTCATCCATGCCGGCGCGCTCCACGGAGACGCGACGAGCCGAAGCTGCGGATTGACGGCCAGCGCGCGCCGCAGCACGGGCAGCTTGTGCCGCCGATCCGCGTCGATGGAGAACCGGGCGAGCGTCTCGTCCGACCGACCTGCCGGCATGTCGTCGTAGCTGTAGTGCGTCGACGAAAAGTCCGATGCCCCCATCGGCACGCGCATGAAGCTCAAGCCGAGGCCGGTCTTCGGATCGAACAGTTCGCGCAGCATCGCGTCGCTCGCGGAGCCGAGCGTCTGCGTCAACAGGATTGCCGATGCGTCGGTCACGGCCGCCCCGAACCCGACCATCGTCTGGTACGTGGTGCGGTCATCGACGTCGATCACGACGCTGCCAGGCTGCGCGCGCGAATTCACGGGAAGGTCGGGCTCGCGGGACAGCAGGCGGGTGCGATCACCCGTGGTGAGCCACACCTCTGCCACGCGTCCGCGCTCGGCCCCATCGGCGTGGTCTGTGCGTGATGCGACCGACGCAACCGGCCCGCATGCCGAGACCAGGGGAACGAACGCGATGACGGCGAGGTGAATGCGCATGCTCGTGAAACTGGGCCGATTCTCGATCCCGGTCAACGCGGCCACTATATTGTCGTGACCTCCCGTATCAGGTGGCGCCCCATGACATCAGCCTCGCTCCGCATGGCCAGCTGCATCGCAGGCCCGTCGGGACCGTGAGTACTCGGCGCCTGCTGGTCATCGACGACGCGGAGGACATGCGTGAGCTCGCGCAGTTCTTTCTCGAACTCGACGGGCAGTTCGTCGTCGTGACAGCCGCCGACGCCTCATCCGGCCTCTCGGAGGCTCGACGTCAGCGGCCCGACGCCATCCTCCTGGACGTGATGATGCCCGACATCGACGGACTGCAGGCGCTGTCGTTGATTCGCGCCGACGAGACACTGCGCACCATCCCGGTGATCATGCTCAGCGGCGTGGTGAACGGACCCGGAGCCGAGCGCCTCCATGGACTCGACGTCAGCGGAGTGATCGGCAAGCCATTTGATCCGGCCACGCTGGGCGAGCAGGTGACGTCGCTCCTCGTGCGCCGCTGACGCCGGTGAGCGACGCGACAGTCGCTGCAATCGTCGCCGCGGGAATACCCGACCACATCGTCGCGTCGCTGCGCACGCGACTGGAGCGCTGCGAGGTGTTCGAGGCGCGGGACGACGCCGAATTGCGCGAGCGCGTGCGTGGCGCGCCAGACGTCCTGCTCCTCGGCGGATGGACGCTAGGCGACGACCCGGAGCGGGCGATGAGACAGTGGCGCGCCGGCGGCTTGTTGTCGGCGACGCGGGTGGTGTGCTGCCTCTCCATTGCGGCGGACGCAGCCTCCCTGTCACGGCTGGTCGGAGAGCTCCAGGTGAGCCGGCTGCTTTTCCTTCCCCTCGATGAAGCGGAACTCCTGCGGCAGGTCGCGCTGCTGGCGGGCATCACGGTGCGCGTCCAGCCTCCCAACGCCAGCGCCGACCGTGTCGCGGCGGGGCTTGCCGCCATCTGGCAGCGTTTCCGTGAGCCGACGCTCGCTCGACTCGACGTGCTCGAGGCGGCGGCGCTCGCCTTGATGGACGGCACGCTCACGTCCGAGCAGCGAGCGGCCGCGCAGCGCGAGGCGCACAAGCTGGCCGGCGCGGCGGGCTCATTCGGTTTTCCGCGGTCGTCGCAGCTCGCGCGTCAGCTCGAGGAGCGCCTCTCACTGGACGGGCTCGTGCCGTCCGACGCGGTGGGTGTCGCGGAGCAGCTCGTGCTTCTCCGCACCGATCTCGAAGGCACACCACGCACGCTTGCCCCCGACCCGAGCGCGACGGGGGAGACAGTTGCGCGACCCGAACAGGTGCTGCTGCTCGTGGGAGCGGAGCCTGCGCTGGCGGAACGGATCGAGAGCGAGGGTGCGGCGCGTGGCCTTCGCGTCGTGATTGCAGCCGACGCGACGTCGGCCCGCACGAGCGCGCACGCGCAGTCGCCCACGGTGCTCGCCGTCTGTATCGCATCGCACGCGCACTCGTCGAGCGGGCTGGAGCTCGTGGCCGAGCTGGCGAGCGCCCAGACGCCGGTACCGGCACTCGTGCTCGCATCGCGCGATGCGACGTCGTTGCGCGTGGATGCGGTGCGTCGTGGCGCGCAGCGTTTCGTCGAGCTTCCCGCGAGTCCCGCGTCCATCGTGGGGCACGCGCTTTCGCTCGCGGGAAAGGCCTCAGCGCCGCCGCGTCGCGTGCTTGCCGTGGACGACGATCCGCAGATCCTCGCCCTGCTTCGCACCGTGCTGGGCGGTGAAGGCTACGAGATCCATACGGTGGACGATCCGCTCCGGGTCTGGTCGGCGCTGGAAGCGGTGCAGCCGGACCTGCTCGTGCTCGACGTCGACATGCCGCACGTCACCGGAATCGAGCTCGCGCGGGCCGTGCGAAGCGATGCGCGGTGGTCAAACGTGCCGATCGTGTTCCTCACCGCGCGCACCGACGCCGAGACGGTGCGTCGCGCGTACGCGGCGGGCGCGGACGATCACGTGGGCAAGCCGATCGTCGTGGAGGAGCTCGTCACGCGCGTGCGGAATCGTCTCGATCGCATGCTGTCGCGCGACGACGGCGGCGACCTCGATGCGACCACCGGCGTCGGCACGCGACGAGGGACGGCCGATCTCCTGGCGCGGTTCCTCCATCTCGCGCGTCGTCGCGGCGACACGATCGCCGTGGGCTCCATCGTCGTCGACGATGTGGCGTCGATCGCCGAGCGCCATGGACCGGCGGCGGTGGAGATTGCCTGGCGCGCCGTGGCGCAACTGCTCGCGCGATCGCTGCGAGGCGAGGACGTGGTGGGTCGATGGTCGGCGAGCGAACTGGTAGTCGGCCTGTATGGTGCGTCGAAGGCCGACGCCGTACGACGTCTCACGACACTGTTCGACACGATCGCGCGACGTGAGCTCACCACGCCCGGCGGCGCGGCGTTCAGCATCGCGTGCGGGGGCGGCCTCGCGCAGTATCCGGAGGATGGGCAGGATGTGGAGGCGCTGCACGCCGCGGCCCTGGGTGCGCGGCGGACCCGTCCGCGTGCCGGCTCCGACCAGCTCGTGATGGCCGGCTCGGGTGGCGCACCAGGCGGCGACCACAGCGTGGACATCGTGATCGTGGATGACGACGAAGCGCTGGCCGGGTTGCTGGAGCATGCGCTCGTGACGAGCGGCTACGGCGTCCACATCTATCGCGATGGCGAGTCGGCGGCGGCGGGCCTGCTCGCCGAGCCGCCCGAAGTGGTACCGCGGGTGATCCTGCTGGATGTGGACCTGCCGGCGCTCAACGGGCTCGACCTGCTGAGACGGCTGCACCGGGCTGGCATCACCGGCCGCAGCCGCGTCGTCATGCTCACCGCGCGCGTGGGCGAGCAGGACGTGCTCACCGCGCTTTCCCTTGGTGCGGCGGATCACGTGGCGAAGCCGTTCAGCGTGGCGGTGCTGCTCCAGAAGCTTCGCGCCGTGCTCGGTGAGGACGAGTGATCGAGGCGTCACTGCTCGACTGGGTGCTGGCCGGCGAGGGAGGGATCGTCATCGTGGCCGTCGCGTTCTATCTCCTGCACGGTGTCTGGCTGCAACGCCGTTCGCTCGAAGAGCAGGCGTTGCGCACCGCTGGACGCGCCAGCCTGGCTCGGCTGCTCGCGCCGAACGGTGCGGTGACGGCGCACGACGTCGCGAGCATCCGGTCGTTGCCCGTACGAATCCAGATCCCGCTGTTCAACGAGCTGTCCAAGAATGTGGCGGGCGCACAGAAGTCGACGCTGCGCGAGCTGGCGCGCACGCTCGGCCTGGTGTCGCGGGCGAAGCGGGAGTGCACGAGCCGCAGATGGCCGCGCCGTCTCCGCGGCGCGCGATTTCTCGCCCAGCTCGGTGAGCCCGATGCACTCGTCCTTTCGCTGCTGCGCGATCGGCACCCCGCCGTGCGCGCCCAGGCGGCGGAGTGGGCGGGCACCGATCCCTCGCCCGAGGTCGTCGCGGCGATGCTCGAGCTGCTCGCCGATCCCGCCACGCTCTCGCGCTTTGCCGTGCAGGACGCGCTGCTGCGCATGGCGGAGCCGATGATGGTGCCGCTCGCGGAGTATCTGGTGGTGCGCGAGGGCACGGCGGCCCTTGCCGGCTTGCGCGTGGCCGCTGCGACGGGGGATGGGCGCTTTCACGAAATCGCCCTGCACTTCTCGCACGACATGGCGCCGGATGGTGAGGCCGCCGCGGCGAGCGCGGAACTACTCGCCGCGATCGGCGGTGCGGAGGCGGCCAACCGGTTGCTCGCCATGACCACGTTCGACGCGGAACGCGCGCAGATCGCCGCCATTCGCGGGCTCGGCCGCATGCGTCACTGGCCGGCCGCGTCGCGACTGGCGGCGATGCTCGAGCATCCGCGCTGGAAGGTGCGGCACGCCGCCGCACTCGCGCTAAGAACCATCGGCGCCCCGGGCGTTCTGCTGCTGCGACGCGCCCGCGCCGGCGAATCGGTCTCGGCGGCGGAGATCGCCCGGCTCGTGCTCGATCTTCCGGACGCGGTGCGATGAGCCAGTCCTATCTCGGACTGCTGGGCCAGGCACTCGTGCAGGCCGAGTCGTTCGTGCTGTTCTACTTCATTGCGGTCAACGGCTTCTACCTGCTGCTGCTGGTGAGCGCGGCGCTCGAGATGCGACGGCATGTGCTGCTCATCGAGGGAGAGAGCCGGTGGCGACTGATCAGCAGCGCGATGTCGCCCACGGTGTCGATACTCGCGCCAGCGTACAACGAGGCGGCCACCGTGGCCGAGAGTCTGCGCGCCCTGCTCGCGCTGCATTACGCGCGGCTGGAGGTCGTCATCGTGAACGACGGCTCCAAGGACGCGACGATGGATGTGCTGCGCGACTCATTCGACCTCGTCGCCGTCCACGCGGTGTTCGAGCAGGTGATCGCCACGAAGCCGGTGCGCGCGCTGTATCGCTCGCGGACGTATCCGGGCCTCGTGGTGGTCGACAAGGAGAACGGCGGCAAGGCGGATGCACTGAACACCGGGCTCAACTTCGCCCAGGGTGAGCTCGTGTGTGCGCTGGATGCCGACACGCTGATCGAAGCGGACGGCATCCAGCGGCTGGTGCGCCCGTTCCTGCACGCACCGCGCACGATCGCGAGCGGCGGGACGATTCGCATCGTGAACGGCTCCGAGGTGTCACAGGGGCGCGTGATGCGAACGCACGTGCCAGCCAACGCGATCGCCGGGCTGCAGGTGGTGGAATATCTTCGTGCTTTCCTGTTCGGCCGGCTCGGGTGGAACCGGCTCGGCGGCAACCTGATCATCTCCGGCGCCTTCGGACTGTTCAGTCGCGATGCCATCCTGAAGGCGGGCGGCTACCGCCACGACACGGTGGGCGAGGACATGGAGCTCGTCGTTCGGCTCAAGCGTCTCTCGTACGAGCGGGGCGAGCCGGGAGACATCGCCTTCGTCCCCGACCCTGTGGCCTGGACGGAAGCGCCGGAAAACCTGCGCACGCTCGGCCGGCAGCGGGATCGATGGCAGCGGGGTCTCGCCGATGTGCTCTGGCGACATCGTGCAATGTTCCTCAACCCGCGCTATGGCGTGACCGGCCTGATCGTCTTCCCGTACTACGTGCTCGTCGAGCTGTTCGCGCCGGTGATCGAGGCGTTCGGCGTGATCGGGCTCGTCGTCGGGCTGGCCTTCGGTCTCGTGGACTGGGCGTTCGCGGCACTGTTCTATCTCACCGCGTACGGACTGGGGACGACGCTCACCGCGCTGACGCTCGTGCTCGAGGACCTGAGCTTCCATCGCTACTCCACACTGCGCGACAGGCTGCTGCTGGTGGGGTGGACGCTGCTGGAGAACCTGGGCTACCGGCAGCTCACGGTGTGGTGGCGCCTGCGCGGATTGTGGAGCTACCTGCGGGGACGCAAACAGTGGGGCGCCATGGAACGACGTGGCTTCGTGGCCAAGGCATCGTCGTCGAAGCCGCTGGTGTGACGGTGAGCGGCGCCCCGCTCACCGCAGGTGATCGTGGCCGCGCACGAGTTCGTCGTCGTCGCCGGCGAACAATACGGCCTCCGCGCCGGCGGTCTGCACGGAGCCGATGTCGGTGAGCGCGATGCCGAACGACCGCACGAACTGGCCGACCTCCACGACGACCTGCGCCGGCATGGCGACCAGCAGCTCGTACTCCTCGCCGCTCGTCGCCGCGTCCGCCGACGACACGCCGTCGTAGCGCGGAACGCGCTGCAGATCGAGCGCCAGTGACACACCGCTCGCGCGCGCGAGGTGCGCGGCATCGGCCAGCAGGCCATCGGAGATGTCGATCGCCGCGCGTGCGCCGGCAGCGGCGAGCCACTGCGCCTCGCGCAGCCGCGCCGTGGGCGCGACGAAGCGCGCGAGGTCTGCCGGTGCGGGCCTGTCGCCCGCCAGCAGCGCTCGCACCGCCGCGCCGGGCCCGCCGAGTCGTCCGGTGAGGAACACGCGGTCGCCGGCGCGCGCGCCGGCGCGACGCAGTGGATGCGTGGCGTGACCGAGCACCGTGATGGTGAGCGACAGGTCG
>JANLTI010000127.1:0-26105 GCA_031362845.1 Gemmatimonadaceae bacterium | reverse complement strand
GCGTGCAGAGCGGGCTGATGGAGATGTGCCTGACGCCGACCGCACGTGCGTGATCGGCGATGACGGCTCGCAGATCGACCGTCGTGGGACGGCCGGGGTCGAGACCGGTGAGCTGTCGATGGACGTCCGCACTCACCTCGTAGCAGCGTCCGCAGATGGCCGGACCGCAGTGCAGATGCAGGTCCGACGCTGGGAGATCGAGCGCGACGAAGTGGCGAATGGCGACAGCGGTGATGCCCGCCGCGGTTCCGCGCCAACCGGAATGCACCGCCGCCGCAGCGCCACTCGGATGAGCCAGGAACACCGGCACGCAGTCGGCGATGGTGACCGCCATCGCCGTGCCGCGCGCACGACTGAAGTGGCCGTCGGCTTCCGGTCCTCGCAGAAATCCCTCCCACTCGCCGCGATGCGCGAGCACCGTGGCGCCGTGCACCTGGAACGCGGTCGCGAGGCGCGCCGACGGTCCGCCGATGAGTGCGCGGAGCGCCGTCCATCGCGCGGTGACGTCGCACACGGGCTCGGCTGTCTGCATGCCGAAGCTGCCCGCGGCCCTCCCTGTCGTGAAGGCAGTCACGCCAAACGCGGCGAAGTGCTCCACCACTTCGCCGCCAAGCCGCACGTCCCGCGCTGCGGGCATGGCGGGCGACGTGGATGCGCGCATCAATTCGTTCGGCGATCCTCGACTCGTTCCACCTTGGCGCCGAGTGCACGGAGCCGTTCGTCGATCCGCTCGTAGCCTCGCTCGATCTGGCCAACGTTGTCGATGATGCTTTCCCCGTCGGCGCACAGGGCGGCGACGAGCATGGCCATGCCCGCGCGGATGTCGGGCGACTCCACCCGCCCACTGTGCAGCTTCGTGGGTCCCACGACGACCGCCCGGTGCGGATCGCACAGGACGATGCGCGCACCCATCCCGATCAGCTTGTCGACGAAGAAGAGCCGCGACTCGAACATCTTCTCGTGGATGACGATCACGCCCTCGCACTGCGTCGCGGTGACGAGCGCGATGGACATCGTGTCCGCCGGGAAGGCGGGCCACGGCTGATCCTCGAGCTTGGGCACCGCGCCACCGAGGTCGCTGCGGATCTTCATCTCTTGATTGCCCGGCACGAGGAGATCGTCGCCCTGAACCTTGCAGACGACGCCGAGTCGCTCGAATCCGAGGAGGGTGGAGCGCAGATGCTCCACCCCGGCCTTCTCGATGGTGATCTCGGAGCGCGTGGCGGCCGCGAGGCCGATGAACGACCCGACCTCGATATGGTCAGGACCGATCTCATGGGTGCACCCGTGAAGCGGCCGGCCGCCGTGGATGGTGATGGTATTGGTGCCGATGCCCTCGATGCTTCCACCCATCGCGACGAGAAAGTGGGCGAGATCCTGCACGTGCGGCTCGCTGGCCGCGTTGCGCAGCACCGTCGTGCCGTCGGCAGCGACGGCGGCGGTGAGGGCGTTCTCGGTGGCGGTGACGCTTGGCTCGTCGAGAAAGACGTCGGCGCCCTTCAGCCGCTTGGCCTTGAGGATGAAAGCGTCGTCGAGTTGAAACGACGCGCCGAGCTGCTGCAGCGCGAGAAAATGCGTATCGACGCGGCGTCGACCGATGACGTCGCCGCCCGGCGGTGGCAGCTCCAGCTCGCCGCAGCGCGCGAGCAACGGCGCGGCGAGCAGGATCGATGCCCGGATCTTTCGGCAGAGCACCGGGTCGAGCTCCTTCGCATGCAGCGACTTGGCATGGATGGTCAGCGCGTTCCGGCTCGTCCATTGTGCGTTGGCCCCGACCGAGTTGATGAGCTCGACCAGGTGTTCGACGTCCTTGATGCGCGGGACGTTGGTCAGGTAGACTGGCTCGTCGCAGAGGAGCGCGGCGGCGACGATGGGCAGCGCGGCGTTCTTGTTGCCCGAGGGGCGGATGCGGCCGGAGAGGCGATGGCCCCCCTGGACGACGAACTGCAATGCGTTCATGCGGCGGCGTGCGATGAGACGAGGCCGTGGCCGAAGCGCCGTGACCCAAGGAGGAGACGCGAAAGATTCTCGAGGAGCATGCGAGCGTCAAGTTGCGCGCGGCGCCCGAGCACTGCACCCTTCGCGCCGCGTCGACTGCAGCGGTCGGTGAGCGCTGTCGGCTTGACACCCTGCCGTGACGCCGCGTACGATGCCGTCGGCTGAACACTGCTGGCCCCGCCCTTGCACGAGGCGACCGCGGCGGCTCGGCGCCGCTCGCGCTCGACGGCGCCTTTGCGGCCGGCCTTCTCTTCCAGACCAGGTTGCCGATGACCGTCACGTTCGCGCGCGCCGGCGCGTGGTTGCTCGTACAGGCTGGGCAGTTACCGCAGCAGGTCGATACCGTCCTGATGCGCCAGGTCGGTAATGATCCGGGGTGGTTCGAGACGGCGACGGCGATCGCCGGCGGCCTGATGTCGGTGGCGTTGCTGGTCCTGACCGTCGCCCTCGTGCCGGCGGCGTGGAATTTTCGGAAGAGCTACGCCAAGATCAGCGATCTGCTCGATCGGGTCTACGGAGACGTCAATCCGTTGATGCGACACGCGAGCTCGATCGCCGACAACGTGAATTACATCACGACGTCGGTGCGGACGGATGTGCAGCAGGTGAACGCCACGATCGCCGCCGCCAACCAGCGGCTGCAGCAGGCCGTGGCGCTCACGGAGCAGCGGTTGAACGAGTTCAACGCGCTGCTCGAGGTGGTACAGCAGGAGGCAGAATCAGTGTTCGTCGCGACGGCGTCGACGGTGCGCGGAGTGCGCACGGGCGCTGCAGCGCTTCACCATGAAGATGACGAAGCGGGCGCGTATGGCGCGCAGCGTTTGTCGTCAGAGGAGCTCGAAGATGGCTACGACGATTCCGATGCGGCCGAAGCGGGGACCACGCGTCCGCGAGTCCGCCCTCGAAGGCGGGACTGGGCGTGACGCCCAGTACGACCTGCTCACCGCCGCACTCATCGGCGCCGCCATCGGCGCGACGGCAACCCTCATGCTGCGACGCGGCCCGTCCGGCCAGCGGCCGATGGCGCCGGTACTCCGCGGCGCGAAGTGGGCCGGACGCGAGGCCCTCGCCGCCGGCGCCGCCGGTGCGGGCTGGGCACGGTCGCGCGGAGGCGAGTTGCTGGATCGCATTCCGACGGACGAGATCGAGGACAGCGTCCGGGAAACGGTCAGCGAAGCTCGCGACCGGATCGATGGGTTCGTGCGCTCCGAACTCACGGATCTCCGTCGCGCACTGCGCCGCCAGCGCAAGCGGCTGGGCGTCTAGCCTCACGCACACACCACTGGCGCGGGTCGGCGTTCTCGTTGCCGCCGCGCTGGTGTTGCTCGTCCTGCTGCCGGCGACGGCGCACGCCTGGACGCCCGGCACGCATGTCTTCCTCGGCGATGCCGTGCTTCGCTCGCTCGGGCAGCTACCAGCGGCGGTGGCGGACCTGCTTCGCGCGTTCCCGCAGGACTTCCTGTACGGCTCGATTGCCGCCGATACGAGCATGGCGAAGAAATACGTGCCGACCGGTCGTCACTGTCATTCGTGGACGGTCGGGCTCGAGATCCACGAGGCGGCACCCGACGACCCGATGCGTGCGTTCTCGCTGGGGTACCTCGCGCACCTCGCCGCCGATTCGATCGCGCACAACTACTTCGTCCCGAAGCAACTCGCCGTCACCGCGAGCACGTCGTCGCTAGGCCACAGCTATTGGGAGAGCCGCTTCGAGACGCACCTTGGCCCGGTCTGCGCGCGCCAGGCGCGAGACCTGATCCTGCTGGATCACTCTCGCGCCGACGGCCTGCTCGACGGCATCCTGAGCCCCACGATCTTCAGCACGCAGACCAACCGCCGCATCTTTCGCGGGATGGTGCATGCCGCGGACAGCGAAAGCTGGCAACGCATCTTCGGGCTGATGACGGAGAACAGCCGCTGGGATCTTCCCGACGCCGAGGTCGGTCTCTACATCGAGCGCTCCTACGACGCGATCGTCGACTTTCTCGTCCACTTCGAGCGGTCCGCGACATACGGCCTGGATCCGTCCGGCGACGATGCGCTTCGCCGTGCCAAGCAGGTGCGCCGCGAAGCGCTCCGTTCCGGCGGACCTGAGCGCGTGAACGAGGAGGCCGAGCGGCACTTCGGACTGCCGGTCTCGACCCTCGGTTACGCGCGTGCCGTCATCGGTCCGCTCTACGAGACCAGCCGCGCCGCCAGCAACTGACCGAGCTTCCGGGGATCGGCACGTCCGTTCGACTTCTTCATGACCGCGCCGATCAGCACGCCCTGGAGCTTTTTCTCGCCGCTCCGCCACCGGGCCGTTTCCGTCGGTAGCTCCGACATCACGTCGTCGAGCCAGGCAGCGAGCTGCGCGTCGTCATCGACCTTGACCAACCCATCTCGCTCGGCGATCTGTGCTGGCTGTTCGCCCGTGACGACCATGGTGGCGAACACCTGCTTGGCGGCGGTGTGACTGACGATGCCGTCACGCACGAGATCGAGCAGCTGGGCGAGGTCGCGGGGCCGCACACGGAACGTGGCGACGTCACCACCGGTCGCGCGGAGTTGCGCGAGGACCTCACCCATCACCCAGTTGGCGGCGACCTTCGCATCGCCATGCGTGCGCGCGACCGACTCGTAGTATTCGGCGATGCGCGGACTGGCCGTGAGCACGTCCACGTCGTAGGCGCCCAGCGCGTACTCCGACACGAAGCGAGCGCGTCGCGCCGACGGTAGTTCGGGAAGGTCGTGACGCATCTGGTCGATCCACTCGAGCTCGAGCACGAGTGGCGGCAGGTCGGGCTCGGGGAAGTAGCGGTAGTCGTGGCTGCCCTCCTTCGTGCGGCTCGGCCGTACCTCGCCTGCCGCGCCGTCCCACAGCATCGTCTGCTGCCGCACGACGCCGCCGGCGGACAGCACGCCCACTTGGCGCGCGAACTCCACCGCCAGCGCGCGCTCCACGCCGGAGAAGGAATTCATGTTCTTCACTTCCGTCTTCGTCCCCAGCGTCGTCTCACCGCGACGGCGAGCCGAGACGTTCGCGTCCACGCGGAGACTGCCCTCCTCCATGCTCACGTCACTGACCTCGAGATACTCGAGGATCTGCTTCACCACGCGAAGATAGGCGCCGGCCTCGTCGGCCGAACGCATGTCCGGCTCGCTGACGATCTCGATCAGCGGTACGCCCGCACGATTGAGGTCGATCGCCGTGGCGCCCTCGTAGCGGTCGTGGACCGACTTGCCGGCGTCCTCCTCCATGTGCACGCGCGTGACACCGACCCGAATGGGCGAGCCCTCCGCCCGATGACCGATGTCGACGAATCCTGCTGTCGCGAGCGGACGGTCGAACTGCGAGATCTGATACCCCTTCGGCAGGTCGGGATAGAAATAATTTTTTCGCGCGAACACCGAGACGGGATGCACGGTGCAGTTCAGCGCGAGCGCCGCACGGGTCGCCAATGCGACGGCGCGCCCGTTGAGGACCGGCAGCGCGCCGGGCAGCGCGAGGCAGACCGGACAGGTATTCACATTCGGATGCGCACCGTACTCCGCAGAGCAGGCACAGAACGCCTTGCTCCGCGTCCGGAGCTGGACGTGGACTTCCAGGCCGACGACCATTTCCCACTGCGACTCCAGCGACGTGTCCGCGCGTGGGCTCACGATGATGCTCCGGCGCCCAGCGCCCGCTCGAGCGCATACGCGACGCTGAACATCTTCATTTCCTCGAAGTGCGCCGCCATCAACTGTCCGCCGATGGGCAGGCCGCCGACGCGGCCGATCGGCTGGGACATGGCGGGAATGCCGGCGAGGTTGGCGGTGACGGTGAAGATGTCGCTCAGGTACATCTCGTACGGATCGGAGATGGCGCCGAGCGCGAAGGCGGGCGTGGGAGTGGTGGGGGTGAAGAGCACGTCGACGCCGGACTGGAACACCCGACTGAAGTCGTCAGCGATGAGCGTGCGGACGCGCTGTGCCTTGCGATAATACGCGTCATAGTAGCCGGCGCTCAGCACGTAGGTGCCGAGCATGATCCGGCGCGTGACCTCGGCGCCAAATCCCTGCGAGCGGGTGGCCTCGTACATGCCCGTCAGGCCGGCGCCGGCGACGCGGAGCCCGTAGCGTGCGCCGTCAAAGCGCGCGAGGTTCGACGACGCCTCGGCGGGCGCGACGATGTAGTAGACCGGAATCGCGAGCGCCGTGTGAGGCAGCGAGACATCGCGCACCTGCATGCCGAGCTCGCGCATGTGCTCGAACGCGGCATCGCAGCGGGCGCGGACTGCGGGGTCGAGCGAATCGGGGAAATACTCGCGAGGCCGACCGACGACCATTCCCTTCACAGGGCGGGCATGCGCGAGGTGGTACTCGCCGACGGGAATGCTGGTAGACGTGGAGTCCAGCGGATCGTGGCCGGCGATGGCGCGCAACCCGCGCGCCGCGTCGTCCACCTGCGCGCCGAAGACACCGACGTGATCGAGCGAGGACGCGAACGCCACGAGCCCGAACCGGCTCACGCGCCCGTACGTCGGTTTCACGCCAACGATGCCGCAGAAGGAGGCGGGCTGACGCACCGATCCGCCGGTCTCGGAACCGAGCGCCACGGACACGATGCCAGCGGCGACCGCGGCGGCGGATCCGCCCGAGGATCCGCCGGGCACACGATCGGGCGCCACCGGATTGCGCGTCGGGCCATACGCGCTGTTCTCGGTGGACGATCCCATCGCGAACTCGTCCATGTTGGTTTTCCCGAACGGCACCGCGCCGGCGTCGCACAGTTTGCTCACGACGGTGGCGGCGTAGGGACTCACATAGCCGGCGAGGATGCGCGAGCCGCATGTGGTGGGATGATGCAGCGTGGCGATGTTGTCCTTGATGGCCACCGGCACGCCAAGCAACAAGCCCGGCTCGGTATCGGTGAGCTGCTGCGCCGCCGTGGCGGCGTGCTCCTTGAGGTACTCGCCATCGAGCGAGACGAAGATGTTCAACCCGTCGCGGCCGGCCTTGACTTCACGCGCTCGCGACAGCGCCTGCTTGACCGTGGTCTCGGCAGATGTCGCTCCGGCGGCCGTGGCCGCACGGATGGCCGCCGCCCGACCCGTATCGAGAGGAGCGCGCTCGCCGGGCGCGCTCACGACTCCCCCGGTGTCTCATGCGTCGACAGCCGTGGAACGATGAAAAATCCATCCTTCAGGGCCGGTGCGAATGCGTCGAGTGAACGCGCGAGTGGAATGGGTTGGCCGCCGTCGTCGCGCACCGGCAGGCCGCCCGCGCCGACGCCGATGGCCTCCTGTACTCCGGACGTGTCCGCCTTCGAGAGGACGTCCATGTGCCCGAGGATCGAGTTCATCTCGTTGACGAGTGACGCCGCTCGCTCGTCGGTCAAGCCGAGACGGGCGAGTGCCGCGATGTGTCGCACGTCGTCGATGGTGACGGCCACTATTCGATGTCCCGTTCGAGGTTGGCCTGCGCGATGACGAGCGTCTTCCGACCGATCGCGTCGTCATCGAAATCGATCTTTGCCTTGAGGTCGCGTCCCGCGCCCGCCAGCTCGGCAATGACGCCGCTGCCGAACTTGCGATGCCGTACACGAGCGCCGATCGCGATGGTCGCAGCATCCTGCGATTCGGATGCATCATCCCAGCCGGGGGCACGCGTCACCGGCATGCCGGGGCGACGCGCAGCGGCACTCGGCGGAAAGCCGGCGTCGTCGTCGAGGATGGGCGTGCGGAGCGCCGTGTCCATCAGACCGGGACGCTGGCGCGAATTTCCCCACTGGCTGCCGCCACCCAGGGACTGCATGAACGACCGGCCCGAGCTCCGCACCTTGATCGTCTTTCGTTGCTCGAGCATGTCTTCGGGAATGGCGACGAGAAAGCTGGACGCCTTGGACGGCATGAACTCGCCGTTCCGCCGGCGTTCCTCGGCATGCGTGAGGAAGAGCTTGCGTTCCGCCCGGGTGATGCCGACGTAGAAGAGGCGTCGTTCCTCCTCGAGCATGGCGGGATCGTCGTACGCCTTCGCGAGCGGAAAGAGTCCGTCCTCGAGTCCCGTGATGAACACCACGGGGAACTCCAGCCCCTTGGCGTTGTGCAGCGTCATGAGCGTGACGGCGTCAGCGTCGGGACCGAGCTTGTCCAGCTCCGCGACGAGCATCGCGCGCTGGAGAAAATGATCGAGTGGGGAGAGACCGACTTCGCCCTCGTCGTCGGCCACCTGCTCCGCCGCACCAGTCATCAGCTCGCGCACGTTGTCCAGCCGATCCGCCGATTCGGGCCCGTCGGCGCGCAGGTACTCGTCGTAGCGGATCCCCTCGACGACTTCCCTCAGCACCTCGTCGACGGCGCCTTCGCGCGCCGACTCGCGGAAGGTGGCGAGGAGGGCGGCGAACTCGCCGAGCGACGCGCGCGCCGCGGGCCGGATGGCGGCGAGAAGGTCGGGTCGGACGGCGGCCGCGAGCATGGGAATGCCGGCAGCACGCGCGGCCACGGACACGGCCTCAATGGTCGTGTCGCCCAGGCCGCGCTTGGGCACGGCGACGGCGCGACGGAACGCCTCGTCGTCGGCGGGGTTCGCGATGAGCTTGAGGTATGCCATCAGGTCGCGGATCTCGCGCCGATCGTAGAAGCGGACGTTGCCGACGAGCCGGTACGCGACGGCGCGCTTGCGGAGCCCCTCCTCGAGCGCGCGGCTCTGGGCATTGGTGCGATAAACGATCGCGAAGTCGCGCAGCGTCATGCCGGAGGATTGTGCGCGCCGCGTGACCAGTTCCTCGACCACGAAGTCGGCCTCGTCGCGCTCATCGAGGCATCGGACGGCGGTGACGCGCTCGCCGCTCGGGCGCGTGGGACGCAGGGTCTTGCCCATGCGGCCGCGATTGGCGCCGATCACGACGTTGGCCAGATCGAGCACTTCCGGCGTGCTCCGGTAATTCTCCTCCAGCCGCACGGTGTGCGCGTCGGGAAAGTCCTTGCTGAAGTCGAGGATGTTGCGGATGTCGGCGCCGCGCCATCCGTAGATGGACTGATCGTCGTCGCCAACCACGCAGAGGTTGCCGCGCCCACCGGCGAGCAGCTTCACGAGTTGATACTGCGCGCGGTTCGTGTCCTGGTACTCATCGACGAGGATGTACTGGAACCGGCGCTGGTATTTCTCGAGCTCGGCCCGCTGCTGGGCGAGCATGCGGACGGGCAGCACGAGCAGGTCGTCGAAGTCGGCGGCGTTGGCGAGGCGAAGGTCCTCACCGAGGTCACGGTACACCGTCGCGACCGCGCGGGAGAACGGATCCATGGCGAGGCTCGTGAACTCGTCGGGCGCGACGAGCGCGTTCTTCGCATCGGAAATGGCGGCGTGCACACCGCGCGGTGTGAACTGCTTGATGTTGAGCTTGTGGCGCTCCATGATGCGCTTCACGACGCTGCCGGTGTCGTCCTGATCGTAGATCGTGAACGACGGCGTGCGACCGACGAGATGTGGCGCGGCGCGGAGGATCCGCGCGCCGATGGCGTGAAAGGTCCCGACCCACATGCCGGTGGGCGCGCGGCCGAGGAGGCGCGCGATACGCTGCTTCATCTCACCGGCGGCCTTGTTGGTGAAGGTCACCGCCAGGATCCGGCTCGGATCCACGCCATGCTGGTCGATGAGGCGCGCGAGCCGAGTGGTGAGCACGCGCGTCTTGCCGGAGCCCGCGCCGGCGAGGACGAGCAAGGGGCCGTCGACGTGCAGCACCGCCTCGCGCTGCGAGGCGTTCAGCCCGTCGAGCAGTGCGTCGTCCGTCTCGATTTGCATCAGGGTAAGATAATCTCGAACGTTGCGCCGCGGTCGGTGGGGAGAAGCCGCAGCGTGCCGCCGTGATTCTCCTCGACGATGCGTCGCGCGAGGGCGAGCCCGATGCCCCATCCGCTCTGCTTCGTCGAGAAGCCCGGCTCGAAGATCCGGCCGCGCAGTTCGCGCGCGATGCCCGGTCCGTCGTCGGCGACGGTGATGCTCGCGCCGCCGTGCTGGCGCCGATGCGCCGAGACGCCGATGCGTCCGCCGCGTCCCGCCAACGCATCCACGGAGTTCTTGACCAGGACCTCGAGCGCCCACTCGAGCAACACGGCATCGCCGACGACCGTGACGGGCTCGACGCGCGCGGCGACGTCGATCGCGACCTGATGGGCGAGCGTGGGGACGCGCGCGCGGAAGTACCTGGTGATCCGATCGACGAGCAGGTGCAGGTCGACCTGGTCGCGGCGTCGCTCGCGGCCAATACGCTCGAAGCGGTGCGCGACGCGGTCGAGTCGCTCCAGGTCCACGCGCATGTGAGACAGGGCGAGCGCGGTGTTCGCATCGTGCGGCCGTTCCTCGAGCAGCTCGATCCAGCCGGCGAGACTGGACAGGGGCGTTCCAAGCTGATGTGCCGATTCCCGCGCCATGCCGGCGAGCACCCGCTCTCGCTCGGCGTTGCCTCGGGCCCGCACGATCCAGACGCCCGCGAGCACGAGCAGGAGGGCGGTAGCCGCCTGCAGGGCGGGAATGATGCGCAGCCACCGGACGAGTGGTGTATTGCCGTAATGGATCTGCCCGACGAGCGAATCCACCAGCGGAGCGTTCTGCCGGTCCAGCTGTCGGACGTAATCGCGCACGAGCGCCTCGTCGGCCGCGATATCGGCGGGCAGATTGGCATACGCGGTGGGACGACCGGCGCTGTCGCTGACGATGAGCGGTACACCCTGCGCGACGATGCTCTTCGACAGATCAAACAGTGCCTGGGTCCCCGTGCCCTCGCTCGTGTCGCTCTGCGCGCGAAAGACACGGGCGTACATCAGACTGGATCGTCGCGCCTCCTGTTGCAGCTCGCGAACGATTCGCTGCGTGTACACGACGTACGAGGCGAGCAGGATCGTCAGGACCAGCGCGACGAGCAGTTCAGGAGCGCCGCGGCGCATCAGGTCATCCGAGCCGGTCGGTCCCCAGGAACGGTCGCAGCACCGCGGGGACGGTGACGGAGCCGTCCGGTTGCTGATAGTGCTCCAGGATGCAGGCGATCGTCCGCGGAAAGGCGAGCGCCGACGCATTGAGCGTGTGGACGAAGCGAATCTTTCCGCCCGTCGTCGGCTTGAACCGGATGTTGGCGCGTCGCGCCTGAAAGTCAGCGAAGGTGCTGGCGGAACTCACTTCGAGCCACGCGCCGACGCCGGGCGCCCACGCTTCAAGGTCGTACGTCTTCGCGCTCGAGAATCCGGTGTCGCCGGCGGCGAGCAGCTTTACGCGATACGGAATGCCGAGGCCCTGGAGCGCGGCTTCGGCGTGCTCGAGCATGAGCTCGAGCTGCGCCGCCGAATCCTCAGGGGTGGAGTAGCGCACGAGTTCCACCTTGTCGAACTGATGCACGCGAAGAATGCCGCGAGTGTCCTTTCCGGCCGACCCCGCCTCGCGCCGGAAGCATGGGGTGTACGCCGTGAAGCCGCGTGGCAGGGTCGCGCCGTCCAGGATCTCGTCACGATAGAGATTGGTGACCGGGACTTCGGCCGTCGGAATGAGGAAGAGCTCGTCGCCGGCGATGCGGTAGGCGTCGTCCTCGAACTTGGGCAGTTGACCGGTGCCCGTCATGCTGGCGCGATTGACCGCCAGTGGCGGCCACACCTCTTCATAGCCGTGCGTCCCGGTATGCAGCCCCAGGAAGTAGCTCATGAGGGCGCGGACGAGCTGGGCACCGCGGCCGCGAAACACGGGAAATCCGGATCCGCTGATCTTGGCCCCGCGCTCGAGGTCCAGAATGCCGAGTGCGGCGGCGATCTCCCAATGCGGTCGCACGCCGGCCGGCGGACGCGGCTCGCCCCAGCTTCGCACGATGACGTTGTGCTCTTCGCCGCCAGCCGGGACGTCGGCGAGCGTCATGTTCGGGACTTCGGCGAGAATGCGGGTGAGCTCGTCCTCGATGGCGGCCAACTCCGCTTCGAGACGACTGATCGCTTCGCTCTCCGCGCGGCCTTGCAGGATGAGGTCGTCGGTCGGCTCGCCCGCCTTCTTGCGCCGAGCGACCTCCTGCGAACTGGCGTTGCGGGCCGCCTTGCGCTCCTCCACCGGCTGAATGCGGAGGCGACGCTCACGCTCGAGCACCTCGCAGCGATCGAGCTGCGGCCCGAGCGAGTCCATCGCGCCACGCCGGCGCATCGCCTCGCGAAGGTCGCCGAGTCGCTCGCGGACCAGCTTCACATCGTGCATCAGTTCCTGGGAATCGAGTCCGGCACGACCGAGCGGTACCCGCAATTGGGATCGAAGACGGCGCGGGCATAGATGCGGCGGCCGTTCGTGTTGACGCTGTCCACCGTGAGCTTCGCGTACAGAGACTGTCCGCCCAGGCTGAACCGGCAGTTCTGCAGATCCAGCAGCTCCACGGCGAGCACGTCACCAACGTTGATGGACTTGGCGGCGAGAGTGTCGTACCCGGTTGCCGGCACTTCGCGCACCGACTCGAACGAGCCGGCGACGACCTGGAGTCCCACGCGCTTCACGCTCCCAGCGAGATCGCTGGCGATGGAACGCACCGGATAGACGATGGGACGACCCGACCCATCGAGATCGAATGCCACGTCGAACGCGAAGCTGGCGTCCGCGCGCGCCGCTCCGCTGAGAAAGCTGATGGCGGTGGCGGCGTTGACGGGTGCGCCGGTGAACGCGTAGAGCGCGTAGCGACTGAGGACGTTCGTGAACGTGGCATTCGGCTTCGTGGGATCGCCGCAGGCGATGGCGGCGACGGCGAGGGCCACGACGACGACGCGCGAGCGGCGGGTCGGCAGCATGAGGCGGATGGGGACTGAGGTGATGGGGACTGCGAGTACGTTAGGACGCGACGCGGACAAACTCAAGCGATTGCGCTCGCTTGACTTCACTCCCCTCCACCTTAACCTTCGCAGCACTTTCCCGGTGGAGTTGGCATGGCGAGCATCCGCGACCTGGTCGGCGCGATCCGGCAGCGCGACGGAGTGGAGGCGGCGGTGATTCTCGGCCGCGACGGACTGCTGATCGATAGCCAGACCGTACCCGGCGTCGATGCCGAAGCCATTGCCGCGCGCATCCCGGCGATCATAGCGCCCGCAGACGAGCTGGGCAGCGGAGCGGGCCGCGGCCCCCTGGTGACGGCGGTGCTGGAATTCCGCGACGGCCTCGCGATCGCCTCGGTGCTCAGTGCGGATGCGATTCTGCTGGTGCTCGTGAAGCCGGACGCGAACATCGGCCAGCTGCTGTTCGAGTTGCGCCGCAACCGTGAACAGATCGCGGCCCTGGTCTAGCGTGAACGATACCCCACTCATCCACGCGCTCGTCGCCGACGACGAGCCGCACATCGGGCGCATCATCAAGATGAAGCTCGAGCAGGGTCCGTTTCGCGTGACGCTGGCATACGATGGACGCGAGGCGCTCGAAGTCTTGCGCCGCGAGGGCGACATCGGCCTCGTGCTGCTGGACCTGATGATGCCCTACCTGAGCGGGCTCGACGTGCTGGCGGAAATGAAGCGCGACGAGCGCCTGAAGCACGTGCCGACGATCGTGCTGACGGCCGCCGGCCAGGAGCAGCAGCATCACATGGCGATGGAGCTTGGCGCGAGCGAGTTCCTGACGAAGCCGTTCAGCCCCAAGAAGCTGTATGCCCGCGCGGCAGAGCTGGCCGGCGTCGTCACCGAGGAACCCACGTCCGGCGCTCCATGACGCGCTGGGCGGTAATTCTCGCGGGCGGCGTGGGCTCGCGTTTCTGGCCCGTGAGTACGCCCGCGCGACCGAAACAATTGCTGCCGCTGGTGGGTGCCGACCCGCTCCTTGTCGACGCGTTGCGCCGTCTCGCGCCCATCGTGCCTCCGGAGCGCACGCTCGTGCTCACGAATGCGGGTCTGGTGGATGCAATCGTGGCGATGGCGCCGGCACTGCCTCGGGAGAACCTGATTGCCGAACCACGTCCCGCCGGAACGGCGGCTGCGCTCGCGTGGGCAGCGCACCGCATTCAGCAGATCGCGGGCGACGACGCGGTGATGCTCAGCGTGCACGCCGACTGGGCGGTGGGCGACGACGAGGGTTTTCGGCGCGCGCTGCTCGCTGGCGCCGATGCGGCCGAGCGTCACCGTTCGCTCGTGACGATCGGCGTCGTGCCCGACCGTGCCGACCCCGGGTTCGGCTACATCCAGCCCGGGAAACAGGTAGAGGCCGACGTCCGTCGTGTGGCGCGATTCGTCGAGAAGCCGGATCGGGTGCGCGCGGCCGCGATGATGGCCGAAGGATTTCTCTGGAACTCGGGCATCTTCGTGTGGCGCGTCGACGATTTTCTCGCCGAGCTGCGCGCACTGACTCCCGAAGTCGCGCCACACCTGGCGGCGCACGGTGATGACCTCGCGACGTTCTTCGGTGCGATCACGTCGGGCATCGCCGTCGACGTCGGCGTGCTGGAGCGCAGCGCGCGCGTGCTCGTGATGCGCGGTGACTTCGGGTGGGACGACGTGGGGACATGGGCGGCGCTGCGCCGAGTGCGGACGAGCGATGCCGAGGGCAACGCGTTGTCCGGCACGGTGCACGCGCTCGACGCGCGCGGAAATGTCGTGCATGCGGACGGGAACGCCGTGGTGCTGTATGGCGTGAACGATCTCGTCGTCGTGACGCGCGACGGTTTGACACTCGTCACGACGATCGAGAAGTCGGCTGACCTGAAGTCGTTGGTCGAGTCGCTGCCGGCTGCGCTGCGGGATGGGGCATGACCGCGATTCATCTGTACGACGACCAAAAGGCGCGACGCTTCGAGCCGTTCGCGCTCACGCGGCCGGCCGGCGAGTTGCGTGCGGGCGCGCTGCTCGTGCGCGAGCGCTGGTCGTTCGCGCTCGGCGCGCCAGTCGCTGGCCACCTGACGTCGGCGCATCTCGCCGGGTTCGACGAACCTGGAGCGGCCCCTGTTCTCGAGACGGGCGTGGTCCCCGCCGGGTCATGGGTGGTGAATGCGCGCTACCTCCCTGCCCTCGTGCGCATGGCGGTGGAGGGCACGACGCTGGTGGACGACGGCGTCGTGGCCGTCCGCCTGCGCGAGGCGAAGGAGCTGAGCGAGTTCCGCGACGGTGGCGTGGACCTCGCCTCGTTGGCGGCGGCTGGCGGAACGCACCACGTCACGGAGCCGGGCTGGTGGGCGCACGAGGTGTGGGACTACGTGCGCCATCTTGTGCCGATGCTGGAGCACGACATCCCGCGACTGGGCGCGACGCTTTCGGCAGCGGTGCCTGATGCGATGTTGACGGCCCTCCCGCTCGGCGCCATTCAGGTGGGGGCGCATCCGGTGTTGATCGAGCGGGGCGCCGAGGTGGAGCCCGCGGTCTGTTTCGATACCAGCGCCGGTCCGATCCTGTTGCGCGCGGGGTCGCACGTTCACGCGTTCACTCGGCTCGTGGGGCCACTTTACGTTGGCCAGGGCAGCAGCGTCACGGCGGACCGTGTCGCAGCATCGAGCATCGGCGATACCTGCAAGGTGCACGGGGAGCTGAGCAACACCATCTTCACGGGACACTCGAACAAGGGTCATGACGGTTTCGTGGGCCATTCCATCCTGGGCCGCTGGGTGAACCTTGGCGCCGGTACCATCACGAGCAACCTCAAGAACACGTACGGTACCGTGCAGCTCTGGACCCCTGAGGGCATTCGCGAAACGGGCCTGCAGTTTCTCGGTACGCTGTTCGGCGACCATGCGAAGACGGGGATCGGCTTGACGCTCACGACCGGTACGGTACTCGGCGCCGGCGCCAACGTCTACGGCAGCGAGATGCCCCCGAAGGCGGTGTCGCCCTTCGCCTGGGGAGAGGCGGGCCGGTTCGCGGAATATCGCGCCGACAAGTTCCTGGACGTGGCGGAGCGCATGATGGCACGGCGTCACGTCACGATGAGCTCGGCGATGCGGCGGCAGCTGCTGGCGTCGCACGCCGCGCGGTGGACCGTCGGCGCATGAAGCTGTGGGTGCTGGGCAGCGGCAGCGCCGGCAACGCGGTGCTGGTGGAATGCGGAGAGAGTCGCGTGCTCGTCGACGCGGGGTTCGGCACGCGAGAGCTGGCGGGCCGGCTGCGGGCGATCGGTATCGCACCCGAGTCGATCGAGGCCTGCGTGGTGACCCACGAGCACAGCGACCATATCAAGGGCGCCGCATCGGGCGCAAAGCGATGGGGCTGGATGCTGCTCGCCAGCGCAGGCACGATTGCCGCCTCACCGGAGCTTCGCGAGTCGACTTGCGTGACGCTTCAACCGGGCGACGGGGTGTCGCTCGCGCGGCTGCGCGTGACGGCGTACGCGACGCCGCACGATGCGGCGAGTCCCATCGGCGTGCGGCTCGCGTGCGTCGAGAGCGGCGTGAACGCGGCGGTGTGCACCGACGTGGGGCACGTGAACGCAAGCGTGCGCGCGCTCTGCGCGGGTGCGGATCTGCTGGTGCTGGAATCGAATCATGACGAGGACCGCCTGCGCGCGAGCGCCTATCCGCCGTTCGTGCAGATGCGGATCGCCTCGCGGACCGGACATCTGTCCAATCGCGCCAGCGCCGAGCTCACTCGCGACGTCGTGCATCGCGATCTCGCGCACGTGGTGCTGGCGCACCTGAGCGAAACGTGCAACGACCACGAGCTGGCACACCGGGTGACGGCCGAGCAGCTGCGGCGCACGCGGTTTCGCGGGGTGTTGAGTGTGGCCATGCAGCATGGCGTCGTCGGGCCCTTCAGTCCGGGCGCGGGCCGCGGCGCGATGGAGGCACAGTTCTCGATGGCCCTCTGACGGCCGGGCGCGGGACGACGAACGCGGCGGGCGCCCGAAGGCACCCGCCGCGTTCACGTTCCAGCCTGCGGTTGAGCGGTTAGTACATCCCGCCCATGCCGCCGCCGCCACCACCGCCGCCCGCGGGCGCAGGATTGTGCTCCTTCTTCTCGACGCTGATCACTTCCGTCGTGAGGATGAGCGAGGCGATCGACGCGGCGTTCTGCAGTGCCGTGCGCGTCACCTTGGTGGGATCGATCACGCCCGCCTGCACGAGATCCTCGTACGTGTCGGTCAGCGCGTTGTAGCCGAACTTGTCGTCCTTGCTCGAGCGGACCTTCTCGAGGACGATGGAACCTTCACCACCCGCGTTCTGCACGATCATGCGGAGCGGCTCCTCGATGGCGCGACGAATGATGTCGACACCGATCTGCTCGTCATGCTCGGAGACCTTGAGGCCCTTGAGCGCCTTCTGGGCACGAATGAGGGCGACGCCGCCACCAGGGACGATGCCTTCCTCGACCGCGGCACGCGTGGCGTGGAGGGCATCCTCGACGCGCGCCTTCTTCTCCTTCATCTCGGCTTCCGTGGCGGCACCGACGTTAATCACCGCGACACCGCCGGCGAGCTTGGCCAGACGCTCCTGGAGCTTCTCCTTGTCGTAATCGGACGTCGACGTGTCGATCGCGGCGCGGATCTCCTTCACGCGGCCCTTGATCTTGTCGTCTTCACCCTTGCCGTCGATGAGCGTGGTGTTGTCCTTGTCGACGACGACGCGCTTGGCGCGGCCGAGATCGGAGACGACCGCGTTCTCGAGCTTGAAGCCGACTTCCTCGCTGATGACATTGCCGCCCGTGAGGACCGCGATGTCCTGCAGCATCGCCTTGCGGCGATCACCGAAGCCCGGCGCCTTGACGGCGGCGACGCGCAGCGTGCCGCGCAGCTTGTTGACGACGAGCGTGGCAAGTGCCTCGCCCTCGATGTCCTCGGCGATGATCAGGAGGGGCTTGCCCTGCTGGGCGACCTTCTCGAGGACGGGGAGCAGATCCTTCATCGACGAGATCTTCTTGTCGTGAATGAGGACCATGCAGTCCTCGAGGACGGCCTCCATCTTCTCCGGGTCCGTGACGAAGTACGGCGAGACGTAGCCGCGGTCGAACTGCATGCCGTCCACGGTCTCGAGCGTCGTGTCGAGGCCCTTCGCCTCTTCCACCGTGATGACGCCATCCTTGCCGACCTTCTCCATCGCTTCGGCGATCAGGTTACCGATCTCCGAGTCGTTGTTCGCGGAGATGGTGCCGACCTGGGCAATCTCCTTCTTGCCGGTGGTCGGGACGCTGATCTTCTTCAGCTCCTCGATCACGGCGATGACGGCCTTGTCGATGCCGCGCTTGATCGCCATCGGGTTGGAACCGGCCGTGACGTTCTTGAGCCCTTCGCGGAAAATCGCCTGGGCCAGGATCGTCGCCGTCGTCGTGCCGTCGCCGGCGATGTCCGAGGTCTTGGTCGCGACTTCCTTCACCATCTGCGCGCCCATGTTCTCGAGCGGATCGGAGAGCTCGATCTCCTTCGCGACCGTCACGCCGTCCTTGGTGACCGTCGGAGCGCCGAACTTCTTGTCGATCACGACGTTCCGGCCCTTGGGGCCGAGCGTGACCTTCACCGCCTCGGCGAGCTGATCGACACCGCGCTTGAGCGCCGCGCGTGCATCGACGTTGAAATGCAATTCCTTGCTAGCCATGGTAAGCCTCTATGCGTTGGCAGTGATTACGAGACAACCGCGAGCACATCGGACTCGCGGAGGATCAGGAACTGCTCGTTGTCGAGCGTGATCTCGGTGCCGCTGTACTTGCCGTAGAGCACCTTGTCTCCAACCTTCACGGACATGGGGACGAGCTTGCCGTCCTCGTACTTGCCGGGACCCGCGGCGATGATCTCGCCCTGTTGCGGCTTCTCCTTCGCGGTGTCGGGGATGTAGAGTCCACCGCGCATCTGCTCGGTGTCTTCCGATGCCTTCACGACGACCCGGTCGGACAGCGGGGTGATCTTCACGCCGGCCGCGCTCTTGGTGGCCATAGGTGGTGCGCCTCCGTCTTGTGTAGCGGTGAAAAAAGGTGCCGATTGGCCTTAGCACTCACTTACCACGAGTGCTAACAAGGCGGAACATAGACGCCCCCGGCCGTCGAAGCAAGGGCCGGAGTGCGAATGCGCTCGTGTGGCGTAAATTGTTGCACGGCAACATCTTCGCCACGAGCTGTGGCTCGTGTTGACCAGCTCGTCAGCGAGCCGGGGCCACGAGGTCGAACGCCAGCGCGAGCCCGCGCAACGTGAGGTGCGGGTCGACGACGTCGAAGCAGGTGCAAATGGGCGCGAAGAGCTCGGCGAGGCCGCCCGTGCCGATGACCAGGGGCCGGTCCGGCCCGGGCCATTCGGACATGATGCGCCGAACGATGCCGTCGATGGATTCGGCGGCGCCGAACATCACGCCCGACCGGATGCAGTCTTCCGTGCGGGTGCCGATCGTGCGCGCCGGCGCCACCAGCTCGGTGGCAGGGAGCTTCGAGGTACGACGGAACAGCGTCTCAGCCGACGTGCGCACTCCCGGCGCGATCACGCCGCCGAGGAAGACCGCATCCTTCGTGATGCAGTCGAAGGTCGTCGCGGTGCCGAGGTCGACGACGATTGCGTCGCGACCGTATTGCCGGCTGGCGACGAGCGTGTTGATGATGCGGTCCGTGCCGACGGACCACGGCTCATCCACCGCGAGCGTGATGGGCAGCGGCGACGTGGCGTCGAGCACTTCCACGCGTTGCGCCGGCAGCCATCCGCGGCAGGCGTCGGCAAGGGGCTGCGTGACGCGCGGGACGACGGACCCGATGGCGACGCCCTGCACCTCGCCCAGCGCGATGTCCGCGCCGGCGAGAAACCCCCGGAGGAGCACGCCCAGCTCGTCGGCGGTGCGCGGGACATCGGTCATCATTCGCCAGTGCGCGCGGAGCGTCTCGCCATGGAAGAGCCCGATGGTGGTTTCCGAGTTTCCGACGTCGAACGTGAGGATCATGCGGGCGAATCGGTGAAGGTGAGCGACCCGGTGCGGTGCCGCGAGATGAATCCGTGCGCGTCGCTGACGAGCAGTTCGCCCTCCCGGGAGATGCCGGCCGCGCGCCCGGGCCCAGGGGTCGCGACCACGCGCGCTGCCGCGACATCGCGCTCACTCCAGCGCGCGAGCTCGTGGTCGGACAGGTGCCGCGTGGATGCCGCCGCGCGTCGAAGCGCGGGCACGAGCCGTTCGAGCGCGTCGATGCGCGACACGCCCACGCGCAGGCCCACCCCCGTCTCGACCTCTGGCGCCCTGACGTTCAGGCCGAAGCCGATGGCGACCCAGTCGGGCGCGGTGCCACGCCACCGCGTCTCGATGAGAATGCCGGCGAGCTTTCTACCGCCCACGTACAAGTCGTTCGGCCACTTGAGTCCGATCGGTGCCTCCGCCAATGCGTCGAGTGCCTCCGCCGCGTACAGGCCACACCGCAGCGAAAGGACGTCGAGCGACCTGGCGTCGCTCGGGCGCTCGATGAGGGTGAGCCAGACGCCCGCACCGGGTGCGGATGTCCAGCGTCGCCCGTGTCGTCCCCGACCCGCCGTCTGCTCGTCCGCCAGGACGAGGGTGCCCGACGGGGCACTGGCCGCCACGCGATGCGCCACATCGAAGGTTGAGCCGAGCTGATCATACGCGAGCAGCGACGGTACGGCGAGGCGCGAGGCGAGGTCGGTGACGCTCACGCCCTCATACGAAATGGCCGGGCGAGGGGCACTCGCCCACATGCCGTCAGCGGACGATGACAAGGTAGTAGGCCACGGCGAGCGCGATGCGATACCACCCGAACGCGGCGAAGCTCCGCTTCTTGATGTAGCCGAGGAACGACTTGATGGCGATGATCGCCGTGATGAAGCTGACGACGAATCCCACCGCCAGAATGCCGTAGTTGCCGGCGAGTGCGTCCCTGCTCTTCACGAGCTCCAGGCCGGTGGCCGCCAGCATCGTCGGCACGGCCAGCATGAAGGTGAACTCGACGATGGTGCGCTTGGAGACGCCGATGAGCGAGCCGCCGACGATCGTCGCCGCGGAGCGGGACACGCCGGGGATCACGGCGATGGCCTGGAAGAGCCCGATGAGGAAGGCGCGCCGATACGTGATCTCGGTGAAGTCCACCTCCGTGTCGACACTCGTCCGGACGCGTTCGAACACGATGAGGGCGATGCCGCCGATGAGCAGCGCCAGGAGCACCACGGTGACGTTGCCGAGGAGGTAGGACTTGACCGCCTTGTAGACCGTCAGCCCGATGACTCCCGTGGGGATCACGGCCACCACGAGCTTCTTCAGCACCTCCCAGTTCCAGAACCTGTTCCAGTACAGCACCACCACCGACAGGATCGCGCCGAACTGGATGATGATCTCGAAGCTCTTGACGAATTCGGAATCGAGGGCGAGGAGCTTGCTGGCGAGGATGAGATGCGCCGTCGAGGAGACAGGAAGGAATTCGGTGATCCCTTCGACGATGCCAAGGATGATCGCGTGTAGCAGCGACATGCGGCGGACGGTGCTCGGCGTGGAGGAGGAAGTACGGCTGGCGAAGAAAGATAGCGCGCGCCGCTACGCCAGCCCGTTCTGGAGCGCCCGCACGTAGAACCGCTCGTACTGTTCCACCACGGCATCCATGCCGAAGCGGGCACGCGCGTCGGATGCCGCCAGCGCACTCGCGGCACGCCAGCGGGCAGGATCGCTCAGCAGGTGGATGGCCGCGGCGGCCATGGCGTCCACATCGCCCAGCTCGCAGAGCGCGCCGGTTTCGCCATCGCGCACGACTTCCGGCAGCCCGCCGGCACGCGTACCGATTACCGGCACGCCAGTGGCGAGCGCTTCGAGCGCGCTCAATCCGAACGATTCGTTCAGCGTCGGCAGGAGGAACAGGTCGGCGCTGGCGAGCAGCGGCGCGACGGACTCGAGCTTTCCCAGGAAATACACGTCTGCGTCGACATCGAGCGTTCGGGCCTCCTCTTCGGCCTCCACTCGATCAGGCCCGTCGCCCACCATGACGAGTACACTCGGGATCTCGCGTGCGACGCGCGCGTAGATGCGCACGACGTCCCGCACGCGCTTCACCGGGCGGAAGTTGGAGACATGCATCAGCACCTTCCGCCCTCGCGCCTGCTCGTCGAGCTGGGGCGCGTATCGCGCGCGATCGTACACGGCCGGATCGATGAAGTTGGGGATCACCTCGATGCGGCACCCGGTGCAACCGAACGCCGACAGCGTTTCCGTGCGAAGGTACTGCGAGACAGCGGTGAGGCCGTCCGACTTCTCGATCGAGAATTTCGTGATGGGAAAGAAGGAGGGATCCTGCCCCACAATCGTGATGTCGGTGCCGTGCAGCGTCGTGAGCACCTTGATGTCCGGACGCGTCGGGATGAGCATCTCGCGCGCGATCCAGGCACTCGTGGCATGCGGGATGGCGTAGTGCACATGCAGCAGGTCCAGCCCGTGCTTCAGCACCACCTCGTGCATGCGTACGGCCAGTGCGAGATCGTACGGCGGGTACTCGAACAACGGATACCGCCCGACATCGACTTCATGGAAGAAGATTCGCGGCAGGAACGACGGTAGCCGGAACGGCTGCTGGTATGTGATGAAGTGGATTTCGTGACCGCGCTGCGCGAGGGCGATTCCGAGCTCGGTGGCCACGGCGCCGGACCCGCCATAGGTCGGGTAGCAGGTGATACCGATTTTCATGTGTCGCCGCCGGTCCACCAGCCTCGAAGCTGCTCGAGAACGTCGAGCGCGCCCGGGTCGAGATGGGTCACCTGCGCGGGGGCGAGCTGATGGCGGAACCAGGTGCGCTGGCGCTTGGCGTATTGCCGCGTCTCGATCACCACTCTGTCCACCGCCACCTCGCGCGTGATGAGGCCCGACACCATGTCATGTAGCGTACGATAACCTGATGCGTTCCACGCTGGCGCATCCGCCGGTACCGTGCGCATCAGGCCGCGCACCTCCTCGCCCCAGCCCATCGAGAACATGTCGTGCGCGCGATCGGCGATCTGCCTCGCGAGCGCAGGGCCCGGATCGACGACCAGATAACGCGCGCGCCAACGCGGAGTCGCCCGCCGGTCCCGGTGCAGCTCGGAGAGCCGGTGCCCCGTGAGGACGGCAATCTCGATCGCACGGAGGAGTTGAGTCCGCCCGAGATGGGCTCGCGACGGATCGAGCTGCCTGACCCACCGACGCAGTACGTCCGCGGACAGCGGGCCGAGCTCCGCTGCAAGCGCCGCGCGATGCGTCGCGTCCATCGGCGGCTCGTGAAACAGCCCATCGAAGAGTGCGCGCAGGTACAGTCCTGTCCCGCCGACCACGAGTGGGGTACGCGCGGATGCAGTCGCCTCGTCCGTCCACCCCTCCGCGCACCGCGCCCACCACGCCGCCGACGCTCGCTCGGTCGGCTCAAGCACGTCGAGCCCGTGATACGGCGCGGCGAGCCGATCGCGCACGGTAGGCTTCGCGGTGCCCACGTCGAAGCCGCGATACACCTGCCGAGAATCCGCGCTGACGATGGCGATGTCAGCGAACCGCGCGCAGTGCGTCGCGAGCCCGGTCTTGCCCGCGCCGGTCGGTCCACAGATGACACGGACGATGGGCCGCGCGTCGGTCATTGCCGGCCGAAGCGGCGCTCGAGCTCGGGCCACGAGAGCTGGACGATCGTCGACCGCCCGTGCACGTCATGCGCCGGCAACGTCGTGCGCTCGAGCGCGATGTAGAGCGCGCGCATCTCACCGGCGGACAGTTCGTCGCCAGCCTTGATGGCCGCCTTGCACGCGACCGTCGCCGCGAGATGCTCGTGCCGCGCATGCGCACTCGGCTCGCGATCCCCCGCCAGCGCCGCCAGTGTGTCACGCAGACATCGCTCGGCGTCGAAGCGGGCATGCGGCATCGGCACGCTGTGCACGAGCAACGTGTGGCCGCCGAATCCCTCGACGTCGAATCCGAGCGTCGCCAGCATGGCGCGATGCGACTCGAACGCCTCTCCCTCGGCCGGCGTGAGGTGGAGCGTGAGGGGAAAGAGCAGGTGCTGCGACGGCGCCTCTCCGCGCTCCAGCATTCCCATGAACCGTTCGTACAGCACACGCTCGTGCGCCGAGTGCTGGTCGATCAGTACGACGCCGTCCTCATGCTCGAACAGCAGGAAGCTGCGTCGAAGCTGCAGCAGGGGCGGCACCCACGCGCTCGGAGCGACGTCGTCCGGCCGCGGCGCGTCGGGAACATCCGGCCCGCCGGCACGCCCCGCAATCGGAACGCGGCGCATCGAGTCGGGAGATTCCTGGCCGATGAACAGTCCGTCGCTCGCGGGCAGCGCCGCGCGAAGCAGCTCGACGTCAGCGGCGGGGGGGGTCGCGCTCCAGGATGGCGAACCGGCTGACCAGCGGCGAATGCCGAGCGCGCCGCTCGCATCGAAGCCGCCGAGTGCGCGTCGCACCGCGTCTTCCACGGCGCGCTCCACGACCCAGCGATCGCGAAAGCGCACCTCCGCCTTGGACGGATGGACGTTCACGTCCACGCTGTCCGCGGGCACGACGATCTCGAGCAGGAGGGACGGTCGCAGGCCGGCGGACAGCGTGGAGCGGTACGCCGTGTCGGCCGCTCGCAGGAGACCGTTGTCGCGAATGGGCCGCCCGTTCACCATGAGAAAGGTGCGACGGCTGGCGGTGCCGACATCGGAGGGTCGTTCAGCGAGCCCGCTCACCTGGATGGCGCCTCGCACGTCTTCCACGTTGACGAAGCGATCCGCCGCGCTCGCGCCCCAGAGCGCGGTGACGCGGTCGCGAAGCGAGGCCGCGCGCGGGAGCGTCACCACGGACTTTCCGTCATGCTGGAGCGCGATGCGCAGCTCGCGGCGGGTCAGCGCGATGGAGGTGACGGCGTCCATGATGCTGCGAAATTCCGAGCGCGCGCCCTTGAGGAATTTCTGACGCGCGGGCGCATTGTAGAACAGTTGCGTCACCGTGATCGTGGTGCCGCGACGGCGGGCCACGTCGCGCACTTCGCTCACCGTGCCACCCGACGCCTGGATGGAGGTGCCGGCGCCGTCGGCCGGCGCTGTCTCGATCGAGAGGTGGCTCACCGAGCAGATGGCGGGCAGCGCTTCGCCGCGGAATCCGAAACTGGACACGCCGACGAGGTCGGACGCAACGCGGATCTTGGACGTGGCGTGACGCGCGAGCGCGAGCAGCGCGTCGTCGCGCTCCATACCGACGCCATCATCGCTCACGCGAATCAGGGCTCGCCCGCCCTGCTCGATCGTGATGTCGACCGCGGTCGCACCAGCGTCGATCGCATTCTCGATCAACTCCTTCAGCGCGGACGACGGCCGTTCGACCACCTCGCCCGCGGCGATCTGATCGGCCACGGCGGGCGGGAGAACGGCGATGCGTGCCATCGGGGGAATGCTATCGGGGCGGCGAGGCAGCGGTCAATCCGCGCCGTCGCCGTCCAGCGCGAGCACGGCGCCGCTGGGAACCCACCCCGCGCGTGCGCCGTCGAGCACGATCCAGACCCAGCTTCCTTCGCGTGCGCCAAGCGTGCCAACCTCGCCAGTCGACGCATCGGCTGCCGCAGGACGGTCGGCGGACGGCGCGAGCAACAGCGGGCGCGCGTGACGGAGCACGGCGAGTCCGCGCACCGCGACGCGATCCTCGAGCTCCACTGCCCCCAGGAGCAGGACGACTGCCATGACGAGCGTGCCGCCGGCAACTGCACGCGTGTACCGTGTGCGACGCGACGCCTGGATGGCGAGCGCGAGCCATGCCGCGTACCAGAGCACCAGTCCGGCGAGCGCGCCGGTACTGGCGGACAGCGGTGCCACGTACGCCGGCGAGCCAATGAGCGCCTCGCGCAGCAGATCCAGGCGTTCGCGAGACTCGGCATCGTACGGATCGAGGCGCAGCGCGCGTTGCCAACCGTGCACGGCATGCGCCGTGTCACCGCGCGCCCACGCCGCGGTGCCGGCGTTGGCCCAGGCGTCCGTCGAGCGCGGCACACGAGCCGCTGCCCGGAAGAACGCGCGGTACGCGAACGTGTAGTCCCCGCGCTCGTAGGCGCGCACTCCATCGTCGAACCCGAGTTTCACGGCGGGAGGGACACTGGCGGCGAGAGTGCTCGCTGCGAGCAGGATTGCGAAAACGGGAAGCACGATGCGTCCAGCCGATGCGGCGGGCCGCACCGCTTCCGCATCCACCGCCGTCGGGGGCGCGACGGGCACACGAGCGGGCCCCCGGGGGGACATAGCCAAAACCCGGAAAACCCCCCCGCCCCGCCCGGGGGGACGAAGAGGCAGCAC
>JANLTI010000086.1:0-4541 GCA_031362845.1 Gemmatimonadaceae bacterium | reverse complement strand
GCCACCTTCCGCGCCAGGGCACGCGCCGTGGGGATCGCGCCGTACGCGCGCCGCGTGCTGGCGTCCCGCCCGGGCACGGCGGACGGTTCCAAGACGTTGGGAAGACGGGCGGCGCGGAAGGGGTAGGGCGCGCCGCACTGCCGTGCGCAACGTGGTGATTACCTTTCGCTCTCCGTCTTCCCTCAATACTCCGCACATGCTCGACTTCTACAATATTGATAGCGTCCTCACCGAGGAGGAGCGCGCCGTTCGCGACAGCGTGCGCCGCTTCGTGGACGATCGCGTGCTCCCCATCATTGGCGACGCGTACGTGCAGGGCCGCTTCCCCAAGGAACTCATTCCCGAGATGGGAGAGCTCGGCGTGTTCGGCGCCAACCTGCCCGAGGAGTATGGCTGCGCGGGACTCAACAACGTGCAGTACGGGCTCATCATGCAGGAGCTCGAGCGCGGCGACTCCGGCGTCCGCTCGTTCGCCAGCGTTCAGGGCGCGCTGGCCATGTACCCCATCTACGCGTTCGGCTCCAGCGAGCAGAAGATGAAGTACCTGCCGAAGATGGCCACGGGCGAGATCATCGGCTGCTTCGGGCTCACCGAGGCGGACTTCGGGTCCAATCCAAGCGGCATGATCACGATGGCCAAGGAGCAGGGGGACGGCAGCTGGATCCTGAACGGCGGCAAGATGTGGATCACCAATGGATCCACCGCGCAGATCGCCGTGGTGTGGGCAAAGACGAACGGCGATCCGAGCGATAAATCCATCCGCGGCTTCATCGTCCCCACCGACGCCAAGGGATTCAAGGCGAAGGACCAGAAGGGCAAGCTGTCCCTGCGCGCGAGCGATACGAGTGAGCTGGTGTTCCAGGACGTGCATCTCGCCAAGGACGCGCTGCTCGAGCACTCGGGTGGACTCAAGAGCCCGTTGATGTGCCTGACCCAGGCGCGGTACGGCATCTCGTGGGGGGCGATGGGCGCCGCGATGGCGTGCTTCGAGGAAGCCTTGAGCTACGCGCAGCAGCGCGTGATGTTCGACAAGCCCATCGGCGGATTCCAGATCCAGCAGGTGCGTCTCGCCGACATGCTCACCGAGATCGTCAAGGCGCAGCTCGTCTGCCTTCACCTCGGCCGCCTGAAGGACGCCGGCACGATGACGCCGCAGCAGGTGTCGCTCGCCAAGCGCAACAACGTCAGCATCGCCACCGACATCGCCCGCGAGGCGCGCCGACTGCTCGGCGCCAACGGCATCCTGGCCGAGTACGGGGCCATGCGCCACATGGCGAACCTGGAGAGCGTGTACACGTACGAAGGCACGCACGACGTACACTCGCTGATCCTCGGCCAGGCCGTCACGGGGCTGAACGCATTCAAGTGACGCGCGGCGTGCGTCAGAGCGCCGGCTGGCTGAGCGTCGGCCGCGCGCGCGCGAGATGGGTCATCGGCAGCGAGATGCCCAGATCCGGCAGCGTGTTGCCGATCACCCATCCGCGGAAGTACGGGTTGTCGAACGCATAGCCAGCCGGCGCCGCGTCGGACCGCACGACGATCCGTGACGCACGCAGTGCCTCCAGCGCGCTCGCGACGGCGCCGCTGGAGCCCAGCCCATACGATCGGCGCGCCCGCTCCGTCGTGAGCCCCACGTCACCCACAGCGAGAGCGCGCAACACCTGCTGCCGGGTGCGGGCGAGACCGTCCCACAGTGATCGAAACGGATCGAACTGCTCGGCAACCAGGTCGACGAAACCGGCGGCCGCCAGCATCGGTCCGTCTGCCGCAGCACTGCCCCCCTTCGCTCCGGCCGCGGCCGCGAACGCGGCGCGGGCGAGCTGCATCACGTCGCGCGTGCGAGGTCCGGCGAGGGCGACGCAGGCGTCACCCAGTCCCGACACCCGGACCTCGGCCCGCGCGGCGCGCTCGTCGATCCACTTGGCGAAGTGGATCGTGTCCATTGGCCCCACGGTGAGGAGCGAGAGCTGCTGGTAGAAGGCGCGCCCGTGTCCCTGCATGGCGGCAAGGACGGTCGGTTCCGAGCCGGCGAGCACGTAGGCGAGATGCTGGTGATGCTGGAGCAACGCGCGGAGCGCCCACTCGCCGGCGTCGCCTCCCAGCACCTCGGTGAGCCGCTGCACTTCGTCGAGCACGACGCCGATCACCTGTCGCTCGCGGCGGGCGCGCGCATCCAGCGCGTCGAGCACGGTCGCGAGCGCGTCGAGCTGGGACGCCGGGTCCGCGGCGAAGGTGGGTTCGAAGCTGACCGTGGCGTGGCCCGTGATGTCCGTTCCCAGTTGAACGCGTCCACGCGCGCGGCGAGCGAGGTCGCTGGCCGTGGCCGCCCAGTCGCGGCCCAGCGACTGCGTGGCGGCGGTGAGGAGGCGGTTGGCGATCTCGATCGGACTGCCTGCCGTGCCGCAGTCGACGAGAAACGCGCGGCCGCCGGCTCGGCGCACCCGCTCGATTCCGCGCAGGAGGATGGACGTTTTCCCCACCCGGCGCTCGCCGACGACGAGGAGCCGGGCCCCCGGCTCGCGCAGGGTGCTGGCGACGCGTCCGGTTTCGGCGGCCCGGTCGGTGAAGAACGCGCCGGTGACGGGGATGCCGATGCGGAACGGGTTGAGGGCCGACGACAACGTCATGTCCACAAGCTATTCTGTTACTAGCGATATTGCTAGTAACGAATCTGCTTAAATCATTCGGCCGCGCCGCCGCCCCGTGCGTCCCCGGATGCTCCGGCACCTACCTTCCAGCCAGGCCATGCCCTAGCTTCATGTGAATCTTTTCACATGGGGTTCCCCGCAGTGAAAATCGCCGTCTGCATCAAGCGCACGCCGGACTCCGAATCGCGCTTCAGGATCGCTGCCTCCGGCGCCGCGATCGACGAAACCGGCCTGAAATTCGACATGGACGACTTTGCCGGCTACGCCGTGGAAGCCGCGCTCCAGCTCAACGAAAAGAGCGGCGGCGGCGAAACGGTCGTCTACGCCGTGGGCCCCGACAACGTCCAGGAAACGCTGCGCAAGGCGATGAGCATGGGCGCCGAGCGCGCCGTGCATCTCACGGCCGAGAGCGTGGTGGATGGCATCGCGATCGCGCGAGCCCTCGCCGCCGAACTCAAGTCTGGCGGCTACGACCTCGTCATGTTCGGCAAGCACGCCTTCGACAGCTCGGCCGGCGTCGTCGGCACGGCCACGGCGGAACTGCTCGGCGTTCCCTGCGTGACCGCGGCATCGGAGCTCAGCGTCGCCGACGGCAAGGGACTCGCCCGCCGCGAACTCGAGGGCGCGGCCGAGATGGTGTCGTTCACCCTGCCGGCGGTGGTGACGATCGACGAAGGCGTCGCGCGCCCGCGCTATCCATCGCTCAAGGGCATCATGGCGGCGAAAAAGAAGCCGCTCGAGTCGAAGCCCGCGCAGCTCGGCACCGTGCGCGTCACCGTCACGCGGATGGAGCTCCCCCCCGAACGTCCCGCCGGTCGGATACTCGGCGAAGGCACGGCGGCGATTCCCGAGCTCGTGCGACTCCTCCAGAACGAAGCAAAGGTGATCTGATGGCCAACGTCCTGGTGTTTGCCGAAACACGAAATGGCGACGTGCGCAAGATCGCGCTCGAGGCGGTGACGGCGGGCCGCACCCTCGCCGACGCGAGCGGGGGCGGCGAGGTGCATGCGCTGCTCGCGGGTCCGGCCGGCATTGGCGCGAAGGCGCCGCAGCTCGCGACGCACGGCGCCGACGCGGTGATCGTCGTCGAGAGCGCGGACTTCGCGACGTATGCGCGCGAGTCGCTCGCCGCCACGCTGGCCGAGCGCGCGAAGTCGGGCGGGTATCGCGCCGTCGTGCTGGGCTTCTCGGCCCAGGGGCGCGATCTCGGACCCCGCGTCGCGGCGCGGCTGGATGCGCCCATTGCGAGCGACGTGACGGAGTTCGCCGTGAGCGGCGACGCCATCACCGTGAAGCATCCCGGGTACGCGAACAAGGTGATCATGACGCTCACGCTCACCGGCACGCCGGTGGTGCTGAGCATTCGCCCCAGCGCGTTCACGGCGGTTGAGTCGCCGAAGGCGGGGCGAGTAGAGCAGGGTGCGGCGTCGCCCGCGATCGGCGCGACGATCACCGTGACCGAGGTGAAGGAGGGCGCGAAGGGCAGGCCCGATCTCGGCGAAGCACAGATCATCATCTCCGGTGGTCGCGGCCTCAAGGCGAAGGAGAACTTCAAGCTGATCGAGGATCTCGCCGACGCGTTCGGCAATGCCGCGGTGGGTGCGACCCGCGCCGTCACCGACGACGGGTGGCGTCCGCATGCGGACCAGATCGGCCAGACCGGACGGCAGGTGAGCCCGCAGCTCTACGTGGCGGTCGGTATCAGCGGCGCCATCCAGCATCTCGCGGGCATGCGCTCCAGCAAGACGATCGTCGCGATCAACAAGGACAAGGAAGCGCCGATCTTCAAGGTTGCCGACTACGGTATCGTCGGCGACGTGCTGGAGATCATTCCCGCGTTGACCGCGGCAGTGCGCGAGGCGCGAAAGGGGCACTGACGTAGCGCGCGCGAGA
>JANLTI010000077.1:0-5896 GCA_031362845.1 Gemmatimonadaceae bacterium | reverse complement strand
CCGCCGCCAACCGCCCCCGATCGCTCCGGGGCGCCAAGTCGTCGCGCGAGCCATTCGCCGGCGCGGCTGTTCCAGAGTCGCTCACGAATTACCGTCTGCCACCAGTCGCGCATGCGGGCGGGAATGAACTGCACGTCGAGCGCGTTGCTCACCGCGCCCAGCGCCATCGTGCTGAACAGGGGCACGATGAACCACGGGATGCCGGCCTGGTTTTCGTGGATCGTCCCCTGAATGACCAGTCCGGCGGTGACGACGAGCCACGTTGCCGAGCCGACCGTGGCGAGGCGCAGCACGCGGTGCGTGAGCGCCTCGTCGTCCTCGCGCGCGAGCGCTTCGCTCTCGGCCCGTTCGCGCCGCGCGATCTCCAGCGCCGAACGCAGGTCGGCGAGAGTGTGTCCGACTCGGAATTGCCGGCGCGCCTGGTTGAGGTGAAAGCCGACGATCGGCAGGAGTGGCAGCGAGGTGATCGCGGCGAGGAGCACGATGTCGGCTGGTCCATCGGGCCGCTTGCCGGCAAGCCAGACGACGAGGTTGACCAGCGTGAGTGTGCCGACCGCTCCGGATAGCCCCATGTAGGCGAGGAGCAGCGGATTCCGTGCGCTGATCCAGGCGCGCAACGTCGCGGGTAGTGCAGGTCGCGTATCGTGCGTGGGGGCGAGCGCGGCCGCTAGCGCTTCGCCGTCGGGAAAGCGCGCGGCGGGATCGCGTGCAAGGCAGCGATCGATCGCAACGCTGAGTGCGGGAGGCAATCCGGGCGCCGCGCGCACGACGCTCGGCGGTGCTTCGGTGGCTTGGCGCACCAGCAGTGCCGGCAGGTTCAGCGCCTCGAACGGCAGACGACCGCTCGCTGCGAGATACCCGACGACTCCGAGTGAATACAGGTCGCTACGTCCGTCGACCGGTTCGCTCGCGGCCTGCTCCGGGCTCATGAAGTGTGCGGTGCCCATGATCTTTCCGGGATCCGTGACCGGGCGATCGTGCGCGTCCACGTGCGCGATGCCGAAGTCGGTGACGAGCGCGCGACCCGTGCTCGCCTCGAGCAGGATGTTGTCCGGCTTCACATCGCGGTGCACGATGCCGCGTCCGTGTGCATACGCCAGCGCCCACGCAACCTCGCGCATCACGCGCATCGCGTCGGCCGGCGGCAGCGGGCCGCGTGCGCGCAGCCGCTCGCCGAGCGTCTCGCCTTCCACGTAGCTCATGACGAAGAACACGAACCCGCCCGCCTCGCCGACGCGGTGGATGGGGACGATGTGCGGGTGCGAGAGACCAGCGGCGGTGCGCGCTTCGCGCACGAAACGCTCGCGTGATTCCGTGGTGCGCGCCATGTGGGCGGGGAGCACCTTGATGGCTACGTCGCGGTCGAGCTGCACGTCGCGGGCGAGGTAGACGATGCCCATCCCGCCGCGGCCGAGCTCGCGTTGGAGCGAGTATTCGCCGGCTAGGGCGGTCTGGAAGTCGAGAAACTCGGGGGTGGGGTGGGTCATGCTGGTACTACGAGTGTGGCGGAGTGACGTTTCGGGGAGACGTGAACCGTGAACCGTGAATCGTGAACCGTGAATCGTGAACCGTGAACCGTGAACGGTCACGCGACTGGAGCTCGACGGACGTCGCATGAGAGAGGCGATGAAGGTCGGCTCGGGGTGATCATATTGCGCTTTTTGTTGCTGGAGTGAATATTTGTCGCGATAATAGAGCTCTCTTCGCATCCAAGAAGACCGTAAGTGAATGAATATCGCGCCTAAAGGTGATGGTGAGCGAAATTCGCCAAAGGTGAACGTCTTACGCGAGTCCGGATCGGCTGAGCCGACGAGGCTGGCCGGGTACGCATGGGTCATTCGGCGGTATGACCTTGACGTTCCCCGCCCTCCCCGCGTGGCTGGGATCGCGGGCCATCACAGGCCACAGGCCACGGGCGAGCTCCTGCTGTTCACCGAGCGATATGCGCCCGCCGAGAACCTGCCTTCACAACTCACCTTTGCCCTCAAGTGGGAGGGAGTGAATCTCGCCGTCCTCGATGCGCTCTGCCGTTCGCGACCGGCGGAGGAGATCGCCGCGGCAATACGCACCGCGCCGACTGGCGCGTACATGCGGCGGCTCTGGTTCCTGTACGAGTGGCTGACCGGTCGAGCACTCGACCTGCCTGATCTCGGAAAGGTACGCGCAGTGCCCGTCGTCGATCCCGAGTTGCAGCTCGGGCTGGACGATGGGCAGATGTCGACGCGCCATCGAGTGCGCAACAACCTCCCTGGTACTCCAGCCTTCTGCCCCATGGTGCGCCGAACGACAGCCATCGCCGCCTGGCAGGAGGCTGCGCTCGGCTCGGAGGCGCGCCGTGTCATCGGCCGGACCCGCTCCGACGTCATGGCCCGCGCGGCGGCCTTCCTCCTGCTGAGCGACAGCCGAGCGTCGTACCGGATCGAGGGAGAGAAGCCGAGTCGCGACCGCCTGCGTCGCTGGGGGCAGACAATCGGAAAGGCAGGCACCATCGATTTGACGTTGCCGGAGCTGGTAAAGCTTCAGCGGGAGGTCATCGGCGACGATCGATTCGTCCACGTTGGCCTGCGAGAGAAGGGTGGGTTCGTGGGCGAGCATGATCGCCACACGTACGAGCCCCTTCCCGATCACATCAGTGCTCGTCCGGACGATCTCCGGTCGTTGGTCGAGGGCATCGCCTCCTTCGACAATCGCGCCGGCCGTGGGGCGATGGATGCCGTCGCGGCCGCAGCGGCCATCGCGTTCGGCTTCGTGTACGTCCACCCCTTTGAGGATGGCAACGGCCGGATCCATCGCTGGCTCATTCATCACGTGCTGGCGGCGGCGGGGTTCGCCGCGCCGGGGCTGGTGTTTCCTGTCAGCGCCGTGATGCTGCGTGAGATGGCGGCGTACAAGACCGTGCTCGAGTCATACTCACGCGCCCTGCTTCCGCACATCCAGTGGGAGCCGACGGCAGACGGCAACGTGCACGTGATGAACGACACCTCCCCTTGGTACCGCTACTTCGACGCGACGGCGCACACCGAGTTTCTGTACCGCTGCGTGGAGACGACCGTGCGCGTCGACCTTCCGTACGAGGTGGCCTTCCTGCTGGCGCACGATCGTTTCGTCGAGGGGATGTCGGACGTCGTCGACATGCCGGCCCGCAGGGTCGACCTGCTTCACAGGTTCCTGCTCCAGCACGGAGGACGGTTGTCGACGCGCGCCAAAGCTGGGGAGTTCCGCCTGCTCACCGAAGACGAAGTCGCTCGGGTCGAGGCGTTGTTCGCCGAGTCGAGTGCAGATCTCCCCCCGGCGCCGGCAGGCCTCCCGCCGGACGATGCACTCAGCGACGACTTCGACGCCCAATCATGACGAGGGCGGCTTGTGTGATCGCTCAGTCCCGTTGTTCGACGCGAACTACGACTTCCCTCCCGCCGTCATCCGGATCAACCCCTCCTGCGCCACCGACGCCACCAGCTCACCCGACTGCGAGTGGATGGTGCCGCGCACGAATCCACGCGCGCCGTTCGTGACCGGGCTGTCCGTGGTATAGAGCAGCCACTCGTCGGCGCGAAATGGACGGTGCATCCAGAGCGAGTGGTCGAGCGACGCGAGCTGGAGGCCCGGTGCGCGATACCTGATGCCGTGCGGCTGCAGTGCAGTCACGAGGAGCCCGTAGTCGGACGCATAGGCGAGAATCGCCTGATGAATCGTCAAATCGTCGGGAAGCGTTCCGATGGCCCGAAACCACGCGCGGCGCAGCGGCAGTCGCGCGTCGTCGTCGCGAGGCTCCACCGGTCGCACGTCGATCGGCCGGTCCTGCGTGAGCACGGACCGCAGCGGTTCGGGGATCGCCGCCGCTCGCTCGCGAATCAGGTCGAGCTCAGGGGTGATCGACTCGGGATCCGGCGCATCGGGCATCGGCGACTGGTGCGCGGGCCCCTCCTCGCGCACGTGGAACGATGCCGAGAGGTTGAAGATGGCCTGCCCATGCTGGATCGCCGTCACCCGACGCGTCGTGAAGCTCCGTCCGTCGCGCAGCCGGTCGACGAAGTACACGATGGGCGCGGCCAGGTCGCCGGGAAGGATGAAGTAGCCGTGCGCGGAATGTGCCTCACGACTCGCGTCATCCACCGTGCGACGCGCAGCGACGAGTGCCTGCGCGAACACCTGGCCCCCATACACTCGGCCGGTGCCGAGATCGCGGTTGCGGCCGCGGTAGATGTTGACCTCGAGGGGTTCGAGATCGAGAAGATTGAGGAGGGCGTCGAGAGATTCGGGCATGCAATGAATGTTGCTGGTCTATTCGCCGTACATCTCGGTGATGAGCCGGCGAAGCGCGCGCGCGTCGGTCTCGGACAGCGTCCCGACCTTCCTGCCAAGGCGGGACTTGCTGATGGTGCGGATCTGATCGACCGCGATGTCGGCATTGCGGCGGCCGACGCGAGCGGGAAGACGCGTGCGCCATCCCGGATGAAGCTGCGACGTGAGCGGGCAGACGGTCACCGTCGCGAGCCGTTCATTGAGTGCGTCGAGGCTCACGATGACGACCGGCCGCGTCTTTGCCATCTCGGCCCCGGCCGTAGGGTCGAGGGCCGCCCAGCGTACGTCATAGCGCTTCACCGTTTTCTCGGGCGACGAGTCGCGGGATCCCTCTTCGCCGGCTCCGCGACGCGGCGCTGGCGCACAGTGGACCAGGGCACGGTATCCAGGCCATCGCCCGTCGTCATGTCCCACTCGCTCCAGTCTTCGGCTGCGGTGGCCATTTCGCGCGCGGTCTCGGCCCACGAGAGCTTCGTGACGGCGACGCCTGCGGGACGGAGCAGGATGCCGTCGCTCCGCTCCTCCATCACGACGCTCTCGCCGACCTGATAACGCGCCAGCGTCGCGGCGGGAATGCGGACGCCGCGGGAATTGCCGATTCGCGTGACCTTGAGCTCGACGGGGCACATGTAATAACAGTAGTTACAGCGCGATTGATCGTCAATCATCCATCATCTTGAGGTCGCTCGTTGATGGTCGCGACAGTCCCAACGAGAACACCCGCGCCGAGGTCCGGCGCGGGTGACATCGTCCATGCCCGCAGTACGGGGACGGAGACTGAACTACAGCGTCCGCAGGTATGCCGCGAGATCCGTCTTCTGCTGCGCGCTGAGCCCGAGCTTCCGCACGCGATCGTAATGACTCACCACGTCGGTGAGCGTCGCCGCGCTGCCGTCGTGGAAGTACGGGGCGTGCTGCCAGAGCCCGCGGAGCGGCGTCGTGCGATAACGCTTCTGCGCCGTGCGCTGCGCGTAGGCGGCGTTCATCCCGGTTTCGGACGGCGCGTGCAAGACGCCACGATTGTTGTCGGTGCCCGACCCGCCCACGTGGCAACTCGCGCAGCTCGCCGCGAACACGGCCCGGCCACGCGCCGCGGCGGCGCGGTCGATCGTACCCGAGGGAGCGGTCGGGGTGCGGAGCGAGTGCTGGTAGCGACGGAGCGACGGCAGCTTCGACGTCACCAGATCGGGAGACTGCGCGACGCGGATGTTCAGGCGCGGGTCGGAGAAGTTGCCGCGGCCGTGCATCTGCGTGACCGCGACGTACGCGTTCCAATACGATATCGGGCCTTCTCCGGTGTAGGTCTCGTTGACGACGCGTGAGAGCCCGTATGCCGGCGGGAGCACCAGTGGCGTGCTCTTGCCATCGATGTTGTAGCGCGGGTCGTACTTGCCTGGACCCCACGAACTGTAGACCGACTTCTGCGCCGGCGTGACGGCGGAAGAGAGCGCGATGATGGCGCCAACGTTCAGGTCGCGATTCGGCCAGCCGTCCTTCCGATGGCCGATCCCCTTGGAGAAGGCGTCGTCCACTGTGGAATGACAGAGCGCGCAGGTGATGCCGACGCGGACGAGGCTGTCCTTCCCGCTCACGG
>JANLTI010000055.1:0-37690 GCA_031362845.1 Gemmatimonadaceae bacterium | reverse complement strand
CGATGGCCTACGACTACGAGGGCGATTAGACGACTCTGCCACGTCAGCGCAGTTCCAGGGGCCCCCCGGCACTGCCGGCGGGCCCCTGTTCGTACCACCACTCGATCCGGCTTGACACCTCGCGATCCGCTCGGCATCTCTCAATGGACCGCAGGAGGGTGGGCCATGCCACGGCACTTCACTCACCACTCGCTGGCCCGGACGTCCGGGCGCGAGCGCGAGTTCACGGACGACCACGAGCACGTCGGGAGCGCCGCGCCGCACGAGCGCGACGTCCCCAGCCGTTCCCGTGTGTCTCGTCCCCGGGCGTGCCGCACGCCGCCCGATCGCACCTGACGGCCCACTCACTACGCCAGCCGGAGGTACGCGAATGCGAGAGTATCGGGGATCGGCGATCCGCAACATCGCGGTGGTCGGACACGGGGCGAGCGGCAAGACCACGCTGGTCGATGCGCTCGCCTTCGTGTCCGGCTCAAGTAGGCGTCACGGCAACGTCGCGGACGGCACCACACTCACCGATACCGCGCCCGAGGAGATCGAGCGCGGTTATTCCATGAATCTTGGCTGTGCACACGCCGAGTGGATGGACACGAAGATCAACCTGCTGGATACCCCGGGCTTTCTCGATTTCCAGGGCGACGCCGTGAGCGGTCTCGCCGCTGCCGACGGGGCCCTGTGCGTCGTGAGTGCGGCGGCGGGCGTGGAAGTCGGTACCGAGCGCATGTTCCACGATGCCGTAGCGCGGCAGGACCCCGTGCTGTTCGTCGTCACGATGATGGACAAGGAGCACGCCGACTTCGACGCGATCTACCGGCAGATCAAGACCCGCCTCACCAGTCGCGTCATACCGATCGAGGTTCCGGTGGGGCAGGGCCCCGACTTCCACGGCATCGTCAACCTGTTCGACGAGCGCGCGCACGTCTACGCGCGCGGAGGGCGCAGTGGCGCGTACGAGGAGACGGATGTGCCCGACGAAGTACGCCCGCAGTTCGACCGCTACCATGCCGAGTTGATGGAGACGATCGTCGCCACGGACGACTCGTTGCTCGAGCGGTACCTGAACGGTGAGGCCATCGGACGGGACGAAGCGATTGGCGCGATGAAGGAAGCAATGAAGCGCATGGAGCTCTTTCCGCTGTTCTGTGTGTCTTCCACGCTGAACTACGGCACGCGCGCCGTGCTCTCCACGATCGTCGAGCTGATGCCGAGCGCGTACGAGATGGAGGAGCAGCACGCCTTCGTCGGCGCCGAAGGGGATCGGGAAGTGCGCATTCACGCCGATGACGATGCACCGTTCGCGGCGCTCGTGTTCAAGACGCAGAGTGAGCCGCACGTCGGAGACGTGTCGTACTTCCGCGTCCTGTCGGGCCACGCGCGCAACGGCGATGAGGTGTTCAACGCGACGCGCAACTCGACCGAGAAGCTCAATCACCTTGCGATTCCACAGGGACGCGATCGGCTCGAGATCGATTGCCTGCATGCGGGCGACATCGGCTGCGTTGCGAAGCTGCGGCACACGCACACCAACGACACGCTCTCCACGCGCGAACATCCGGTGCGGCTTCCGTTGATCGATTTTCCGCTTCCGCTCGTGCGGATGGCGATCCACGCTGTCAACCGCACCGACGAGGAAAAGCTCCAGGCCGGGCTCCATCGCCTGCACGAGGAGGATGCATCGTTCGACGTGGAGTACAACCCGGAGACGCACGAGACGATCGTCGCGGGCATGGGCGAGCGTCACCTCGAGATCGCCCTGGCGAAACTGCGACGCAAGTTCGGCGTGAGCGCGGAGCTCAGCAGGCCGAAGATCGCATATCGCGAGACGATCCGGCTCCAGGCCGAGGGGCAGGGCCGACACAAGAAGCAGTCGGGAGGACGCGGGCAGTTCGGTGACTGCTGGGTGCGCATCGCACCCACAATTCGCGGCGACGGCATCAGGTTCGAGGATCGCATTGTCGGTGGCGCGATTCCGAGCAAGTTCATTCCCGCGGTGGAAAAGGGAATCCACGAAGCGGCAGAGCGCGGTGTGCTGGCGGGATTTCCACTCGTGGACTTTCAGGTGGAGCTCTATGACGGGTCGTACCATACGGTCGACTCGAACGAGATGTCATTCAGGATGGCCGGCATTCAGGCCTTCCGCGCGGTCGCGCCGCGATGCAAGCCGGTATTGCTCGAGCCGCTCGACGAGCTCGAGATCGTGACGCCGGAGGAGTCGCTTGGCGACGTACTGGGCGACCTGTCGTCGAGACGCGGACACATTCTCGGCACCGATGCGGCGGACGGTGCGCGCGGAACGCGGGTGCGTGCGGTGGTGCCGCAGTCGGAGCTGCACCTTTACGCCAGCGCACTCCAGTCCATGACGCACGGGCGGGCGGTGTTCCAGCAGCACTTCCGCGGATACGAGGAAATGCCGCCGGAAGCGGCGCAACGGGTCGTGGCGGAAGCGACGAGGGAGCACGCGTCCGTGTCGCACTAGCCGGCGACGGAGGACGGGCTTGGTCCGGCGAGGGCGCTATATTCCGCGCACGTGACCATGGCGAATTTTGACCACCACGGCGACGTGGCGGAACGACAGCTCCCGGCCGGATGGTGCGACATCGTGGGTCGGGGGCGGATGGGCGAGGCACTGGCCGGCGCGCTGGGGGAAGCGGGCGTGCCAGTGCGCGGTCCGCTCGGTCGCGGCGTGGACGGCGCGGGCGCATCCATTGTGCTCCTGTGCGTGCCCGAGCGCGAGATCGTCCGCGCGTCCGCCGCACTCGCGCTCGGCCCGCTCGTGGGGCATGTCAGTGCGTCGGCGTCGCTCGAGTTGCTCGTGCCACACGAGCGCTTCGCCCTGCATCCGCTGCTCAGCGTCGTCGGAGCCGGAGCACGATTTGCCGGCGCCGCCTGCGCCGTGGACGGAAGTTCGGCCCGATCGCTCGCCGTGGCGCGCGCGCTCGCCGACCGGCTGGGCATGCACCCGCGTGTGATCAGGGACGCCGACCGCGCGCTGTACCATGCGGCCGCGTCGGCGGCATCGAATTTTCTCGTCACGATCGAAGGAATGGCCGAACGACTCGCGGCACGCGCGGGTCTCGACCGAAACGCGCTCGTGCCACTCGTCCGCGCGACCGTGGACAACTGGGCCGCGATCGGCGCGCGCGACGCGCTCACGGGACCGATCGTGCGCGGTGATGCGGACACTGTTCGCCGGCAGCGCGATGCGGTCGCCGACGCGACGCCGGAGCTGCTGCCGCTCTGGGACGCGCTGACGGCGGGAACCGTGGAGCTCGCGCGCAGCACGCCTGGCGGCGGGCCGGCATGATCGTCCTGCGATCCGTGGCGGCGTTGCGTGACGCCGTCGCCTCCGCACGAGCAGGTGGGGGCCGCATCGGCCTCGTGCCGACGATGGGCGCGTTTCACGACGGCCATCTCTCGCTGATGCGGCGCGCCCGCGTGCTGTGCGACTTCGTCGTCGTGTCGCTGTTCGTCAATCCTGCGCAGTTCACCGATGCGGGCGACCTCGCGCGCTACCCGCGCGATGAAGCGCTCGACGCGACGCTCGCGGAGTCGACGGGAGCGGACGTGCTGTTCGCGCCCGACGTCAGCGCCGTGTATCCGAGGGGATTCTCGACGCACGTCGAGGTGCTCGGCGTCTCGGCACCACTCGAGGGAGTCGTGCGAGGCACCGAGCATTTCCGGGGCGTCGCCACCGTGGTGACGAAGCTCTTCAACATGGTGCAGCCCGATGACGCATTCTTCGGGCAGAAGGATGCGCAGCAGGCGCTGCTCGTCCGGCGGATGGTGCGCGACCTCGACCTGCCGGTGCGCATCGAGGTGTGTCCCACGGTGCGCGAACCCGATGGCCTCGCGATGTCGAGCCGGAACGTGCTGCTGTGGCCGGAGGATCGGCGTCGCGCCCCGGCGCTCGCGCGGGCGCTCAATGCAGTGGTCGACGTGGTGGCGGCGGGAGAGCGGGACGCCACTCGCGCCCTCGGCGCCGGACTGGAGGTGCTGCGCGCAGCGGCCATCGAGCCGGAGTACTTCGCCGCCGTGTCGACGGATGCGCTCGAGCCCGTGGACGTGATCGCGGACGAGACGCTGATCGCCCTCGCCGCACGCCTCGGGCAGATACGGCTGATCGACAACGCGATCGTGGATCCCTCGGTGCGACGCGCGTGAGATCGTCCGCTTCAGGAGACGACGCCCTTTCGTCTCTCGCCGCGCTGAAGGCGGCGGGTCAGCCCATCGTGATGCTCACGGCGTACGATTATCCGTCCGGACGCGCGGCGGAGGTGGCCGGGGTGGACGTGGTGCTCGTGGGAGACTCGGCTGCAATGACGGTGCTCGGGTACGACACCACCCGCGCCATTTCGCTCGATGAACTGCTGATGCTGACGCGCGCCGTTCGTCGTGCCGTGCGGCGCGTGCCCGTGATCGGCGATCTGCCGTTCGGCAGCTACGAACAGAGCGATGCGCTCGCGGTGGAGACGGCGCGTCGCTTCGTGAGCGACGCCGGGTGCGACGCCGTGAAGCTGGAGGGCGCGGGCTCGATGGTCTCTCGCGCGCGAGCGATCATCGCGGCCGGAATTCCAGTGGTCGGTCACGTCGGTCTCCTCCCGCAATCGGTGACGTCGCCCGAGGGTTACCGCGCCCGCGGACGGGATGTCGATCAGGCGTTGGAGATCATTGCCGATGCCGACGCACTGGCCGCGGCGGGGTGCGCCGCGCTGGTCATCGAGGCCGTTCCGGCACGCATCACGGCGATCATCACGCGCCGACTGGGCATTCCGGTCATCGGGATCGGCGCCGGATCCTCCACCGATGGACAGGTCCTCGTCTATCACGACCTGCTCGGGCTCGGTGAGGGACGACTGCCGCGCTTCGTCCGGCAGTACGCCTCGGCACGCAGCACCATCGTGGATGCCGTGATGCGCTGGGCGGCCGACGTCCGTGGAGGCGCGTTTCCCTCCGGCGACGAGGCGTACGGAATTCCCGAGCAGGCCATCGACGAGGTGGAATTCCGGCTTCACGCCGAGGATGCACGACGCCGCGCGTGACCGAAACGGCGAGGGGCACACCGTGATCGTCGCGGTGTGCCCCATGGCGTGCCGGAATTCGCCTGCCTATCCGTTCATCGATTTCCGCTGGCGCGCGGCGCGACTCTTCTTGGCCGCCTTGCCCGCCGCGATCGGCACGACGTCGTGTGCCTCGGCGGCGATGCCGGGCGCCGACGCCGGCACGAGCTGCCTCGGCTGCTTGTAGGTGAAGCGCTTGCCTTCGTAGTTGCGGAACGTCACTTCGTCTTCGGTGATCTCCTCCACGTACTCCGGGAGCAGCGGCACCTTGCCGCCGCCGCCAGGCGCATCGATCACGAACTGCGGGACGGCGAGTCCCGACGTCCAGCCCCGCAACGCCTGGATGATCTCGAGCCCCTTCTGCACCGTCGTGCGGAAATGCTCACCACCGGCGACCTGGTCGGCCATGTAGATGTAGTAGGGGCGCACGCGCGCACGCAGCAGGGCGTGCATGAGCGCCATCATGATGTGCGGATCGTCGTTGACGCCCTTGAGCAGGACGGTCTGGCAGCCGAGCGAGATCCCCGCCCGGCTAAGCCGATCGAGCGCGGCCACGGCGGCGGGCGTCAACTCGCTCGGGTGGTTGAAGTGGGTGTTCATGAAAATGGGGTGATACTTCTGCACCATCTCGCAGAACTCGGGCGTGACGCGCTCCGGCAGGTGCGAGGTGATCCGACTGCCAATCCTGATGATCTCGATGTGCGGAATGGCGCGCAGGCGCTGGAAGATGTACTCCAGTCGCGAGTCGCTCAGCATCATCGGGTCGCCGCCCGAGAGGATGACGTCGCGAATTTCGGTGTGGGCGGCGAGGTACTGAAACGCCGACTCGTACTCCCGCAGCGAGATCTTCTCCGGGTCACCGACCTTGCGCCGCCGCGTGCAGAAGCGGCAGTAGCTCGCGCACACCGGACTGACGAGGAAGAGGGCGCGGTCCGGATAGCGGTGCGTGATGTTCGGCACCGGCGAGTCTCCGTCTTCGTCCAGCGAGTCGATCACGCCGTCGACGATCTCGAGTTCCTGGACGGACGGGATGAACTGATTCCAGTTCGCGTCCCCGACTTCGCGGATCTGCGAGAGGGACTCGCGCGTGATGCGCATCTGGAAGTTGTCGAACGCGGGGCGGAGCGCCTCCACGTCGATCTCCCGCTCCGCGGCATCCTCGCCGAATCGCTCGGCGACGTACGCTCGAAGTCCCTCGAGCGTGCTGATGCTCTCGTCCTTCAGCACTTTCTGCCAGTCACTCATCGCGTCGCAACTCCGCCGTCTCGTGTGGTGAGCCGTGTGGTGAGAAGAATCCGGTCGTCCGCCGGGGCGTAGAAATCGCGCACGCGAGCTGCTTCCACGTAGCCACTGCGCGCATAGAACTTCCTCGTGCCGTCATAGTCGGGGCGCGACGACGTCTCGACGACGAGCAGACGACCACCCCTGCCTGCCAGTTTCGTTTCCACGTCGCGAACGAGCGCCTGTCCGACACCTCGTCCCTGCGACGCCGGATCCACCGCGAGCCAGTAGAGGTCATACGTCCCCTCCGTGGCCGGCGTCGCTCCGTAGCAGGCGTACCCCACGAGGCGGTCGGCGTCGAACGCGCCGACGAATTCGTAGTCGATCATGGCATCCTCCGCGCCGCGGCCATTCCCGCCGTGCGTGAGATCGAACAACGAGAGGGCGACGTCCACTTCCTCGGCATGAAAGGCGCCCGTGTCCACGAGCAATTCGGCCAGGCGCGCACGGTCGCCGATTCGCAGCCGGCCGATGTGCATCGTCGCTACGCCTCGCCCGCGAAGAGGTCCAGCCCCACCGGCTCCAGCGTCACGCCCGAGAGCCGTTGCGCCATGGCCCAATGCTCGGCCGTCGTTCCGTCGTGACGCGCGCGCTCGAGCCCGAGCTCGCAGATCTGCCGCACGAGCGCGCCGTACTCGATGCCGGCAACGCGCGCCATGCGCGCCAGGCCGGCCGTGGGCGCGATGTCGGGGTTGGCATTCACCTCGAGAATCCAGGGTCGACCGCGATCGTCGATCCGCATGTCGACTCGGCCATACCCCGAGCCGCCGACCAGCCGCCACGACGCCACCGCGACGCGACGCAATTGCGCGGCGACTCCAGCCGGCAGGCGCGCGGGACAGCGTGGCGCCGCGCCGAGATCCTCGTCGGAACCCGTCTCCCACTTGGACTTGTACGTCACGATCCGCCACATCCCCTTGGGCATGCGACCGAAGTCGATCTCGGCAATCGGCAGCACCGCGTCGCCCAGAATCGCGACGTTGACTTCGCGGCCCTCGATGTACCGCTGGACCAGCACTTCATCCCAGCGCTCGAGCATGGCGCTCACCCGTTCGGTGAGTTGTCGCGTGGTGCGCACCACCGACCGCTGCTCGACGCCGATGGACGCGTCCTCGGCGGCGGGCTTGCAGATGGCCGGAAACCCGACGGCCGGAATGGCGCCGCCCCGTCGCACGAGCGCGAACTTCGGTACGGGCAGGCCGGCCCGCTCGAGCGCGGCGTTGGCGACGTGCTTCCGAAGGCAGAGGGACGTCGTCCAGCTCGAGCTTCCACTGTAGGGAATCTTCAGCAGCTCGAGCACGGAGATCACGGGCGGCTCCAGTGCGGCGACGCCGTCGATTGATTCGCAGAGGTTGAAGACGAGGTCGACGCGCGCGCGGCGCAGCTTGTCGATCCATCGAGCGTCCGGGCTCGCGGGAATGCGGACGATCTCGTTGCCCTCGCTCGCCAGCTCGGCGGCGACGGCATTGACCGTCTCCATGATCAGCTGATCGGGCGACGAAGCGCTCGCGCCGTCGAAGAGGATGCCGATTTTCACGCGGCGCGTCCGACGAGTGCGACGCCGTGTCGCTCGGCCGCAGCCCTGAGGCAGGCGCCAATCAAGTCATCGTAGACCAGACCCGCCGCACGAGCCGCCTTGGGCAGGCAGGAGTTCTCCCGGGGATCGGGCAGGATACCCGGGAGCGGATTCACTTCGACCACGTTGACCCGACCGCGGTCGTCGAGCCGCACGTCGACGCGTGACCAATCGCGGCAGCCCAGCGCCGCGTACGCGCGGCGCACCACCGACTCGATCTCGGAACGCAGGGCATCGGGGACGGAGGCCGGACACTCGAACATGTCGAGCGGACTCTCGGGCCGATCCCACAGCCACTTCGCCTCGAAGCCGTAAATCGGCAGCGCGCCCGCGGGAAGCGCGCCGAAGTTCAGGCCGACGAGCGGCAGCACCACCGCCTCGCTTCCGTTACCCAGCACACCGCAGGTGAACTCGGCGCCCGGCAGGAAGGCCTCCACGAGGACGGGCTGCTGGTATCGGTCCAGCAGCTCGAGGACGATGGGCGCGAGCGCCTCGGCCGACTCAATGAGATTTCGCTCGGTGATGCCCTTGGACGATCCCTCGTGCACCGGCTTCGCAAACAGCGGGAAGACCAGCGGACGTGCCGCGAGCGTCTCGAGGTCGCTCGTCGATCGCACGAGCCACCAGTCGGCGGTCTGGACGTCGTGCGCCCGCAGGATCTCCTTCGTGCGTGACTTGTCGAGACAGAGGGCGAGCGTGAACGGGTCGCTTCCGGAGTAGGGAACTCCGTAGAACTCGCATATCGCCGGGACGTGTGCCTCGCGATTCGGTCCGCGCAACCCTTCGGCGATGTTGAAGACAATGTCGGGGCGCGTATCGCGCAGCCGCTGGGGAAAGTCGTCCGTCGCCTCGAGCCGGATCACCTCGCCGTGCCGAGCGAGCGCCCGCTCGACCGCCGCGATCGTCTCGGCCGAATCCCACTCCGCGTATTCGTCGTCGGGGGCGGAGACGGGGGCGACGAGAGTCGCGGCTCCGTTGCTACTGGGCGGCTCCTCCTCCGTGCCCGCCGGCTCGGTCGCCGCCGTAGCCACTGGCTCGGGCTTCTGATTGTACGCGAAACCGATGCGCGTCATCCCGTCCCTTGTGATGGGTCCCGCGGCGGGAAGCGAAACCGCGTGATGCGGTCGCTCCTGTTGAACACGCACGCGGGCAAGAGCTACGCCACGCACGACGTGGGGCGAAGATAGGGACGCGAGATTTTTCGCGCAATGAAAATCTCTGCGCGTCGCGAAGAAATTTTCAAACCTTGTGATAGCCGATTCGCGCGGCCTCTCGACGGTCCGCGGCCACGTAGACCTCGAAGTCGGAGAAGAACCCGGGCGCTTCCCCCTGGAGCATGCGGATGATGGCAACAGCGGCGCGCCGGATTTCCAGCTCCGCTCCCTCGCTGGAGCGAAGCTCCAGCATGGTGCGCCACGCGCGCGCGTTCCCGGTGACGACGATCTTCGTCTCGGTGGAATTGGGGAGGACGCCACGCGCCGCCTCCCGCGCCATCTTCCGGCGGTGGACCTTGTCCGCGACCCAGCCGTACTTCTCCATGAGCTGCGCGACCAGCGCCACGTACGCCGACTGCGCGCTCTCGATCTGGGCTCGCCATGCCGACTCGAGCGACTCGTCTCCCGCCACGGCCGGCGGCACGACGAAGCTCGCCTCGCTCTCGTCCACGTAGCGCTGCGACAGCTGGGAATAGGCGAAGCCCGCGCGATGGCGCACCAGCTCGTGGGTGAGGGACCGACTCACGCCCTCGAGCAGCAGCGAGTAGTTCGCGTGCTCGAGGACGCTGCCATGGCCCTGCTTCTTGATGTTCTCCAGGTAATCCCTCGTCGAGCGATTGGCGGGATTGTGCTGGCTCATGTAGCAGAGCCGCCCCGCGAACTCGGCGAGCCGCTCTCCGTCGGTGCTCTCGCCGTTCCACGCGACGCTCAGGTGATCGGGAGTGGTGAACGCGGGCCGGGACAGCACCGTGATGCGGGGCTCGTGGTACAGGCGCGTGGCGAGGGCGGCAGGAGCGGTCATGTGTGCGGCGAGAGGACGCGGTTGCGAGCACCAGGTGTGCGACGCGAAAGCTAGACGTCGCTCGACCGGGAGTCGAGCCGCTACGCCTCGGCGGGTCCCGCGTCTTCGAGGAGCTCGAGACGAAATCGTGCATACGCCCGCTCGTGTTCCACGCGAGCCAGCGCACGCCTCGCATCGGACGGCAGGGGCGTCAGTGCGGGATCGTACTTCACCTGATCCACCGCACGCGCTCCCGGCATCGCGATCTTGACTCCCGGATTCAGCACCGCGTCAGGGTCGAACGCCTGCTTGACGGCCGCGAACCGCTCGAGCGTCTCGGGTGGCCACACCTGCGCGAGCAGCGAGGCGCGCAGACGGCCATCCCCATGCTCGCCCGCCAGCGTGCCGCCCAGTCGCGCCGAGAGGGCCGTGACCTCGACCAGCAGCGCGTCGACGCGGCTGCGCCAATCCGGCTCACGCACGTCGACGAGCGGGTTCACGTGCACGTGGGCATCGCCGGCATGCCCGAAGATGACTCCGCGTATGCCCTGCCGATCGAGCGCGGCGCGTACGCCGCGTACGTAGTCGGCGAGTCGCTCGGGCGGAACGCATCCGTCCTCGATGAACTGCATCGACTTGAGCGAGGGGTCGAGGCGACTGAGGATCGGGCTGGCCGCGTGTCGGAGTTCCCACATCGACGCTTCCGTGGCGGCGTCGAGTGCGAGCACCACGTCGGTGGCGCCCGCCGCTCGGAATTGCGCGGCCAGTTCCCGTGCGACGGCATGCGCCTCGTCCGCTGTGGCGCCCTCCACCTCGGCCATCAGCACGGCTTCTGCACTCTCGGGCACCGGCACGGGCGCGCCTCCTCTCCGCGCCACGTCGAGGAATGTGCGATCGAGCAGTTCGCAGGCGCTCGCGCCGGCCATGCGCGCGCTACCCGCCCCGGTGACCGCGTCGTCCAGCGTCGCGAACGCGGCGAGCACGCTCGACGTCGCGGGAAGGAGCGGCATGAGCCTGAGCTCGAGACCGACGATGATCGCGAGCGTGCCCTCGCTTCCCACGAGGAGATCCACCAGCTCACCGGTCCGGGAAAAGGTCGCGAGGCCGTAGCCTGACGATTCCTTGCGCACGCCAGCGTGCGTCGACGGAAGCCGCGCTTCTGCTGCGAGGAGCGCGGGCGACAGCGCGAGAAACCGGCGGACGGGCTCGACGTCCGGCGGAGCAGTGCCGCGTCGGAGCAGGGCCCGCGACCCGTCGGCGAAGACACAGTCGAGCGATTGGACCCAGTCACGCGTGGCGCCGTAGCGAAGCGTGTGTGCCCCCGCCGAGTTGGTGGAGGCCATCCCTCCCACAGTGCAGTACGCGCCGCTGGAGGGATCCACGGGAAAGCACAGACCGGCAGCGCGGGCCTTCGCATCCACCGCGTCGCGCAGCGTCCCCGGGCCGCAGCGGACGGTGCGCGTCGCGACATCCACGGAACCCAGCGTCGTGAGGCGGCTGAGATCGACGATCACGCCGTCGCCGATCGCACCGCCCGCCATGCTGCTGCCGGATCCGCGCGGCACGAGCGGGGTGCCGGTGCGCGCGGCCCACCGCACGAGCGCGACGACGTCGTCCGCGTCCACGGGCACGGCGACGGCGCGCGGCAGGATTCTCGCGATTCCGGCCGCCTCGCTGTAGACCGCGCGCGCCGAAGGATCGTCGCGAAACACGCCGCGAAATCCGTCGGACGGTAGGGGAGCGGGAACGCCGGGGTTACCTTGCACTGGTGCCGAGTAGTCTAATGCGGGAGGAGCAGCCGATGCAGCAGCCGGCGCCACGGGATGCCGATCGACTGGCGGACGCGGAGCGCTTCGGGCGAGACATTCTTCCCGAGGTCTCACGCACGTTCGCGCTGAGCATTCGCGTGCTGCCGGGAGAACTCGGTCGCGCCGTCCTCACGGCGTATCTCCTGTGCCGCATCGCAGACACGCTCGAGGACGAGCCCGTGGCCCCGGCTGACGCGAAGGCGGCGCTGCTGGACGACTTGCTCCGGTGCTTCGACGATCCGGATGCCGCGGACGCGTTTCCCTCGCGCGTGATGTCCATCGCGGGGGAGCCCGCCCACGTCCGGCTCACCCGGAACAGCCACCTGGTCTTCACGCTCTATCGATCGCTCACGGCACCGACGCGAGCGCACGTGCGACAGTGGGTGGGCGAGATGATTGCCGGAATGCGCACGTTCGTCCTTCGCTACCCGCACGGGATCCGCATTCAGAGCATCGAGGAGTACCGCGAGTATTGCTACTACGTGGCGGGCACGGTCGGGTATCTCCTCACCGACCTGTGGCACGAACACGCGCCAAGCATCGGGGAGCGGCAGTATCGCGTGCTGCGTGAGTGGTGCCGTGCATTCGCCGAGGGCCTCCAGACCGTGAATATCCTGAAGGACGTGGCGACCGATGCGCAGCATGAAAATTCGATCTATATCCCCGAAGCACTCTTGCGGGAGCACGGCAGCAGTCACGCCGAGATACTGGATGCCGACCGAGTGGGAGGCACGAGAGCGGCCATCGTGACGCTCGTCGCGTTGGCGCATCGCGACCTGGAAGGTGCGCGCACGTACCTGCTGCTGATCCCTCGCCGAGCGGTCGCCATCCGGCTGTTCTGCGTGCTGCCGCTCCTCTTCGCCTGCGCCACCCTGCGCGACCTGACGCGCGCGCCGTATTCCCTGGCTCGGCGCGAAGTGGTGAAGATCTCGCGTCGCGAGGTGAAGTCGCTCACGGTGATCGGTTTCGTGCTGATCCTGAGCAACCGCGCGCTGACGTGGCTGGCCGACCGCGCGATGCGACGCCCGTTCGTCGTGGCGGGCATCAGGTAGCGCGAGCGCGCCTTACGGCCGACGCGACACCGCGGCGGCGAGCATGGAGAGCAGCGTCGGAGGCCGACCCGCTTCGCCACGCTCCAGCCGATCGAGCACCTGTTCCAGTGCGAGCTGGGCGCGCGACACGGTGCGCTGATGCGACGCGCGCCCCGCCGCGAAAGCGGCCGGGGCAAGCACGAGCACAGGCGCGGCGGCGGCGAGCAGGGGAAAGCTGAGCACCGTGAGCACGCCGCCGACCACCACGCCGGCTCCAGCCACGGTGACATTCTGGTTCAGCATGAGGCTCCGATAGCCGGCGAGTCGGGCGTCGAGCCGCACCAGCACGCGAGTGGAATCGACGGCGATCGCCGTGGCTGACACATCGGTGGCGCGCGCGAGTGCGAGCCCCTGGCCGCTCACGGCGCGGCGCAGGCTTCCCATCACTCCGCGGCGCGCCTCCCAGACCACGCGCTCCGAGCTGAAGTAGCGCTGCACGGCGAGGCATTCCTGCCGCTGCATCCAGTCATCGAGCGCCTTGAGCACCTGTGCGGGCGTTCCACCCACCGTACGCTGTGCGCTCGCCGCCGCGCCGCCGTAAAGCGAGGCGAGGAGTCCTCGCTCCTCGGGCACCGTGACCCGCGTGCGCTCTTCGGCCAGCGCCTGTTGAAGGTTCGTGGGATCGAGTCCCACCTCCTTCGCGAGATCGAGCAACTGCGCTTCCGTGAGCTGGCCCTGGCCATCGGACGGAACGTCAGCCTGGAGTTCCAGCGCGCGCGCCAGGATGCGATCAACCGCGGCGCGATCGATCCGGGCGGGCAGGTTGGACGGAGACTCGGGCATCCACGAAAGCTAATGCGCGAGACTGCCTCAGATTCCGCCCAGAATCACCTCGAGCTGCCGCGTGATGGCGTCGCGCACGGGCTCCGGCACCGCGAACACCTGCGCGAACAGCGCGCGCGGGTCCGATGGCGGTGTACGTCCCGTCTGCTGGAGGTAGTACCGCATGTACCCGGGAACCACGGCGGGGATCGTTCGCTCCAGCAGCAGCGCGCCGGCGCGAACCGCCGCCGACTGTTCGTAGCGGGAGGTCGTGCCGCTGCGACGATCGGCCGGCGTCGTGTTGTCCTCGATGGCCGCGTTCGCGACCGCACCCGCGATTTCGTGCGCGAACACGTAGAGCACCACGTCCGCCTGGTCGCGTTCATCGGGAAAGGCCACGGCGACCGCGTTCTGCTGCTTCCCGAAGTGAATCGTCCGGCCCTCACCGCCAAGCGGAAGCGAAAGATACAGCTCGCCACTCTGTTGCTGCGTGTTATTGAGGAAGCGCGTCAGCGCTGGTCGCCACTGCCGCTGCCAGAGCGTGTCGACACGCCCGCCGACGGACGCCCGTGCGCGTGTTTCCGCCGTCCAATAGTCATGGTAGAAGCGGCGGCTCTCGTCGTCCACGCTCGCGGAGAAGAGCCGAAGCCACTCGCGATCGGCGATGGTTGGAAACATGCCGCCGAGGAGCGCGAGGTAACTCCGCGCACTCGGGTCGGTCGACGCGCCGGGATTGCCGCCGGCGCGAACGAACCGCTCGATCTCCATCCGCATCTGCTCCCACGATTCGAAATAGAGTGGCAGGAACTGCCCACTCGTCGCCAGCGACGGATTCGGCCCGAAGCGCTGCACCAGCGTCGCCCGGTTGGCGTCGAGCTGGGTGGTCACGGTGCGCTGGCGCCGCAGGCTCGCGACACGCTCCACGTATCCGCGGCGGAAATAGGGCACCAGCGTCGTATCCGTCGTGAGCAGGGCGTACGAGTGTAGCCACAGGTCCACGTGCTCACGCATCCGCGTCGGCCAGGCGGCGTCGACGAGCGGCATGGGCCCGGACGGCGCCGAGCGTGGCGTGCCCGTGGGATCCGGAGCCGGAGTTGAAGACGGCGTCACGCCGCCGGCACATGCGACAGACAGCAGGAGCGCCACGAGCGCGAGACGGGGAGCCCGGCGAAGACGCAAGCGAGAGCGATCCATTGATCTCGGGACGAGGGACGTGAGGACTGCGGGTCGGCACCGACTCTCGCAAGCGACGCGCCGCCGCGCCCGCACGAGGCTCACCTGTCGCCGGAGGTCCGCCCGCAGGTGACGCAGAACTTCCACTCTCGCTCCAGCTCGCTGCCGCACGCGGGGCAATGCACGACGGTGAGATCCTGTCCGCAGTGCGGGCAGAAGCTGATGTCGCGACCGAGTGGCAGCTCGCCATTGCAGAAGGTGCAGAGATCACCTTCGGCCACAGCGATGGGCTTGGCGGTGCGGCGCGGACTGGCCTCGAACGGTGCAGCGGCAGTAGCAGCGGCAGCGGAGGGCGTGCCGCCCATGGAGAACGACCCGCTTCCAGTCCGATGAAGCATCGGAGCGCGAGCAGGCGTGGGTGTCCCCACCGTGCCCTGCGCTCCGGACGCGCGCGCCTGCGCCTCGAGCAGGTGCAGCCATTCCGGTGCGAGCGCCACGTGTGCGGTGGCGAACTCACGGATCACGGACGGGTCGGGAGTGGGCGCGGCCAATTGCGCGGCGAGCGCATCGCGCATCCGGTCGTCGACGACGAGGTAGCCGCGCGACCCGCCCAGGAGCTCGAGCAGCACGAGCTCGTAATCCTGATTCGACTGCAGGCCCAACTCGCGTCGGTGCAGCCTGTACGGAAGAATGGTCTGGAACAACTCCCCGACCTCGAACGGCTGCGACAACATCGGGGTGAACTTGGTCCGGATGATGTGCACGAGATGCCGGTACATCCGCTCGACGTCATCCATCGCTGATCCCGGGAACGCGCGTGATGTCACGCATGGCTACCGACCCTGGCCGTCGATCGAATCCATCCGTGCCTGCCGGACGGCTTCGACGGCGCGCTGTCGGCGCATGTGATCGTCGCGGACATGGTCCGCGCCGGCGAGCGACTGGACGCGGCTGTACAGACTGGGCTCACCAGAATCGGCAGCCCGGTATCCCACGGCATAGCCGATCGCGGCGCCGAGCACGAGGAAGACACTCCGGCGCAACAGGAAAGACAGTGCGGGACGCAGGAATTCCATCAGGTTCGTCATGTCGCTAGCTCACTCCTTCGGATGCGTCTCGAAACAATTGACGTGCCGGCATGAAGGGATGACGTGACGGGAACGCCGCGGGTTCGATCGCCAGCCGCGATTTTGCCCGCTGCGCGTCCAGCCATGCATCGAAGCCCGACGTGCGTGCTCCGTCCGATCGTGACTGTGCTCTCGCCGCGCCCACCGCGAGATCGTTGGCGTACTCATTCTGCGGATGGCCAGCGTGCCCTCGAACCCATTGCCACTGGACGCGATGAACGGCGGCCTCGTCGACCAGCTCCTGCCACAGCTCGAGATTCTCGATCGCACCACCGGTGCGGCGCCATCCTCGCTTCGCCCAGCCGTACACCCACTCGCTCATCCCCTTCACGAGATACTGCGAGTCGCTCGTGAAGAGCACGCGAAAGCGTCCGCCCTTCCTCCCGATCACCCGAAGCGCCTCGATCGCGCTGCGAAGTGCCATCCGGTTGTTCGTCGTGCCGGGCTCGGAGATCCAATAGTCCCATCGCGTGAGACGTTCCGTCGCGGGGTTGAGATGCTCGATCACACCCGCCGCGCCACCGGGGTTGGCGCCCTCGCGGCCATTGCCGAGACATGATTCGTCGGCGTACACGGCGACGAGCGGAAGCGCCTCATCTCTCGCGTCGCGCTCGCTCACCCCACCACCTCGATGCCCTCGAGCTCGTCGATGTACAGCGTAAGCCGGTCTCCCGTGGTGGGATGATGCGCCTCGAGCGCCTCCCGACCACCGGTCACGCGCAGCCGGTCCACCACGATGAGGAACTCGCTGCCCCGCCGCCACACCGACAGGCGCCGCCGGTCGGCGATCGCGCGCTCGAGTGCATCGTACTGCGCGGCAGTGAGCTGGGTGACTCGTTGAGGTCGTGGCATCTGGCGACTGAAAAGAGCACGGGCAGTCAGGCGCACCAGCGCCCCGCGAACGACGCGAGCACGGCGGTCGCGCGATCGATCTCATCGAGTGGAATGTACTCCTCGGCTGCGTGCGCGAGCGAGATGTCACCCGGTCCGAAGCACACCGCGGGAATTCCCGCATCGTTCAGCAGCGCGGCGTCCGTCCAGGCCGACATTCCCTCCATCACGATTGGCTCGCCGCTCGCGCGCAGCGCATGGCCGAGCGACACCACCAGCGGTGCGTCCACGGCGACGTCACTCGGACCCTGGGTCACGAGCAGTCGCACGTCGGCGGAAAACGTCGAGCGACGAGCCTGAATGCGATCGCACGCCTGCCGGACCTCGCGCACCGCGTCGTCGGACGATTCGCCCGGGATGGTGCGACGCTCGAGCTTGAGCAGGCAGCGATCGGGATAGGTGGACATTCCGATCCCGCCCTCGATGAGCGACGCGTGGAGCGAGCCTCGTCCGAGCAGCGGGTGGGTGCGCGTGGGGAGGACAACCGCGTCGTAGCTGTCCAGTTCGGCGAGGAGAAGCCCGGCGTGCCGGATGGCATCGACGCCGATGTCCCATCGGCTGCCGTGTGCGGCGCGTCCGGCGATCTCCACCTCCAGCCAGACGAACCCGCGGTGTGCCGGCATGATGGTCAACCGCGTCGGTTCGGTCACGATGCACGCGTCGGCGCGAACGCCCCGCTCGATCAGCGCGCGCGTGCCGATGCTCTCATACTCTTCGTCGGCCACGGCAGCGATGATGATCTCACCGGGAGCGCCGGCGGTCGACGCCCGCAACGCGGCGGCGCACATCGCGGCGATGCCGCCTTTCATGTCCGCCGCGCCGCGACCGTACAGGCGTCCGTCACGTTCGTCGCCAGCGAACGGGGGATGGACCATGCCATCCACGCCGACGACATCCAGGTGGCCATTGAACATGAGCGACCGGCTGCCATCGCCGGCGCCTCCGATGCGTGCCACCAGATTGGGCCTGCCCGGCGCCGCGTCGTGGAGCTCAGTGCGGAAGCCCCATGCGTCGAGCACCGCGCGCAGCAGCACCGCACAGGCATGCTCACCCGGCGCGTGCGCGACGAGGGACGGATTGCGTGAGTCGACACGCACCAGCGCGCGCGCGAGCGCGCGTGCATCGCCCGCGTCGATCGCCGTCGTCACCTGTCCGGTCCCCCCGCGGCGGTGGACGTCGACACGAGGTGGAAGCCCGCATGATCGACCGTGAAGTCGAGGCGCTCGCCGAGCGGAGCGATGGCACGGGCGACGTCCATCTCGCGACCGTCCCGCGCGATCACGAGTACGCAGCCACCGGCGGATGCACCGAGCGCCTTCATGCCCAGTGCGCCAGCGCGCGCGGCTGCGTGACCGATGGCCTCGATGCGCTCGGTGGTGATCGAGGGATGCAGTGCGCGCTGGTGGACCCAATGCTCCGCGAGCTGCTCCCCCAGCGCGTCCACGTCACCCGCGCGCAGCGACGCGGCCATGGCGACCGCGAGCGACTTCATGCGCGCAAGCGCGGCGCAGACGTCCCGATCTCGCGCCCGGTATGCGTCGGACACCGCCGTGATCGTGCTGGCCGAGATGCGCGAGACGCCCGTGTAGAGCAGTACGCCACGCCGCGCGAGCGCGTCGCAGGTCGCCGTCGATGGCGCGAGCGACTCGACGCCGATGCAGCCCTCGTACGTGAGGAGGAGCGCGCCACCGAAGGCTGCGGCATAGTGATCCTGGAATCCGCCCGCCATGCCCAGGTCCTCCACTTCGGTCCGTCGGCTTCGCTCCGCGAGGGCGGCGGCGTCGAGTGACTCACCAACGAGCGCGGCCAATGTGCCGGCGAGCGCCACGCCTGCGGCAGAGGATCCACCGAGACCCGAACCAACCGGCACGTCACTCGATACGCTCGCCGTCGCATCGGCGACTCCCGCGCGCATGAGGGCGGCGCGGACGAGCGGGTCATGCGTCTGGTGCTGTGACCGTTCCGGCCCAGTGGCAACCGTCGCCGTCGCGTAGCGCGAGATCGCGATGTTGCAGACGGCACCTCCCTCTTCGTCGCAGTACGGCGCGACGTCGGTCCATCCGCCGCCGAAGTCCAGGCGGGTGGGAGCGCGTCCGGTCAATACCCGAGGCACACTGCGAGCGGCCGATTGCCGCACGCCGCTAGCGCTTCTTCTTCGTGGCGGACTTGCTCTTGTTCGCCGGGGAGGGCTTGGCCGGCGGTCTTGCACCGGACCGTGCCGAGCCTGACTTGGCTGCTGGCTTGGAGGCCTTGCCCTTCATGGGCGCCTTTGCCGCGGGCTTGGCGGCGACCTTGGAGGGCGACTTTGACGCAACCTTGTGAGCGGGCGCAGATTTCGTCGGTGGCTTTGCTGGCGGCTTGCCGGCTGGCTTCGAACCCGGCCTGGCTGGAGCGGCGGCGGCCTTCAGTGGTGCTGTTGGCGCAGGAGCAGGGGCAGCGACGGGGGGCGCGGGAGTAAACGGCTTCACCACGGGGCGCGGCCCGCCCGTTCGGAGCGAGAATGCACCCGGACGCTGCGGCGGAGCGATCAACGCGGCCGCGGCATTGGCGGCATCGCGCGCCGCCTTGTCCACCGCGGCCTTGTCGGCGGCGATCTTGGACGCCGTGGGGCGGATCTTTTCGCTCGCGGGCTTCTTCCCGTGCGCGTCTTCCGCCTCGCGGATCAGCTTGTCGGCCTCTTCCTGGGTCATCTGGCCGCGACGAACCATGTACTGCACCAGATCGCGCGCGCTTTCGATGGCGAAGCCAGCCAGTCCGGCCGCGGCGCTGATGACGTCCTTCATGGCGGCAGAGACCTTGCTCCCGGCCTCCTGGCTGATCAGCTGCGCACGCTCGGCCATTTCGGCCACCGTGTCGCGCATGTCCGCGCCGCGATGACCTGGTCCGCGACGCGGGGCTGGGGCGGCCGGAGCGGCCGGCGTCTCCTCGGTCGTCTCGTCCTTGTCCACCATGCCCGGTCCGTTCCCGTGCTCCAGGGGAGGGACTCCCCGTTCATTGAAGGCCGCGCCGCGACGCGCTAACTTGGCCGCCCGGGACATTGCGCCCGGTTTGTGGCGGCAAGTATATGATTTTTCAGCAGCTACGCAAGGCGCTATCACGCGTTGCAAGAGCATTTCGCCCGTCGGTGAGCACCGCTACACTGCTCCAGACATCGCCGGAGAGGTTGAACATCGAAGCATCAACGGAGCAGCACAAAGACACCTAATGCTGAGTGGACTGAAAGTTCTCGAACTGAGCCGAGTTCTTGCCGGCCCGCTCTGCGGAATGATGCTGGGTGATCTGGGCGCGTCGGTCATCAAGGTCGAGCGGACTCAAGGAGGCGACGAGACCCGAGGATGGGGTCCTCCGTTCGACGAGCGCGGAGAGAGCGCCTATTTCCTGAGCGTCAATCGAAACAAGCTGGGACTGACGGCGGACTTCGACGAGCCAATGGACGTCGAGCTGCTGCGCTCGCTCGCGGGGACGGCGGACGTCGTCGTGGAGAACTTCCGGCCGGGATCGCTCGAGCGTCGAGGTCTGGGCGCAGCGGCGCTGCGGGCCGCGAACCCGCCGCTGGTGTGGTGCACCATCAGCGGCTTCGGGCTCACGTCGAGTCGCCCGGGATACGACTTCGTCGTGCAGGCCGAATCCGGGTGGATGTCGATCACCGGCGAGCCTGATGGTGCGCCGATGAAACATGGCGTCGCGCTGGCCGACGTGATCGCCGGCAAGGACGCTGCCATCGCCGTGCTCGGTGCACTCGTCGCACGCGCACGATCCGGCTCGGGCCGGCAGGTCCATGTGTCGCTTCAGGGCAGTGCGGAGGCGGCGTTGCTCAACGTCGCACAGAACACGCTCGTGAGCGGACTTGCTCCGTCTCGGTGGGGCAATGCGCACGCGAACCTCGTTCCCTATCAGCTGTTTCATGCGGCGGACCGGCCACTCGTCATCGCAGTGGGCAGCGATGCGCAGTGGGTGGCGTGTGCCACGGCGCTCGATCTTGGCCAGCTCGCGGCGGACCCGGTGCTCCGCACGAACGCCGGTCGGTTAGCCGAGCGAGGTCGAATCGTTGGCAGCATGCGCGAGCGCATCGCCGAGCGTCCGGCCGGCCTGTGGGTCGGCGCGCGCGAGCGCGCGGGTGTTCCGTGCGGCGTCGTGCGCTCCGTGCCCGAGGTGCTTTCGTCAACGCACGGATCCGCGCTGTCCGGCATGCCGCCCAGCGTTCCAGGCACCGTCCACCGTGCGCCCCCGTTGCTCGGCGAGCACTCGGCGCTGCTGCGTGAGCGCGGGTGGGCCGCGTTCGACGAGGCGTCGCCGAGCGCCATGAAAGCGGGGTGAGCGCGGTCGCGTCCGGCTGTTACCGCGGAGCGCGCCGACTCGTCTTTTCATCGCACGGCACGGGGTCGAATCATCTCGCGTGGCAGGTACCCTGTCCCGCGCGCGCACCACGAGTTACTCTATCGTCGTGAGGACGACGGAGCCAGAACAGCTCGTTGATCAGGACGACTCCGATCAACGCATCATTCAGCGCGTGCTCGCGGGAAACCGCGACGATTTCACCATGCTGATCACTCGGTACAGTGATCCGCTGTATCGACATGCGCTCTGCATGACGGGAAGCCCGGATGTCGCAGAGGACATTCTCCAGCTCTCCTTCATCAAGGCGTATCAGCATCTCGCGGAAGTTCGGGGCCGCTTCGATGCCTGGGTGTTCCGGATCGTGGCGAACGGGTGCAAGGATTGGCTGAAGAACATTCGGCGCTCGCATCTCAGCTACGACGAAGACGATCAACCGTCGGGCTTCGCGACGCCGGAGGAGGAGCTCGACCGAACTGAACTGCGAAGCGACCTGGATGTGGCGCTTTCGTCGCTTCCCGCCTCGCTGCGCGAGGCGTTCGTGATGAAGCACGTGGAAGGCCGCTCGTATGAGGAGATGGCAGACCTGCTCGGCACAACGGTTGGTGCGCTGAAAATGCGCGTGCATCGCGCCCGGGAAGCGCTCCAGGCCCTACTGGAGGAGAAATACGCCTGATGCTCGACGAACTCGATTCCAATGGCCTCGGCCACGGCAGCACGCAGGGACGCAGTGGGGAGTCGTCGCGTCCGCTGTCCGATCGTGAAGTCCCGATCGGCGCATCGCGCCCCTCCATGGCGGCGTCCGTCCATGCCTGGCTCGACGGCGAAGCGACCGAAAGCCAGGCTCGCCGCACCGGCTCCAGCCGCGACGTCGATTTCTGGAAGCGACTCGACGAGGATCTTGTCACCCGTCGTCGGCTCCGCACGCCGGCGCATCTGCACGCGCAGATCATGAACGCGCTGCCGATGCATGCTCCGACACTGATCACCCCGTGGTGGCGGCGTGAGTTCGTGATCACGCCGTCCAGCGCGATCGTCGTCGGCACCACGCTGGTGGTCATGGCGGCGGCCGCAACGGCGCTAGTGTTCCGGACGCCGCTCTAGCTGCTTTTCCTGGTTGGACTCCGAACGGCCGGTCCCCTGCGGGCCGGTCGTTTTTGCGTCGGTGCTCGTGCGCGGAACGACATGCGCTGCTGCGCCGTTGAGTGCACATGCCAGATCACGTTCTCCGCTGCACGCTGAGGCTCGCCACGCCTCGCGCCCGAGTATTTGCTTTCTTCGCCGAGGCGGAGAACCTCGCGCGCATCACGCCACCGGAGCTGGCGTTCCGGATCCGCACGCCACTGCCGATCACGCTCGGAGAGGGCGCACTGATCGACTACACCATCGGCCTGCGCGGGATTCCGATGCGCTGGCGCACCCGAATCAATAGATGGGCGCCGGGTGTGGAGTTCATCGACGAGCAGCTTCGCGGTCCCTACGCCCTGTGGATTCATCGCCACTCGTTTCGCGATGATGACACCGGCGGTACGATCGTCGAGGACGAGGTGCGGTACCGGTTGCCCTTCGGATGGCTGGGTGACCTGGCGCATCCGCTGGTTCGCCTGCAGCTGCGCCGAATCTTCAGCTACCGCACGGCCAAGGTGCGAGAGCTGCTGGGCGACTCGTCCATGCCGTCGAAGGACGAGCAGGTGAAGTTCGACTGACGTCGCTGGGAGTCGGGGAGTATCGGAGTCGAACCGCGCGCGCCGAGCGCGAGAGCGCTCGCTGCACTGCCGAGCCAGGGAAGTGCGGCGGCAGTGAGCGACGCGACGCTGTGGATCCCGGCTATTCGCCGTTGCGCGCGGCCAACGCGCGGACCTTGCCGCGCAGTGTGTCCAATCGAGTGCGCAACTCGGTGTACCGCTGCGTCGCGTCGCGGCTCACGGCCTGATCCGCGTCCAGCGTCATGCCGTAGAGGTAAGTGATGTGGGACAGGAGTCCCGGGCGGCTGTAGCGCACGGGAGGCGTGAGCAACTCCATCTCCAGCGCGGCGATGGCCGCTGGAACAACGGCAGTGCTGTCTCCACCAGTCGCGCGCCGTCGCAGTGCGCGAAGTTCGGCTGCCGTGCCATTCGCATCGCTCACGAGATTACGCGCGCGCAGGTTGTGCGCGAGCTGTGCGTCCAGCATCGCCTGCGAGATCCCATCTCGGAGGACGCGCGGATCGGCGCGCAGCTGGAGAGGCTGCGTAGAGCTTCGCCGGCCCGTCGTGAGACGCAGCGTGTACTGTCCCGGGGACGCCATCGGTCCATTGCGACCTCGCTGCGCGCTGTTCGGGCTCCAGGGTCCGGCGTACAGCATGTCCCACACGAAACGATTCAGCCCCGCACGTGACGGCAACCGTGCGCCGCCAGCGGCCGTCGCGGTGGTATCGCGAACGCTGTCGCTCGTGAAGCTGCGGACGACGGTGCCATCCGCGAGCAGCACCTCGAGGCTCACGGGCGTTCCGGCGGCCGGGAGCCAATAGTCGATCATCGCGCCAGCGGTGGGATACTGCGGCGTGTCCTCGCTCGCTCCGCGGTCGCCCTCGATGCCGCCGAAGCCGGCGCGATATCGATAGCGAATCGCCGGCCGCGGTGCGAACAGGGTAGCTCGCGCATCGGCGCTCCCGTCGCGCAGTTGGTGCAGCGGCGTGAGATCATCGAGGATCCAGAACGATCGCCCTTGCGTGGAGAGCACGAGATCCTGCCGGTGCACCCTGATATCGGTGATCGGCACCACGGGGAGGTTGAGCTGAAACGGGTGCCACCGTGCTCCATCGTCGAACGACACGTACATGCCGAATTCCGTGCCCGCGTAGAGCAGGCCCGCGCGGTCCGGATCCTCTCGCACCACGCGCGTCGGCTCATCGGCCGGAATGCCGTTGCGTCCGTCGGTCAGGCGGGTCCAACTCTGCCCGTAGTTTTCGGTCTTGTAGAGATACGGCTGGAAGTCGCCCAGGAGATAGCGATGCACCGCGACGTACGCCGAACCCGGTCGTCGCGGAGACGGCTCGATGTTCTGCACGCGCCCGCCGGGCGGGAGACCGGCCGGCGTGACGTTGGTCCACGTCCGGCCGTTGTTGCGCGTGACGTGAATTGGCCCGTCGTTCGACCCCGCCCAGATGACGCCCGCGGTGACGGGCGACTCGCGAATCGCGTACAGCGTGGGATACATCTCCTCGCCCGTGACGTCGATCGTGATCGGCTCACCGGAAATGACATCGCGATAGCGCGCATCGTTCGCCGTGAGATCGGGACTGAGACGTTCCCAGGTCACCCCCTCGTCGCGCGTGCGATGCACGTGCTGCGATCCGTAATACAACGTGCGCGCGTCGTGCGGCGACACTTCCATCGGTGAGACGCGCTGAAAGCGGTACAGCAGATCCTTTGCGGCATTGCCGTAGAGCGATTGTGCGCCCACCCAGGACTGCTGCTCCTGGCCGGTGCGCAGGCTCATCCGGCTGAACTGTCCCTTGCAGCTTCCGAAGACCGTGTCCGGATTGGTGCGATGGGGCATGATGGGACCGGTTTCGCAGCCGGGACCCTGGCGCCAGCTCTGGATGGGATCATCGAGACCGGCCGAGCCGACCGGCAGGCTCGGTACGATCAGCGTGCTGTTGTCCTGCTGTGCGCCGTAGACGCGATACGGATACTGATCATCGACCGCCACCTGATAGAGCTCGGCCGTCGGCTGATTCTGCTGCGTGCTCCAGTTGAGACCACCGTCGAGCGTGACGTTCGCTCCACCGTCGTTCGCCTGAATGAAGAGCCGACCGTCGCGCGGATTGATCCACATGTCGTGGTTGTCGCCATGCGGCGTGCGCATCGTGCGGAAGGTGCGCCCGCCGTCGGCAGACTTGTAGAATCCCTCGGTGCCCACGTACACGACGTCGGCATTGGTGGGATCCGCATCCACGTTCGTATAGTAGAACGGTCGCGTGATGAGCCCCGGCGTGGTGTTCACGAGCGTGAAGCGCTCACCCGCGTCATCGGAGCGGTAGAGACCGCCGCCGACTCTGGCCTCGACGAGGACGTACAGGCGCTGCGGCGCCGCCGCGGAAACGGCGAGATCGCTCTTCCCGACGACACCGGTGGGCAGACCGCCGCCGAGCTTGCTCCACGTGGTTCCTGCGTCGCGGCTCCGATACACGGCGTCCTCCCCGCCACCGCTGATGATCGTCCACGGGCGGCGGGCACCTCGCCACATCGATGCGTAGACGACCTCGGGGTTGCCGGGCTGAAGCTCGATGTCGACGGCGCCCGTGCTGTCGGACAGAAAGAGCAGCTGCTGCCAGGTCGTGCCACCATCGCGGCTGCGGTACACGCCACGCGTGCGCGAATTGGCGAACGGGTTGCCGACAACCGCCGCGTACACCACGTCGGGGTTGGTGGGATGCACGACCACGGCGCCGATCTGTCCGCCGTCGCGCAGGCCCACGAACCGCCAGGTGCGCCCTGCGTCAGTGGACTTGTAGATGCCCTTGCCGATGGAGACGTTGCTCCGGATGGCCTCGGACCCCGTGCCCGCGTACACGATGTTCGGATCGGAGTCGGCGACGTCCATTGCGCCGATGGATCCGGTCGCGAACGCGTTGTCCGAGACATTGTGCCAGCTGGCGCCCGCGTCCGTCGTCTTCCACACCCCGCCGCCCGTGGCACCGAGATAGAACGTGTGCGGTTCCTGGTTCACGCCGGTCACCGCCGTCACCCGTCCTCCTCGCGCGGGTCCGATCATGCGGTAGCGCATGCCGGCCAATCGGCGCTGATCGAACGAAGCGACGTCCGTCATTCCGCGCGACTGCGCTGCGGCAGCGGCGGGTATCGACGACAGCATGACGGCGCAGCACAGCGCGAGGGCGCGGCACGAGCGATGGACGAAGCGAGCGATCATGGGGCGGCGTGTTGAGGGGAGGGGACCGGACATGGCGCGAGCCGAATGCCGTGCGAAGATGGTGGGGCGCGTCCTGGTGCCAAGTTAACGCGCAGCGTCGGCGGTACGCTGGCTCGCGTTCATGGCCATGCGTCGCCGTTCACCCAGCGCGCGTGTCCGTCGCGGCGAGCAGAGCGAGCTTGCGCACCGTGGTCACGTTGCGAAAGGTCGCGGGCGCCGAGAGTGCTTTCTCCAGCCGGGCGCCGGAGACGGCCGAGTCAGTACTCCGAGTACGACACATCCAGAAGATCTCTCGGTCGCGGACGGACAGTTCGTCCATCTCGCTCCGCAAGGCGACGGCCCGCTCGCGTCGCGCGTCGGGTGGCGCGGACTTGAGGAAGCCGACATACAGCGATGCCGTCGCAACGCGGTCGGTGTACGGCTCGTTCGCGACGAGCGTTGCGAGTTGCGCGGGCGAGCGGAGAAAGGTGACGACCGGATAGCCGAGCGCCCGCTCCAGATGCCGTTCGATCTGCTGTTCGAGCGCATCCGCCTCGCCAGAGGCCGCGGTGAACAGGACGTTGCCGCTGGCGATGACCGTCTGGACCTCCAAGAAGCCCAGCGCACGGAACTCCGTGCGCAGCCGGTCCGTCTTCACGGTGTGTCCACCGACGTTGATGGCGCGAAGGAGTGCGACGAACCGATACGTCCGGGCGCCGGCGCGCGCGGTCACGGAGCGTCGTGCTCGATCACCGTCGTGGCGAGCCGACCGCGGACCCATGGCAGCAACCCGACCGCGGCCGCAGCCCCGACGGCAGCGCCGATGAGGGCGGCGAGCGCAAACTGAATCACCCAGAACACCACCGGCGAGACGTCGACGCCCGGGGGTGTCACGATCTTCCCACGCACGGCGAGGATCACGACGCCAAGGAGTGCGAGAAAGACGAGCGCCATGGCGCCCGTGGTGGCGCCGGAGCGGATGGCGCTGGCGGTGCTGAGCCGTGCGGGCGCGAGTCCGCGCGCCGCACGGTCCGGGTAGGCTCGGTAGTAGAGCAGCACCGCGATGACCGGCAGAAGCAGGGAAATGAGGAACGACATATCGCGCTATCGGCGCCGGGACGCAGCTGCGCGTGTCTTCGGCGCCACCTTCCCTGCCGAACTCCCGCGCTTGCGGAGCGGAGCGGCGCGCGGTGCAGCGCGCGACGCTTCATACTGCGCGATGAACTCATCCGGCGTGGTGCGCGCGATGAACTGGCCGATTGACGCCAGCGGCAGTGCGTCGAGCGTCCTGAAGCGTACGCACGACTTCCCCATGTCGAGTTGCAGGCCGGCTCTGGCGAACTCGGACGTGAGCCACTCGGCGGCTCCGCCGGTCCGATCCGGGCAGGTCAGGTACAGCGAGTAGTGGTGCTTCTGCGCGGCGAGCGCGGCGTAGCAGAGCGGCTGCCCGTTGTACGTGTCGGGATATCGCGCGAGCGGGATGTTGTAGACGATCATGCCGTAGCCCATGGACTCGCTGTACCCCTCGGGCAGATTGCGTCGAACGACATCGCGTACCGCGCTGATCACGGCGCGCCGCTCCGCGGGGAGAGAGTGCAGATATCCGTCGATCGTCCGTGCGGGTGAGCTGACCATTGACGCCTCCGGAAAAGGGAAGGACCTAAACGTGTCGCGCGACGATCCGGCACGCCAGCCGAGCCTCTCCGCTGGACGACCTCGCGAGAGATCGGTATGATTCCCGCCCCTCCTTCGACGAGCCGCTCCATGACATCGCGCCACCTGCTGGTTTCCGCACTCGCACTCGTGGTCACCGCGTCCGTCGCGGCGCCGGCGCAATCGGCCGACGTGTCGCCGGCGACGGGACTGCGAACGGAGTTGATCGCGCAGCTCACCGATGCCGAGCAGAAGCTCGTGGCGCTCGCCGAGGCGACGCCGTCGGACAAATACGGGTGGCGGCCGGCGGCTGGCGTGCGCTCGGTGAGCGAGGTGTTCATGCACATGGTGGGGGCCAACTACATGATTCCGGCAATGGCCGGCGTGAAGCGGAAGCCCGACGTGACCATGGCCCGTGACATGGAGACGAAGGTGACCGAGAAGGCGCAGGTGATCGACATGCTGAAGAAGTCGTTCGCCTTTGCGAAGCAGGCCGTGACAGACGTGCCGGACGATCAGATGGACGGCGCGGTGAACCTGTTCGGCTCAGCAAGCACGAATCGTGGCGTGCTCCTGCTCATGGCCACGCACGCGCACGAGCACCTCGGCCAGTCGATCGCGTACGCCAGAATGAACGGAATCGTGCCGCCCTGGAGTCGCGGAGCGGGCGGCGATCACTAGCCGCGACCGTCAGGGCGCGCGCACCAGCAGGCGAAGCGCGATGCCCTCACGGATGAAGTCGGGCACGCGCCCTTCCTCGGAGTAGCCGGCGGTCGTCAACGAGTCCGCGGCGAGGGAAAAGGGCGCGTCGTCCGGCAGCTCGCACACCATCAGGCGCTCGCCGGAGCGTTCGCTGGCGTCGCGCACCGCCTCCAGGAGCGCGAGGGCTCCGGCGTGGTCCCGCGCGACGACCGCGTGAATCTTCACCACGGCCTGCGCGCCGGCGACGGTGCCGAACAGCGTGAGGCCGGCGAGCTCGCCGTCACGCTCGCTGAACGCGAGGACGGCCAGGTACTCGGGATCGTCGAATCGCAGCGCACTCTCGAGCAGCTCGACCATCCGCTCACGATAGCGCGTCCCGGAAAAGTGCGAGCCCAGCAAGGCGCGCGCCGCGTGCTCGTCCGCCGGCATGAGGGCGCGCAGCGTGAGCGTCAGCGCGCGGTCCGTCAGAAGTGCAGCGCCCGCCCCAGCACCGCGAGCGCCGCTTCCTTTGTCGTCTCCGACAGCGTGGGATGGGCGTGGACGGTGATCCCGATATCCTCGGAGGAGCCGCGATATTCCATCGCGAGAACGACTTCCGGAATCAGCTCCGAGACGCTGGGGCCGATCATGTGGCAGCCGAGGATCTCGTCGGTCGTGGCGTCCGCGACGAACTTCACGAAGCCCGTCGTCTCGCCCGCGGTGCGTGCGCGGCCATTGGCCGAGAAGGGGAACTTGCCGATTTTCACCGCGCGGCCACTCTCCTTCGCCTGGCGCTCGGTGATGCCGACGACCGCGATCTCGGGCCAGGTGTAGACCACACCCGGGACGGTGCGGTGATGCGTGTGCACCGCCATTCCCGCGATCACCTCAGCGGCGACGACGCCTTCCTCTTCCGCCTTGTGCGCGAGCATCGGGCCCGGCGTACAATCGCCGATGGCGTACACACCGGGAATGTTGGTGCGCTGCTGATCGTCGACGAGCACTTCGCCGCGCCGGCCGAGCGCCAGCCCGAGCGCCTCGGCGTCGATGCCGGTGGTGACCGGGCGACGGCCGACAGACACGAGCACGTGGTCACCGTCGAGTCGTTCGGAGATTCCGTCTTTCTCGACCGTGACGAATGCGCCGTCGGCGCTCCGTCCACCGCCGGTGACCCTGGTGCCGGTGCGGATGTCCAGCCCCTGCTTCCGGAACATCTTGTCGGCGTCCTTCACGATGTCGTCATCCATGCCGGGCAGGATGGACGGTAGCAGCTCGATGACGGTGACTCGGGCGCCGAGCCGACGCCAGACCGAGCCCAGCTCGAGGCCGATGACGCCGCCACCGATGACGATGAGATGCCCTGGAACCGACGGAATCGTGAGGGCTCCGACGTTGGAGAGCACGCGTTCCTCGTCGAACTGGAGAAAGGGGAGCTCGATTGGTGCGGAGCCGGTGGCGATAATGACGTGCCTGGCCTGGTAGGTGGTGAGAGTGTTTTCGGGGGGCGCCCCCCGCACCTCGACCACGTTGCCCGCCTTGAGCGTTCCGCGACCCTTCGCCCAGGTGATCTTGTTCTTCCGGAAGAGAAACTCGATGCCCTTGGTGTTCTGGCCGACGACCTCGTCCTTCCGCTTCAGCATCGCCGGCACGTCGATCGACAGGTTTGCCAGCCCGATGCCGTGCTTCGCCGCGTCGTGCGCCATGAACTCATAGTGGTGCGACGACTCGAGCAACGCCTTGCTCGGGATGCATCCGACGTTGACGCAGGTGCCGCCAAGTGTGCGGTCCATCTCGACGCACACGGTGGAGAATCCGAGCTGGGCGGCGCGAATGGCAGCAACGTAGCCGCCCGGACCGCCGCCGATGACGACGACGTCGGCGGCAATGTGCGATTCGGCCATCTCAGTCGACCAACATGGCCGCCGGATCCTCCATCAACTCCTTCACCTTCACGAGAAAGAGCACGGCCTGCTGCCCGTCGATGATGCGATGGTCGTACGACAGGGCGACGTACATCATCGGTCGGATGACGACCTGGCCGTTGAGGGCGATGGGCCGGTCCTGGGTCTTGTGCAATCCGAGGATGCCGGCCTGTGGATAGTTGATGATGGGGGTGGAGACGAGCGAGCCGAATACGCCGCCGTTGGTGATGGTGAAGGTGCCGCCGGTGAGGTCGTCCATCGTCAGCTTGCCATCGCGCGCGCGCTTGGCCACGGCGGCGATGTCGCGCGACACGTCGAGCATGCCCTTGCGATCGGCGTCCTTCACATTGGGGACCACGAGCCCCGCATCGGACGCCACGGCGATGCCCATGTTCACGTAGTGATGGTAGACGATGGCGTCTCCATCGATCGACGCGTTCACGATGGGCATCGCCTTGAGCGCCATCGACGCCGCCTTCACGAAGAACGGCATGAAGCTGAGCTTCACGCCGTGTTCCTTCTCGACCTTTTCCTTCATCCGCTCGCGCAGCGCGCTCACGACGGACATGTCGATCTCGTTGAAGGTCGTGAGGTGCGCCGTATTGTGCTGCGAGAGCAGGAGGTTTTCCGCGATGCGCTTGCGTCGCGTCGTCATCTTCTCGCGTGTCTCGCGCTCACCACCGGCCGGCGAGGGCCGCCGGGGTTCAGTGGACGCAGCGGCGACACCGGCCACTGGCGCAGCCGGTGCCACCGGGGCCGCAGCGGCCTTCGTTATCGGTGCGGGCGGTGCCGCCGATGCGGACGCGCCGGATTTCGCGGCGTGCTCGATCACATCAGGCTTGCTCACGACGCCACCGCGTCCCGTGCCCTGGACGGCGGAGAGATCCACCTGCTGCTCCGCGGCCACGCGCTGCGCGGCGGGCGAGACTTTCGCCGCGCCCTGCGCCGGGGCAGGTGCCGCAGCGGGAGTCGGAGCGGGCGCCACTGGAGCGGAACGCGGCGCGTCCGCTCCGGCCGCGGCAGGCGCGGCGCCGAGCGACGCGGGTGACGCCGTCGCGCCGTCTTCCAGCTCACCGAGCAGCTGATCGACGGTGACGACATCACCTTCATTGACGGTGCGCGTGCGCAGCACGCCTGCCGAGAGCGCCGGTACTTCGACGGTGATCTTGTCGGTCTCGAGCTCGACGAGCGTGTCGCCGGCCGCGACCTGATCGCCCTCGTTCTTGAGCCATCGCGAGACTGTCGCTTCGACGATTGATTCGCCGAGCTGCGGAACCTTGATTGCAGTCATGTCGGTGCGCCCGTGACGGAACGAGGCCGGGGCCACAGCGGCGCCTTTCGCGTCCGCCTGCCGCCGCATAGCATTCGCGTCCAATATAACCCCACGTCAGAGGCATGCGAGGACTCACGATCTCCGCGCACGGCGGGATGGAGCGCATCGAGTATCGCGACGATCTCGCCGAGCCGATGCTGCGCGCCGACGGAGACGTCCGCGTGCGCATGCGCGCCGCCGGTCTCAATCATCTCGACCTGTTCCTGATCGCCGGATTGCCGGGCGTGACGATCACGCCGGGATGGGTGCTCGGTGCCGATGGCGTCGGCATCGTGGAGACCATCGGCTCGGCGGTTACGAACGTGGCGGTGGGAGACCGGGTCGTCATCAATCCGGGCATCAGCGACCGCACGTGCGAGTACTGCCTGGACGGCGAGCAGCCGCTCTGCACGCGATACGGGATTCTCGGCGAGCATCATCCGGGCACGATGGCCGAGCTGCTCGTGGTGCCGGCCGCGAACCTGGCGCGGGTCGACGGCGCGTCGGATGAGACCGAAGCCGCGGCGTTCACTCTCGCCACACTCACGGCGTATCGGATGATGGTGACGCGCGCGCGCGTGCAGCCGGGGGAGCGCGTGCTCATCTGGGGCATCGGTGGCGGGGTCGCCATCGCCTGCCTGCAGATTGCCAAGCTCGCTGGCGCGCATGTCACCGTGACGTCGAGCAGCGATGCCAAGCTCGCTCGCGCGTCGCAGCTGGGCGCGGACGACCTGATCAATCACACGGGTGTGGACGTCGGCCGTGAGATTCGCGCCCGGACTGGCAAGCGCGGGGTGGATGTCGTGGTCGACTCCGTGGGAGCGGCGACATGGTCGCAATCGCTGGGCGCGCTGGGCCGGCGCGGGCGCCTCGTCACCTGTGGCGGCACGTCGGGACCGATGGTGACCACGGACGTGCGCCGCCTGTTCTGGAATCAGTGGAGCATTCTTGGATCCACGATGGGCAACGACGCCGAGTTCGAGGAGATCGTTCGACATTTCGCCGCTGGCCGGCTGCGCCCGCCGATCGACCGGGTGTTCTCGCTCGCGAACGGGCGCGCGGCGTTCGAGCGCCTCGAGCGCGGCGACCAGTTCGGCAAGATCGTGGTGAGCATCGACTGATGCGTGTCGCTCTGCAGACGCGATTGAACGACTACGACTCCAAGGGCCACGTCAACAACGCGGTGTACCTGGCATATTTCGAGATCGGTCGCGTGCAGGCGTGGCTCGACGCGGGCGGCGACGTCGACGCCGGGTTCATCCTCGCCGAGGCGAGGATCTTCTATCGCAGTCCGGCCATGATGGGTGACCCGCTGGAGCTCGAGATGACGACGGGGGAGATTCGAACGAAGGCGTGGGTGTGGCGGTACCGGATCCTGGACTCGCGCGATGACCGGCTGGTGGCCGAAGGAGAGACGGTGCAGGTGATGTTCGATTATGCGTCGCGCGCAACGGTGCCGATTCCGGAGGCCATTCGGGACGGGCTCACGCGCACGTGAACGCGGGCGCGCACGCGCAGTTCGAGCCGGAGGAGCAGCGCCTGCTGCGCGAGCGGGTGGCCGCGGGCGAACCGGCCGTATGCCCGCGGGACGGCACCGCGATGACCACGCGATCCATTGGCGGCGGGTCGTTCGGGCTGGGGTACGCGCGCCGTCGCGAATGGCTCATCTGTCCCACCTGCCGTCGCAGCGTGATCTTCGACCTCAAGCGTGGCACGCGGAACTGAGGCATGGTGCGTGGCGACGGACAGCGATCGACGGCTCACAATCACGGGCGTAATCAGCTAGCTTTTTCCGCGACGCGCCATCGTCGGCGCCTCCAGCTCTCGAGACCATGTTTCTTCAGGACAGCGTGAACTTCGGCGACCGTCTCCAGGCGAGCTTCGCGCAGGTGTTCGGCGACATCGTGCCCGCACTGCTCGGCGCCCTCGTCATCCTCTTCGCGGGCTACCTGCTGGCGAAGGTGCTCGAGAAGCTCATCGAGCGTTTTCTGCGGCGCATCCGACTCAATCGCATGTTGGAGCGCGGCGGCGTGATGCAGGCGGTGGAGCGATCGGGCTCGCACGTGAACCCCGTTCGCGTGCTGGCGAACCTGGTGTTCTGGCTCGTGATGTTCGCCGTGATTCTCGTGGCGGCCAACGCGCTGGGCCTCGAGTCGCTGGCGAACGTGTTCTCCGAGCTCGTGAGCTACATCCCGAGCGTGATCGCGGCGATCGTGATCATCCTGGTCGGTATCGTGCTCGGCGGATTCGTCGGCGGCCTGATCTCGGCCTCGGCCGGCGCACTGCACGGCGGGCGGGCGCTGGCTCGCGTGGGGCGCAGCGGCGTGATCCTGCTGGCGATCTTCATGGCGCTGCAGGAGCTCGGCATCGCGACGGACATCGTGACGACGGCGTTCGCCATCCTGTTCGGCGCGATCGCGCTGGCGATGGCCCTCGCCTTCGGCCTGGGCAACCGTGACCTCGCGGGCGAGGTGACGCGCGAGTGGTACGACGCGTATCGCGTGGAGCGCGACGAAGGGCTGCGGCGCGAGCGCGAGCTCACGGCGCAGGAGGACGACGAGATGGCGAAGGAATACCCCGACACGGCGGAGTATCCGGAGTCGGCTCCCACCGAATCCGAAGGCAAGGAGTAGGCTCATGCTCTGGTCGCGCGCGCTCGTGCTCGTTCCTCTGGGGGCGATCACCGCCTCGCTGACCGCCACCCAGCCGCCTGCGGCGTCCTCGCCGCGCCGCACGGCGATGTCATCGATCGACAGCACCCTGCTCCGCTCGTATCGCTGGCGCAACATCGGTCCTGATCGAGGCGGCCGATCGATCGCCGTGAGCGGCGTGCGCGGCCGACCGCGGGAGGCGTATTTCGGTGCGGTCGGCGGCGGCCTGTGGAAGACCACCGATGCCGGGGAGCATTGGGCGTCCGTCACGGACGGACGGATCGGCAGCGCGTCGGTGGGTGCCGTGGCGGTGAGCGAGTCCAATCCTGATGTGGTGTTCATCGGCACGGGGGAGACCTGCATCCGCGGCAACATCATGCCCGGCGACGGCGTGTATCGCAGCGGTGACGCCGGCAAGACCTGGACGCATGTCGGATTCCGGGAGTCGCACGGCATCTCGAAGATCCGAATTCATCCCACGAACCCGGACATCATCTTCGTCGCGGCGTTCGGGAAGTACAGCGCGCCCAGCACCGAGCGTGGCGTGTTCAAGAGCACGGACGGGGGCAGGAGCTGGCGGAAGGTGCTCTACCGCGACGAGCGCACGGCCGCGATCGACATCACAATGGACCGCGCCGATCCCAACGTCATGTACGCGGCGATGTGGGAGGCCTACCGCACGGAGTCGCACATGTCGAGCGGCGGACCCGGGAGTGGGCTGTTCAAGAGCACGGATGGCGGCGAGTCGTGGACGGAGATCACGCGCGCGCAGGGACTGCCGTCCGGAGTGATCGGGCGGATCGGCGTGGCCATCTCCGGCGCGAATGCGCGGCGCGTGTACGCGCTCGTGGAGAACGAGAAGGGCGGCCTGTTCCGCAGCGACGACGCGGGCGCGAGCTGGACGCTGGTGAACGAGGATCGCGCGATCCGGCAGCGCGCCTTCTACTACACGCACGTCTTCGCCGATCCGCGCGACACGGGCGTGGTCTACCTGCAGAACACGTCCATGTTCCGCTCGACGGACGGTGGCAGGAAGACCGGGGCGATCGACAACGGCACGCACGGTGACTTTCACGACCTGTGGATCGATCCCGACGACCCCACGCATCTGGTGGTCGGCAACGACGGCGGCGGTGCGGTGTCGTTCAATACGGGCGGCCGCTGGACGGATCTCGACTTCCCCACCGGACAGTTCTATCACGTCGTGACGACGAAGCACGTGCCGTATCACGTGTGTGGCTCGCAGCAGGACAACAGCACGCTCTGCACGCCGTACAACTGGAATGCGGCGGCGTTCGGGCTCGGCGGGGCGGGGCGCCGGCGCGGCGCTGGTGCGCGAGCCGACAGCGGCGACATCACTGCCGGCGGGATGGCGGTGTCGTATGTCGCGGGTGGGGGCGAGCCGGGCTACATCGCCCCCGATCCACGCAACACCGATGTCTTCTACTCGGGCACGAACAACGGCGCCTACGTCGATCGATACGATCGCAAGACCGGCACGTCGCGCGAGGTGAATCCATATCCATGGTTCTACTCCGGCGAGCCCGCGAGCGCGATCAGGGAGCGGTGGCAGTGGACCTTCCCGATCATCTTCAGCCCGCTGGATCCCACGACGCTCTACGTGTCGTCGCAGCGCCTGTGGAAGACGTCGGACGCGGGGCAGACGTGGACGGCGCTGAGCGGCGACCTCACCCGTCACGACCCCGCGACGATGGGCCATTCGGGCGGCCCCATCACCGGCGACATGAACGGACCCGAGGTCTACGGCACGATCTTCAGCGTCGCGCCCGGCAAGCGCGACGTGCGCGTGATCTGGACGGGCTCGGACGATGGGCTGGTGCACGTGACGCGCGACGGCGGTCGTCGCTGGGCGAACGTCACACCGCCGGACATGCCGGCCTTCGGACGCGTGAGCCAAATCGACGCGTCACCGTTCGACGGGGCCACGGCCTACGTCAGCGTTCGGCGGCCGCTGCTCGACGACATGGCACCGCACATTTTCCGGACGACCGACTACGGACGCACCTGGACGAAGATCGTGACGGGCATTCGCGCCGATGCGTATGTGCACTCCGTGCGCGCCGATCCGACGCGACGCGGTCTCCTGTACGCGGCAACCCAGCACGGCGTCTACCTGTCGAGCGACGATGGCGCGTCGTGGCAATCGCTCTCGCTCAACCTGCCCGACCTGCCGGTGGTCGACCTGGTGGTGGAAGGAAACGAGCTCGTGATCGCCACGCATGGCCGCGGGTTCTGGGTGCTGGATGACATCGCGGCGCTCCGGCAGGCAACGTCGGCGGTGCTCGCCGGGCCCGCGCATCTCTTCACGCCACCGGCCGGTGTGCGAACCGGTCCTGGTGTCGCCATCAGCTGGTGGCTCGCGAAAGCGCCCACCACGCTACGACTGGAGATCGTCGATTCCGCCGGCACCGTGCTCCGCACCTTCGAGCCCGACACCGCAAAAGTCGATAGCGCAGCGAGCGCGGCGAGTCGTCGCGATCGCGAGACCTTCCTGCCCGCGACGGAGGGCGTGAACCGCATCATCTGGGATCTCCGCGCGCAGGGCATCACGCGTTTTCCGAAGATGATCCTGTGGGGCGCCGGTACCAACGGTCCGGCGGTGCCGCCTGGTCGCTACACGGCGCGCCTCGTTGCCGATGGTCGCGGTGACCGCGCCGCTCGCGGTGACGCGCAACCCGTGGCTCACCGCCACGGACGCCGACTTGCGCGCGCAGTACGCCTTCTCTCGCCGCGTGCGCGACCGGGCAAGCGCCGCCAACGCGTCGGTGATCGAGATTCGGCGCGTGAAGGAGCAGCTCGACAACCGGCTTGCGACGTCGAAGGACAGTGCCTTGGCGACGCGGGCGGCAACGCTTCGTGCGCGAGCGTCGGCGATCGAGGAAGTGATCTATCAGGTGCGCAACCAGAGCGGACAGGATCCGCTCAACTTCCCGATCCGCGTGAACAATCGGCTCGCGAACCTGCTCTCGATGGCCGAGCGCGGCGACGGGCGACCGACGAGCAATTTGCCGGAGATCTTCGGGATCCTGTCCGCCGAGCTCGCGGGCTACGAAGCGCGACTGGCGCAGGTCTGGAAGACCGATCTCGCGAACACGAACGCGGAGCTGGCGCGACTCGGGCTGCCGCTGCTTGACCCTGCGTGCGCGCGCGCGGCAGGGTGTCCGGCACGACCGTAGGACGGGGGTGGAGGGAGCGATGGCGGGCCCGATTGCGGGACGCCGCCGGGCGCGCGGGCCGGTCCCGAAATCCGAGCGGAGGAAGGCCAGATAAACCATTGTAGCACAATGAGTTGTCTGGCCTTCGCGAAGTTGCAATTCGGAGGGTGTTCGGCTACATTGCGAACTCGGTCGTCACCGTGTGTCGAGTCCCGCAATAATCCGCGTACATGACTGCTCCGAACAACCGCGAACGCATTCTTCCGCGCCTGATCGACGACGAGATCCGCGAGTCGTTCATCAACT
>JANLTI010000268.1:0-3685 GCA_031362845.1 Gemmatimonadaceae bacterium | reverse complement strand
CCGGCGCCGCGACGACGACAACAGATCGTCAGCGCCGCGCCGCGTGTCACCGCTCGCGGCAGCGACGTCGACCTGGAGGCGCTTGGCGAGCAGCAACTCTTCCTGCGCCGTCACGAGCATCGGTGAGTAGATGGTGAGCAGTGGCTGGCCAGCATACACGGCCTGTCCAGTTGCGTTCACGATCAGTCGCTCCACGAAGCCGTCGATCTTCAGGGCGATCGTTCGCACGCGAGTCTCGTCGAACGTGACCTGCCCCACCGTGCGCACCTCTCTGGCGAGAGGGCCCAGGACAACGGGGGCGTACGTTACGCCGATACGCTGCGCGTCCGCCGCGGTGAGCATCACCGGCGCGCCTGTCGACGTCGCAGGAATCACGGTGCCGTTGCTCACGGCCGCGGCCATCGCGGTCGGCGCATCCTTGCCGCGCGTCGCGAGGTAGACGGTGCCGAGCGCCAGCACGAACACCCCGCCGTACGCCGCGATCTTCAGTGCCTGTCTCATCGTACGCTCCCACTGGTTGGCCGCGAGATCGCGGCGGTCGGACGGGTCACATCATTCGCGTCGAACAACACGAGGCCGGTGAGCATCTCGAGCTCGGCCCACGACTTCCCCTGGTCCGCCTCGAGCACGGAGAGCTCCTGTCGATACTTGTTGACGGTCATGCGGTCATCGAGAAGTGTCATGAAATCCACGCTTCCCACGCGATAGGCGGAGAGCGCGGAGGCAACGGTCGCCTCGGCCTGGGGGAGGACGGTCGTGCGATAGAGGTGCGCGAGACTTCGTGCGCGGGTGAGCGCGGCGTACGCTTCGCCGATCTTTCCGCGCGTGTCGGCGCGCATCGCGGCGAGGTCGGCCTGCGCCATCTGCTTCATGGCGTCCGCCTCGACGCGCATCTGGAGTTGGCGCGAGCGCGCGAAAACGGGCAGCGAGACGCCGAGCATCAGGCTGCCCATGCGCTCGGTTCCCATTCCCAGTTCACCGGGGCGCTGGCCGTATTGCACACCCACCTGCAGGTCCGGAAAGAGTTCCTTGCGGGCGAGCCGCTCCGATGCGACCGCCCCTCGCACCTCATCGAGTCCGGCGCGAATCATCGGACGCGAGTCTCGCGCGACCGAGTCCAGCCACGCGCGCATGGGAATCGAATCGGGGAACGCCGGTAGCGCGGGCGCGCCGATCTCGGCGGAGGGGCCGCGGTCGAGCAGCGCGTCCAGTCGCGCCGTCATCGACTGGCGCATCGCCTGCATGCGTAGCGTGTCCTCCACCATGCGGGCGATCTCCACGCGCGCCCGAAGCACGTCCGCCTGTCGTCCGTCACCCACGCGGTACATCGCCTCGGCCGTGGCCGCGATGTCCCGCAACAATCGCAGGGTCTCGCGTGCGACGTCGAGCGAGCGATCGGTGGCGTACAGATCATAGAACACCATCGCCACCTGGTTCCGAACGTCCCACGATACGTCTTCCGAGCGGAACGCCGTGGCCGTCGCCTGCGCACCTGCCACGCGACCCGCAAGCGCGAGCTTCCCCGGGAACGGAACCATCTGCATGACCTGCAGCTGGTTCATGCCGAGTGTGGGCATCGGCGTCAGTCTGGGGAGGGTGTAGTTCATGAAGCCGAGCTGAAGCTGCGGATCAGTGGGACGCGAGGCGCCCGCGACGCGCGCCAGCGACGCACGGGCGAGAGAGCGCGCTGCGGCGGCGCGCGGGTTGGCGCGCTGCACCTGGCTGTAGAGATCGCCCAGCAGCAGGGAGGCGGGCGCCTTTGACGGCTCCGTGGTCTGTGCGGCCACAGGAGTCGACCAAGCGGGCGCGAGCACGAGCGTTGCGACCATGAGAGCCCGTGCGATCGATCGGATGCCGGAGGCCGGAGGTTCGCGCACTGCAGTGTGATACATGGCGTCGCAAGCCTCGAAAGAGTGTTCGGCCGGACTTCGGATGTTGCCTGCACGAACTCGTCGCGAAGCGGCTGAAGAATGCGGGCACGGCCGACGTCACTCGTCGACTCCGGCGCTCTATGGAGTGTACTGCCGCCGGCTGAGCGCCGGTGTGAGGGGAACTCGGGCAGTCGTGTCGGGACAATTCCGCCAGAACGCATGCACCACCCTGCTTTCGGGCTGTCTGGATCGATATCTGCCAGCTTGCTCGCACGCGTCGTGTCTGGCCGCGACACGTCGCTGCGGCGGCGTCAACACACCCACATGGAGAAGGAATGGCAACCATCGAACTCGGTACCTACCTGCGCGGCACGGCCAAGAAGTACCACGAGTGCATCGAGGCCTGCGTCGCCTGCCTCGTGGCGTGCGAGATGTGCTCCGATGCGTGTCTCGACGAGAAGGACACGAAGATGATGCTCGCCTGCATCCGCCTGGATCGCGACTGCGCGGACGCATGCTCGGCGGCAATCCGCGTCATGTCGCGCGGCGGACCGCTCTCGGCCGAGGTGTGCCGAGCTTGCGCCGCCGCATGTGATGCGTGCGCGAAGGAATGCGAGAAGCATGCGGCTCACATGGATCACTGCCGGATGTGCGCCGAGGCGTGTCGTCGCTGCGCCGACGCGTGCCGCAAGATGGCGGCGTGAGCGCCGCAGGAGTGACTCGGCCCGGCAGTGTGTCGTACGGGCCGAGCGACTCATGAAGACGACGACGGTACAGATCGACGGCATGATGTCCATGTTCGACGGTGCCGGCGTCGAGAAGCGGATCGCTCGCCGCGATGGGGTGACGGAGGTCCACGCCAACTTCCTGAGCGGCACGGCGACCGTCGTGCACGACGAAACCCGTGTCGCCGCCGCCGAACTTCAGACGCTGGTGGACGACTGTGGCTATCACTGCCGCGGCGAAGTCGTACCGGCGCATGTGTGCGAGCCGGATCCGCCGCGAGACGCAGGTAGTGCGCACTCGAATCACGCGCTGCCGACAGCGGGTGTCGCCCCTGGCGATGATCATTCGGGCCATCCAGCAATCATGGCCGCCACCCCGGCCGCCGACATGGCGCACGGCATGGGGCACGGCGTCGGCGAGTCGATGGACGACATGGTGCGCGGAATGCGCACCCGTTTCTTCGTCACGCTCGCCCTCACCATCGTCGTGTACCTCTATACCCCGATGTTCGCGAACATGACCGGCCTCTCATTGCCGACGCCGTTCGGCATTTCGAGAGCCCTGGTGGGCTTCATCGTGGTCACGCCGGCGGTCGTGTACGGCGGATGGGTCTTTTACGTGGGCGCATGGCGCGCGCTGAGGAACGGCGTTGCCAACATGGCGGTGCTCGTGTCGCTCTCGGTGATGGCGGGCTACCTCTTCAGCGTCGGCGCCACCTTTTTCTTCACGGCAGAGGTGTTCTATGAAGCGGTCGCCATGTTGCTCGTCTTCATCCTGCTGGGACACTGGCTGGAGATGCGCGCGCGTGCCGGTGCGTCGAAGTCGGTACAAGCGCTGCTGAGTCTCGCCCCGCCGAAGGCCACGGTGATTCGCGACGGCCAGCCTGTCGACATTCCGACCGCTGACGTCGCCATTGGCGACATCGTGCTGATCCGACCCGGTGACAAGCTGGCGGTGGACGGTGAAGTGAGCGACGGCGAGTCCAACGTCGACGAGTCCATGATCACCGGCGAGAGCATGCCGGTGAGGAAGAGCGCGGGCGACACCGTGATCGGGTCGACGATCAACAAGACCGGGACATTCCGCTT
>JANLTI010000219.1:0-7995 GCA_031362845.1 Gemmatimonadaceae bacterium | reverse complement strand
GGGCGGCGCGGTGGTGCTGCGCCCGCCGTGTTCAACGCCGCCAACGAACAGGCGGTCGCCATCTTTCTCGAGGGCGCGATTCGCTTCGGCGACATCGCGCGCGCTATCCAGAGCGCGCTCTCCCGGTTCGGCGATGCGCCGAGCGGGACGCGCGACGCCATTCTCGCCGCTGACGCGCAGGCGCGTCGTCACGTGCAGGAGCTTTTCCCATGCTAGCACTGCTCGCTCCCATCGTCGTCTTCGGACTCGTGATCTTCGTGCACGAGCTGGGACACTTCATCGCCGCCAAGCTCACCGGCGTGTACGCCCCCCGATTCTCCATCGGGTTCGGCCCCGCGCTCTTCCGGTACCGGCGTGGCGAGACGGAGTACGTACTCGCGGCGCTTCCGCTCGGCGGCTACGTGCGCATGGCATCCCGGCACGACGCCGAGGCCTCGTTCATCGAGGGCGGCGGCGAGGGCGAAGGCGAGGGGTTGAAGCCCGGCCAGAAGGGGTACGATGCGGAGGCGATGCTGCCGTTCGGACCGAAGCCCGTGCCGGAGCACCGCTGGTTCGAGTCGAAGAGCCTTGCCGCACGGCTGTTCATCATGATCGCCGGCGTCACGATGAACATCCTGCTCGCCTTCGTGGTGCTCACGGGCCTGTCGCTGGTGTACGGCCAGCCGGTCGTCAGCACCCGCGTCGTCGGGGCGGTCCGGCCGCTCGCCTCCGCGCCGGCGCTCGCGGGACTGCAAGCCGGGGACACCATCGTGGCGGTAAATGGCGCCGCCGTTCGCAACTGGAGTGAGATCGCGGATCGCGTCGACGAAACCGGAGCGGGCACGGTGGTGGTGCGCACCAATCGCGGCGACACGCGCATTCCCGTCGGCACGCCTGGCGCGCCCACGACGCAGCAACTGCTCGGCGCCGTGGACTTCTTCATCGCGCCGGTGCTGGGCGACGTGCTGCCGGGCAGTCCGGCGAAACGCGGCGGGCTTCGCATCGGAGACACCATCGTCACGATTGCGGGCCAACCCGTGCAGAGCTGGTCGCAGTTGCAGGAGCGGGTCAGCCCCGCCGCGGGCACCGATTTGCCATTCGTCGTGCGTCGTGGTGGTGCGCTCGTAAACCTGACCGTCCGCCCGGACTCGACGAGCGTGAAGGACGCCGCGACGGGGGCGATGCGCAGTGTCGGCAAGATCGGCGCGGCCGTGGCTGATCCCACGACCCGTCAGCCGATTGGAGTAGGTGACGCCGTGGTCGCCGGTGCGCGTGGCACCTGGATCACCGCGGGGAAGATCGTCGAGACGGTGCGCGGCCTGATCACGAGAGAAGTCTCGGTGCGCCAGCTTGGCGGCCCAATCGCCATCACGCGTGCCTCCGTCGCTGCCGCGCAGAGCGGGCTCGAGTCGCTGCTCTTTCTCATCGCGCTCTTGAGCGTGAACGTCGCCGTGCTCAACCTGCTGCCGATCCCGATCCTCGACGGCGGTCAGATCCTGATCAACATCGCCGAGTCGGTGAAGGGCAGTCCGTTCAGCGCGCGCACGCGCGAGTACGTGCTGCGATTCGGCCTGGTCGCGATCCTGTTGATCTTCGTGATGTCGACGTTCAACGATCTGGTGATGGGGTTCAAGGACGTCGTGGCGAAGTTGTTTGGGTAGCAACTGGAGCCGAATGCGTAGGGCAGCTCATACTGAGGAGCGCGCGATGACGAGTACCATGTCGGGATCATTTGGAAGCTGAATGCGTGAAATGGCAATCGCGCGTAGGCATCATGCAATAGCACTTCAGGAACATCGTCAGCTACTTCACCGTAGGCTCATCGAGTCGGTGACCGCATCGCTCAATGCGAGACTTCTGTGGATAGTGTACGCCGACCGCGGAACTCGTGATCGCGTGCGGTATACATTGTCGACATGTGTCACTGTCGCGGGCTGACTCGCGAGCCGCGCGTCGCCGATTTATGAGAGTTCTCTCATACTTCACACCAACGCCCCCATCTCGGATAGGCTGCTCGTAAAACGCATTGACTTCCCGCCCAAGCCCGGTAGCTTCTCGTTTGACGCGAAGATCTTATCGTTGGCGTTGCTCGCCACTGATGCTTTGAGTGCTCGGCTCTTAGTCCCCTCCCGCCGAGTTGCCTCGGTTCCCTCATCAGGACAGCGTGCGAGAGTTGCGACCCGTTTCATCCCTCCGTAGCACGCTCCCCACCAGCCCCGATACATGCATCCTCTTCGACTGACGGCGACGCGCGTCGCCGTCCCCGCTGTTGCAGCGTTTGCGGTGTTCGCATGCCACGACATTACCGCTCCTGGAAGACTGCAACCGACAGCGAAGGCAGCCGAACTTCTTAATCCGCCAGGTCTCGTAAGCGTAACATCTGAGAGTATGCGCGGCTGGGCATTCTATAACGACCAAAACGGCACAGCGTGCTCCGACCCCACGCGCTGTCAAATCATACCGGGCGTGGGTGATCGCGCCGCAATTGGCGGGGGAAGCGCCGAGCTTGCAACATCGGTCGCGTCGGATGGCAACGCTATCATCTTGAAGGACTATGCCGGCACGCGGCTCGATCGCATCACCGATCTACGCTACTCCACTCTTCGACAGACCGAAAACGCCGGGAATAATCTCGCCATCGCTCTGCAGTTCAACGCCGATTTCGACTTGACGGATCAATCGCTTCAGTATCAAGGCCGAATCGTATTCGAACCCTATCAAGGCGCAGGCGGCAACGTTCCCATTGCTACGTGGCAACGCTGGAACGCGAAGACGGGGAAGTGGTGGGGAACTAGATCGTCTGTCAGACGAAGCGATGTGCTTACTACAAATGCGTGTGTGCAAGCGACACCGTGTACCTGGGCGCAGCTGCTTACGGCGTTTCCTAACTTAGGCGTGCACCCAACGGCCGGAGCTGTCATCCTGAAGGCTGGCTCTGGCTGGCCAAACTTCCGGGGCAACGTTGATAGCTTGACTATCGCTATCGATAGCGTTGCCACGACGTTCGACTTCGAGCCGTCGAGCGCGCTGCCCGTTCGGCTAACGGTGAAAGTGCACCCGGGTGTAAACGGCTCGTGGCCTGTCGATTCTGCCTACGCGCCCGGCACGACCGTTTCCTACGCAGTTCAGGCTGGCCCCGGTCGCGAGACGCCGATCGTCGTCCTGGACGATACGCTGGCTAGCACCACAGGCCAGATCGTGATGAACGGTTCGCGTAGGCTGGAAGTTGTGAGCGATACGATCTACTCGTATGCAACGCTTACCGCGCTCGAGAGATTGCTCGCTGATCTGAACACTCAGTTGCTCACCGCCGCCGATAAGCCGGCAGCGATGCAGGCGATCATCGATTTCGGCTTGGCAGAACAGCGCGCCGGCACGACTGCGGACGCGCTACTGCGGGCAGCGGCCCTCGCCGACTACGTAACGGTGGATCCGGTTCGCGATTCCGCCGCGCTGCGTCGTGCTGACGAAGCGTTGGCCGGCTGGGATTTCTTTACCGAGTACGACGAATCCGGCGTGTATTACACCTACCATTTGAAGGTCGGGGCGGCGACATCCTCGCTGTCTGTCCCGAGCACAACTCAAGCGAGCCGAAGCCCAAACCGGCCATTTTCTTCTGCGAGAACTAGGTTGGCTGTCGAGACTAAGTCGACACGCACCGTTCTGACTGCGCCGTCGACCCGTGTGAGCAACACGGCGACTGTCTCGGACCCCGAAGATCCACAAGAGGCCACGCACATCATCTATACGAACGGTATTGGGACTGATAGAGTCAAGGCGGGGGTTACCAAGAGCATCCTCGATCGGCTCGTCTACACTCAGCCGCGTTTTGACAACTACTACACTGACGTATCGTTGCGCTACAACCCGACGTGGAAGGTCCAAATGGAAGAGTACGATCGGACCCATCCGTGTGTTTCGGATGCAAAGCGTGATCTGTCGTTCAAAGAAAAGCTGACCGTGCTGTCGCAGTACGCAAAGTGCAAGATTGTAAATTACACGAGAACCGTCACGAGTTTGGATCTCGTGGAGGCGATCACGGCCCGTGTGCAGCTGGAGCTTGGCCTACCGCCAACGAACGATACGGTACGTGAACTGACGGACGTTATTGCAACGTCGAGATCGTTCAACAATCATGTGCTCTTGGTTGGCCACTCAGAGGGGACAATATTGCAGGCTCAGGCGATACGGGAATTTGACAATCAGGATCCCCGTCCTTTGCAGGTGGCTAATCGTTGCGTCGCGGCGGTCGCCCTTGCGCCTGCGACAACACAGGCAACTTATGGACTCGACGTACATCATCTTAAAGGATTGCTCGCAAGAAACGACATCATTCGGGTAGTGCTGCCTGGATCAGGATGGGAGGAGATTGACACTCGGCTCTCGCAGGACGCTCGTGCTGCGATTGCCGCAAGCGACGAGCCGGAGATGACCGCAATTCAGTTTGGCCTAAGGATTCATGACGTCGATGACACCTACCTCGGCTCCGCCGGCGCGCCCTTGTTTCTTGGCCAACTCAACACGCTGCACCGAGAGTGCCTACCCGAACGCGCGAGATTGGCGCTGAGCACCTCGTCACCTCCGCTGGGCTCTGTCTTTACCGCGAGTCTCGACATCTGGAACCAAAATGACCGCCTCCTGCTCGGGCGACCCTTAAGGTTGGCGAGCACAGAGTGGAGTCTCGAAAATTTGGATTCCTTGACGTTTCGCGCCATGACTCCAGGGAACGGATTGATTTCGTCTCGAGTTACGCAGGACCTTGTCGTTGAGGAACCGTTCAATGTGCCTCTTGTATCAGTGACGTTCCGAATCGAGGAGAGACTTGCATGGGCTTGGGAGAGCTTTGCGGCCAGCAATGGGCCGAATGGCTCCTGGAATCCCGGTCCGAAGCCGACCGATCCTTGGGATGGCGGCGAATCCTCGTGTCCCCGTAGCCTGACCGTTGACGGCTCGAGCGGCGATTCGCAAACGTGGGTGCTACGCTGTTCGCGAACTTATACGCCTGTCATAACCGCTCCTGACACTATCGCGAGTGGGCGACGTGTGAACAGAAAGGCTGTTTACTACGCATACGCCTCTGGCGTCACGGAAGTGGGCCCTACCACATACTTCTACTGTGCTGGCTCTGCACCCTGCATTCAGTCGGGTTACGCGGAGATCTTCGATGAGCGCGATTTCATCATCGGTCGCTCCGAAGTTGTCGCACCTTCGCAGTCGCTCACCAGCGTAATCCCAACAAGGGGAGTAGACCTTGCCAACGTTATGAGCCTCAGGACAGCGAGTGACGCTCCCGAGTTAATGCGGAGCGCCAACGCTCCCGGTGACGAACCCAAAGTTCAAGGAAGCTGGAGCGCATGGCGACCCTCCCTCGCGCCGAGCGGACGCGCTGAGAGACGCGAAAAGAGCACTGATCGAGTGAGAGGCGACCAATGACGCCGCGCGTCCGATCGTATCTCTTCGCGTGCCTCATTCCTTCTGGGATCGGCTGCTCACGAGCTCAGCCGCCTTACCGAGCCGAGACAGCGGCCGAAGCCAGGCGGCTCGCCACGACGACGGATACCGTGTACAGGCGGCGGCTGCAGGATCTTATCCGTCGATCGCAGCTCGTTCGTACTGATTCTCTCGCTCGGTTGAATAGTTCCATTCCTTCGACCCCGGACTCGGCGCTACATCGCGTACGGAAAGCGATTGCCTGCGAGGAAGTTCGATTGCTCGCCGCGAACGGACAGGCCGCCACTTTGCGCGCGATCAAACGCATGGCGGATTCGCTGAGCAGGAGCGGGTTCGACTACCTTCGTTACTCCGAAAAATCGCTCGCGGCGAGCGGTCCGCCGCTCAAGTTTCGCAAAGGTGACTGCGGAGTGAATTCCCATCGATTGTTGCCCGATAGCTTGGAATACGAGGTGTATCCCACGAGGCACACACCATCCCCCAGATGACGCGAAAGCTGGCCAGCAGCCCTGACCAGTCCCTCCCTTTACAGAGCATCACGAGCGGGCTAACTTCCTAGGCTCAACCATTTTAACTTCGCTTAGACCGCCGCTTCGGCGGGGACAGTCCACGAGACATGGCTTTCGATAACGCGGCAACGCTCGAGAAGTACAAGGCGCACGAGACCGACACCGGTTCGGCGCGAGTGCAGGTGGCCCTCCTCACGGAGCGCATCAACTACCTCACTGATCACTTCCGGGCCCACAAGAAGGACCACCACGGACGCCGTGGGCTCCTCAAGATGGTGGGAACGCGTCGACGGTTGCTCAACTACATGAAGCGCACCGACATCGACGGATATCGCAAGATCGTCCAGGAACTCGGACTGCGGTACTAGGCTGGTCCATTGGCACTCGCGCGGGCGCATCTATGCGGCCCGCGCGTTTTGCATTTCACGAGGCGCGAGCCGGCATCGGGCCGGCCGCACGAAAAAAGACGAAAGACGAGAGCACACATGCAACGCATTGAAAAGACGTTCGCGGGACGCAAGCTGGTCATCGAGACCGGACGCATGGCCAAGCAGGCCGCCGGCTCCTGCCTCGTCACCTACGGTGACACGATGGTCCTCGCGACCGTCACGGTGAGCGACAACAAGAGCCCGCTCCCCTTCTTCCCGCTCACGGTCGAGTACAAGGAAAAGACCTACGCCGCCGGCAAGATTCCCGGTGGCTTCATCAAGCGCGAAGGCCGTCCGAGCGATGGCGAGATCCTGAGCTGCCGGATCATCGACCGCTCCATCCGCCCGCTGTTCCCCGAGGGCTTCCAGAACGAAGTCCAGGTATTCTGCTACGTCATCTCGGCAGACCAGGAGAACGACGCCGACGTCCTCGCGCTCGTCGCGACGTCGTACGCGCTGCAGTCCAGCCGCATCCCGTGGAGTGGCCCCATTGCCGGCGTGCGCGTCGGCCGCCTCCAGGGCAACTGGGTGCTCAACCCCACGTTCCAGCAGCTCGAGTACAGCGACATGGAGCTGGTCGTCGCCGGCGGGCGCGACTCCATCATGATGGTCGAGGGCGGCGCGCTCGAGGTGACGGAGGAAGATGTCGTCGAGGCACTGACGGTGGCGCAGGGTGGTATTCGCGAGCTGATCGGCTTCCAGGAAGAGCTCATGAAGCTCTCCCCGAAGGTCGAGAAGATGGCCTGGGTCAAGCCGCCGGTCACCGACGGCCTGATGGACAAGGTCAAGGCCGCGGCCGATGCGAAGATCAGCGACGCGTTGAACCAGAAGGACAAGCAGACGCGCGTGCAGGCGGTCGAGGCGGTGAAAAAGTCCGTCGCCGAATCGTTCGCCGCGACGCTCCCCGACAATGCCAAGGAGATCAACAGCATCCTCGGCGATCTCGAGTACAACGCCATGCGCTCGCAGGTGCTGACGACCAAGAAGCGCGTCGACGGGCGAGCCAGTAACGAAGTGCGCTCCATCTCCATCGATACCAGCCTGCTCCCGCGCGCCCACGGCTCGGCGCTGTTCACGCGCGGGCAGACCCAGGCGCTCGTCGCCGTCACGCTCGGTACGGCGAACGACGTCCAGCGGCTCGACTCGATCGACAGCCCGAGCGAGACCACGCGGTCGTTCATGCTGCACTACAACTTCCCTCCGTTCTCCACGGGTGAAGTGCGTCCCCTTCGCGGTACATCGCGTCGCGAGATCGGGCACGGCAACCTGGCGGAGCGCGCGCTTCAGGGCGTGCTGCCCGACTTCGCCGACTTCCCGTACACGCTCCGCATCGTCTCGGAGATTCTCGAGTCGAACGGCTCGAGCTCCATGGCGTCGGTCTGTGGCGGATCGCTCGCCATGATGGACGCTGGCATCCCGATCCGCGGCGCCGTGGCTGGCGTGGCGATGGGGCTCATCAAGGAAGGCAAGAAATACGCGATTCTCACTGACATCCTCGGCACCGAGGATCACCTCGGCGACATGGACTTCAAGGTCGCGGGAACGAAGACCGGCATCACGTCCATCCAGATGGACATCAAGATCGACGGGCTCGACCTGCAGATCATGAAGGAGGCGCTCGCGCAGGC
>JANLTI010000218.1:0-7213 GCA_031362845.1 Gemmatimonadaceae bacterium | reverse complement strand
GACGTCGCCAGCGGCACCATCTACATCGAGGTGAGGGACACCGGCATCGGTATCCCGGACGATCGGCTCTCGGCCATCTTCGAGGCGTTCGAGCAGGTCGACACCGATACCGCGCGCCGTTTCGGCGGCACGGGTCTCGGTCTGGCGATCTCGCGCCAACTCTGTACGCTGATGGGCCACGAGCTCGTCGTGCGCAGCGAGCTGGGCGTCGGGTCCATCTTCACGATCATCATGCGCGAGAACGCGCTGACCGAGGCGGCGGCCTGAGACGCTCGACTCCGTTGGTCAGGGATCCGAGCGAACCACCATCCCGCCCTTCATCACGAAGCGCACGTCGCGAACGGCATGGACATCACGCGTCGGATCGCCGCGGACCGCGACGAGATCGGCGAGCAGTCCTGCCCGTACCGCACCGAGTCGATCGTCGAGATGGAAGAGTCGCGCGTTCGTGCTCGTCGCGGCTCGGAGCGCCTGCGTCGGCGTGAGCCCGTAGTCCACGAGCAGCTCGAGCTCCCGTCCGTTTTCACCATGCGTGAACACGCCGACGTCGCTGCCGTTGCAGATGGTCACGCCGGCCGCGATGGCGGCGCGCATGCTGGCGCGCTTCTCCGCGATCCGTGGCGGCTCGGGGTCGCCCGCTTTCCATCCGCGGTAGCGGAGGATCGCATCGCCGGCGGCGACGGTGGGACACAGCGCCACGTTGCGCTCCTTCATCAGCCGAAAGGTCTCCATCGTGCCCGCATCGCCGTGCTCGATCGTCTCCACCCCGGCGAGCGTCGCGCGGCGCATGCCCTCGGCCGTCGACGCGTGCGCCACCACCGGTCGACCCGAACTGCGGGCGACGTCGACGATCGTCGTGAGCTCCTCCAGCGTGAACGTCGGCCTCGCTTCACCGTTCGGGCCCCAGCGATAGTCCGCGTAGACCTTGATGAAATCCGCGCCCCGTCCGATCTGGTCGCGCACGACGCGGACGAGTGACGACGCATCGGCCTCTTCCGCGCCCTGCGGCAGCTCCACATCGCCGGTGTAGCGCGGGCCGTAGCTCCCTGTTGCCACGATGGCGCGCGTGCTGACGAGCATCCGCGGGCCCGGTGCGATGTTCTGCTCGAAGGCGCGCTTGAGGCCGACGTCCGCGTATCCGGCGCCTTCCGTGCCGAGGTCGCGCACCGTGGTGAACCCGGCGCGCAGCGTTTCGCGCGCGTGATTGGTTGCGCGCACGACCCGAAGCGCCAGCGGCTCGCGCAGCACCTGGTCGTCCCACGACGTTTCGTTGTACGGGTGCAGCAGCAGGTGCGAATGTCCCTCGATCATGCCCGGCATCAGCGTGGAACCGGCGAGGTCGATTCGGCGCACGCCTGCGGGAACCGCGATCGCCGACGGCGGGCCCGCCGCCACGATGCGCTCGCCGCGAACCAGCACCACCCACCCGGTGTGGAGATCGGTTCCGTCGAAGACGCGCGCTGGCACGAGCAGCGTTGGGCCGCTGTCCGGTGCGACCAGCGGCACTTGTGCGGCGGAGACGGTTGCGCGGCTGGCGAGCAACGCGGTGGCGGCGAGCGCGAATAGCGCGACGAGTCGAGGCATGCGGAAGGGCACCGAGCAGCGGGGAGAGGGGAGGCTTCGCATCAGGAGCGAACGTGAATATGATGAGGGGACAGACGTGCGACCGGGTGCAGATATGCGTGCGAAGCGTGTCGAGCGCGAGGGGCGCGCACCACGTGCGAGGCAAGGTGGCGAAACGAGCGACGGTGGGACGCCGTAGGGACGGTCGGCACATTCATCCTTCCAGGAGTGCAACACCATGAGTTCATCCTCCGACGTGCTCGACTACGAGTTGATCGGCGACGACCTGCAGGCGGTGATCGTGACGCTCGATCCCGGCGAGACCGTGATCGCGGAAGCCGGGGCCATGATGTTCATGGAGCAGGGCATCGAGATGAACACGACGCTCGATCCCAACCGGCAGGGCGGCGGCATGCTGAACAAGCTGTTCTCGGGCGCCAAGCGCGTGCTGTCGGGCGACACGTTCTTCATCACCACCTTCGCCAATGGCGCCACCTCGCGCCGCAGCGTCGCCTTCTCGTCGCACTTTCCGGGCAAGATCAAGCCGGTGGATCTGCGGGAGTGGGGCGGCACGGTCATCGCGCAGAAGGATGCCTTCCTGTGCGCGCCACGCGGCACCACCATCGACATCGCGTTCACGCGTCGCATCGGCGCCGGCTTCTTCGGCGGTGAGGGATTCATCCTCCAGCGCATCTCCGGCGATGGAGTCGCGGTGCTGCATGCATCCGGCGCGCTGTGGGAGAAGACGCTCGCCGTCGGCGAGGTGCTCCGCGTCGACACCGGATGCATCGTGGCCATGGAGCAGCGCGTGGGCTACGACATCCAGATGGTGCCCGGCATCAAGACGGCGCTGTTCGGCGGCGAAGGACTCTTCTTCGCCACGCTGACCGGTCCGGGCCGCATCATGCTCCAGACGATGCCCTTCTCGCGGCTGGCCGACCGCATCATCGCGGCCTCGCCCCGCGCCGGAGGACGAAAGATGCAGGAAGGTGGAATGCTGGGCGGCGTCGTGCTCGGCAGCGTGCTCGGCGGCGTCTTGGGCGGAGGCGACGGCTGACGACGAGCTCGGTGCGGAAGCGCTACCCGCTCGCGCGGGTCCGCTTCCGCGCCTTCGACACCATCCCCGGCACGAACGACAATGCCGCCAGGAGCAGACCCGCCACGAGCAGCCGGATGAGCGCATCCCGCCGCGCTCCTGCCGCGCCGGCGAGGAGCGCATCGGCGAAATACGTGTAGACCGCGGTCCCCGGTATCAGGCCGATGAGCGTGCCGAGCATGTAGTCGCGAAATCGGACGCCAGCGAATCCCGCCGCGAAGTTCAGCACGTTGAACGGCACCACCGGTACGAGCCGGAGCCGAAGCACGGTGGTGAATCCGTGTGCGCCGGCCAGATCCGTCACGCGGGCAGCGCGACTCCCCAACAGGCGTCGGACCGCGTCGAGTCCGAGATACCGCGCGAGCAGGTACGCCAGCATGGCGCCGAGCGACGCACCGATCCAGTTCAGGAGCGAGCCGAACTGGAACCCGAAGATCGCTCCCCCGACAATGGTCAGAATGCTGCCCGGAAGGGCGATGGCGGTCGCCAGCGCATAGAGCCCGACGAACAGCAGTGCCACATGGGGTCGTTCGCGCAGCGCGCGCACCTGATCCGCAAGTGCCGCGGGGTCGTCGAGTCGGAAGAAGCCCAGCGCGCGCGCGGCAAGGAATGCAGCGATGAGCAGGAGGATCAGGCCGGCGAGCTTGAGGTACGTCGCCCGGCCGGATGGTGGCGCGGCGTCAGGCAACCGCGCCGCCGCAGGAGCTCCCCGCGCCGGCCGTGCAGCCGAAACAGTGCGGGCCCACCACGATCTCTCGTGCCTGCAACGCCGCCAGCGACGCGTCGAAAATCGTGCGCGGCGCGCCGCCTGCGAGCGGAAGCTCCAGCATCTGGTTGAAATCGCAGTCGTACAGACGCCCGTCGTAGCCCACGCTCAACGTATTCCGGCACATCACCGACGCAGCCGCCACGGGGTTGTAGGCATTCGCCAGCCGGGTCATGTAGTCCACGGTGCGACCGCGTTCGTCGAGGAACTCGAGAAATCGCGAGATCGGCATGTTCGTGATCGTGAACAGGTGATCGAAGTCGATATCGAATCGCTGCTTCAGCTCCCGCTTCCACATGGTCTCGAGTGACGCCTGGTCGCCCGGCAGGAAGGTGCCGACCGGGTTCGCGACGAGATTGAGCTCGAGCCCCGTGCCGCGACCGTAGCCGAGTGCGTTGAGTCGCCGCAACCCTTCGATGGATTCGTCGAAGACTCCCGCACCGCGCTGCGCGTCGGTTTCCCGCGCCTGGAAGTAGGGAAGCGAGGCGATCACTTCCACCTTGTGCGCGGCCAGCAACGCCGGGATATCGGCATAGTTCGGCAGCAGGATCGCCGTGAGATTGCATCGGTGCATCACGTGCGCGCCCGTGGCCGCCCCGCGCACGACGAGCTCGCGGAAATCGGGATGCAGTTCGGGCGCTCCACCCGTGATGTCGAGTCGCGCGACTCGGTGGAGCGCCAGGAATGCCAGCACGGCCTCCAATACGTCCCGCGGCATCACCTCCGATCGGTCCGGTCCCGCGTCGACGTGACAGTGCTTGCACGTCTGGTTGCAACGCCGACCCACGTTCACCTGCAGGATGTCCAAGCGCGTGGGACGGAGTGGAAAGAGTCCGGACGAGCCCAGCGCCGTCTCGAATGATTGGCGTAACGGCACCGAATCGAGCAACGCGCGCTGCGCGTCCGCGTCGGACAGTTCGGCACCACGCTTCGCGAGTGTCGCCAGGATGCGTCCCACTACATGCCCAGCGCGTGGACGTGATTGCGCATCTGAACGCCGTGCACGAGCGACGCGCCGCCGCGAATGGCCGCCGCGACGTGCACCGCCTCGGTCATCTGGTCCACGTTGGAGCCCTTCTCGAGCGCGTCCGTGGAATACGCATCGATGCAGTACGGACACTGCACGGCGTGCGACACCGCCAGCGCGATGAGCGACTTCTCCCGGGCCGTGAGCGCGCCCTCGGCGAACACGGCGCCGTACCAATCGAAGAACTTCCGGGCGAGGTCGGGCGCACCCTCCGCGATCTCGCCGAACTTTCCGAGGTCGGCGGCATCATAGTACGTTCGCTTCACGTCGTGTCTGGTAGACTCGCTCATCGTGGGCTCGTAGGTTGACGATCGCCGCGGCGCAGTCGGCCGCACACGCGCTGGAACCGCCGCCAGTCGCGATTGGTTCCGGTGGCAATATATCCTGGCGCCTGCCGTCGTTCCCTGACCCGCATCGATCGAGCCTGCATCGAATGGAACGCTTCGACGTGATCGTCATCGGCGGAGGGTCGGCCGGACTCGTGACCGCCGCCGGCTCGGCTGGCATCGGCGCCCGCCCCGCCTTGATCGAGCGAGACAGGCTTGGCGGGGAATGCCTGTGGACCGGTTGCGTCCCGAGCAAGGCACTCCTCGCCTGCGCAAAGCTCGCCGCCCATGCAGCGAATGGCGCTCGGTACGGCATCGATGCACCCGTCCGCGTCGACTTCCCGCGCGTGATGCAGTGGGTCCATGGTGCACGAACGCGTATCGAGCCGAACGACAGTCCCCAGCGGTTTCGCGGTCTCGGCGTTGAAGTGGTGAAGGGCACCGCTAGGTTCATCGGTCCGCGCGTCGTTGACGTCGATGGACGCCGGCTCACGGCACGGCGCATCGTTGTGGCGACTGGCTCGCGTCCCGCCGTGCCGTCGGTGCGGGGACTCGATGGTGTGCCGTATCTCACGAACGAGTCCATCTTCGAGATCGCCGAGCGACCGGCGCATCTGCTGGTGCTGGGTGGTGGACCCATCGGTCTCGAGCTCGCGCAGGCATTCGTGCGCCTCGGCAGCCGCGTCACCGTCGTGGAGTCATCGGCGAGCCTCATGTCGAGCGAAGAGCCGGAGTTGGCGCAATCGCTCGCAGCGCGGTTGGTGGCTGAGGGCGTCGAGCTGCATCTCGGCGCGAACGCCGTCGAAGCGAGCCGGTCTCCCAGCGGTGTGTCTCTCACGCTCGAGTCGACCGTCGGAATGCGCGTCGTCCAGGGTTCGCACCTGCTCGTCGCCACTGGGCGCGTCGCGCGCACGGAGTCACTCGATCTCGCTACGGCCGGCGTCGACGTCGGGAAGCACGGCATCATCGTGAACGATCACCTCCGCACCACGGCCGATGGTGTGTGGGCCTGCGGCGACGTCATTGGCGGACCACGGTTCACGCACGTCGCCGACTACCAGGCCCGACTCGTCGTTCGGAACGCCTTCTTTCCCATCAAGGGAAAGGTTGACTATACCGCCATCCCGTGGGTGACGTATACCGACCCTGAGCTGGCGCACGTCGGCCTCACGGAGCACGACGCGCGCGCGCGATACGGACGCGACGTTCGCGTCTTCACCCGATCGGTCGCCGGAGTGGATCGGGCGATTGCGGACGGTGAGACGGATGGCATGGTCAAGATCATCACGCGCGGCAACGGCACCCTGCTCGGCGGGCACATCCTCGCCGCAGGCGCGGGCGACATGATCGGCGAAGTGGCACTCGCGATGAAGCACGGGCTGGGCGTCAACGCGCTCGCGTCGCTCGTGCATCCGTATCCCACCATGCCCGAGGCAATCCGCCAGGCGGCGGAGGGCTACAACAGGGCGCGCTTCACCGGTCTTCCGCGTGCCATCGCCCGATGGTTCGCCCGTCGGTGACGGCGCCCCGACTCTCCATCGTCATTCCGGCGCTGAATGAGCAGCGATCGCTCGCGCCGCTGTTCGACGACATCGCGGCACTGCGCACGGAGGTGGAAGTCATCCTCGTCGATGGCGGCAGCACCGACGAGACGCGCGATGTCGCCCGACGTGCGGGTGCCCGGGTGCTGGAGTCCGAGCCCGGTCGCGGACTCCAGCTGCGCATGGGCGCGCAGCATGCGACGGCGCCGATGCTCTGCTTCCTGCACGCCGACGTGCGAATGCCGGAGCCGGCACGTCGCTCGCTGGAGGCGATCGCGCACGGGGGCGAGCAGAGTGCATGGGCCTTCCGCTTGCGCATCGACGGTGCGCGCCGCGCCTATCGCGCGATCGAATGGAGCGCGAACACGCGGTCGGCGCTGCTCGGACTACCGTACGGCGATCAGGGCCTCGTCATCGCGCGGTCGCGGTACGACGCGGTGGGCGGATACGCGGACCTGCCCATCATGGAAGACGTCGCGATCGCTCGCGCCCTGCGCAAGGCTGGCGGCATCGCGCTGCTCCCGGCCGCGCTCCTGGTAAGCCCGAGGCGGTGGGAGCGCGACGGCGTACTCGGCCGATCGATGCGCAACGCCTGGTTGCTCGCCCGCTACCTCACGGGCAGCGCACCGAGCGCGCTGTCGCCGAGCTATCAACCGAACTCACTCGCGCGCGATCGCGTCGATGAGGGAGAGACTCGTGGCCCGGCGCGCGCGACAGATCCCGAACACTAGTCCCACCGTGATCGCCGCGCCGACGGCCAGCGCGGCCGTCGATTGATCAGCGGGGCGGTGGCAGGCGTTCTCCGTACGCGCGCCAGTCGTCGATGGTGTCGATGTCCCGCATCGCCGTGAGGAGCGCCACGCGCAGTCCGGCCTCGCGCGCCCGGGTGAGCGA
>JANLTI010000195.1:0-6133 GCA_031362845.1 Gemmatimonadaceae bacterium | reverse complement strand
TCCTTCACGCGGTGGCGATGGCCGCTACCACGTACCCATGTCCCGTCGACGTCTCGATCTTCAAGCCCGCATCGCGCCGCCACCTGACAAGTCGCTGCAACTGACAAGTGCCGATGGTACGGGTTTGTCGGGCGGGACGCTCTGCACGTGAACTCCGGCGTTGGGCAGCCGACCTCACTCCTTCACCCAATCATGGCGAATCCCAGCGAGTCCACGCACCCAAATCGAGGCGCGTTCCCGCCCGGCATGTCCGACGAAGTCATCCGCGCCACACTGCCGCATGAATGGTCGTTGATCGCAGTGCGATGCTGCCCTGTCGCAGCGGTCCGCTTTCCGGGCGCCACAGAAGTTGCTATCGGTGACACTGCGCAAGCGATTCCATTCACGACGTACGGACGTCACAATCGTACTGTGGATCAGCGCCTCCGTTTGTACGTCGCGAGGTGCGCCTTCAGTTGATCGCTGCACGCGGCCGTGTGCACGTGAGGTTGATGGTGAATGAACTATTGAATCACATGCGTGCCGCGCCACAACGCGCCTTCAAAAATTGCGCGCTGCCAGCAGCTGAAAGGTGAGAGTTCTCTCACATTTTCTATCGCAAGAATCGGCATGGATTGCTATACTTGGTTCGCGTAGGTTGTCCGCCCCGCCCCTCCCCTGCGGACAGCTCTGTCGCACCAGTTCGACCACGATGTGGTGGTCGGCCGTGGACAGCGGTAATCCCGCGCCCGCCGAGAATACCACTCATGAAGCGAGGCACACTCGTGTCCCTCACCACGTTCGGTCTCGCTCTCGTCATCCTGGCGTGCCGCGATCTCACCAACCCGCTCGACCAACCCGGTTCGCCGAATCGTCTGCTCAACGAGAGCGGACGGGTCGTCGTGTCGCCCGGCGCCATGCATGGTTGGTCGTTCTACAACGACAAGAACGGCACCGCATGCTCGGACTCCGCGGTCTGTCGCATGGTCGATGGGCCTGCGGGCCAGCCGCTAGGTTCCGGCAGCGCATTTCTCTCGACGCCCGCGGCGAGCGACGGCAAGACGCTGGTGCTCAAGGATTACGCAGGCACACGATTCGACGCGATCACGGAGCTCCGGTATTCCACCTTCCGCCAGAGCGTGGATGCCGGTTGCAATCTGGCGATCGCCCTGCAGGTGAACGCCGACTACGATCTCACCGATCAGAGCGTCGGGTATCAGGGCCGGCTCGTGTATGAGCCGTACCACTCGGCACCCGGAACGGTGCTCGATACGACGTGGCAGAGCTGGGATGCGAGGGCGGGGACGTGGTGGGGCACCAGGTCGTCGGTAACGAGGGGTGGCGTGCTCGTCACCAATCCGTGCGTGCAGGCGACGCCGTGCACGTGGGCCCAACTCCTTGCCGTATTTCCGAACGTCGGCATCCACACGACGTATGGAGCGGTGGTGCTCAAGGTGGGATCGAGCTGGCCGGGGTTCCGCGGTAATGTGGATGCGCTTGCCATTGGTGTCAGCGGCGTCACTACGACGTTCGACTTCGAGTCGGTAAACGCCGTCCCGGCACACCCACCGGACTCAATCTCCAGCGCCCTATGGGACAGTCTGACCGCGCCCGGGAATGTCATGACCGACCCACCGGGCATGCGCGGCGCCTGGGTACGCAACGTCATGATGATCACGTTCAAGCGAACCGCGACGCAGGCGGAGCGCCAAGCGGTTATTGATCTCATCCATGGCGAGGTCGTAGGAGGCAACCCACCGTTTAGGGATGACGGGGAGTACATCGTCAGAATTCCCTATGCAACAGCGCCAGGCGACAGCATTTCCGGTCCAATCCTGCGAGCATTCCTGGCGTTGAGAGGTCATGCATCGCTCGTTGCGGCCTATCCAATCGGGATGGATAGGGGCATCAAGCTGCACTATCGTAGACCAATCGATGGATTTGGATTCAACGTGTGGCCCACGTCCCGTGATGGCGGTAGTGGACCGAACTGGAGACATGTCGCTGTCAATGCTCCTCTTGCGTGGGGGTGCGTGACTGGACAGGAGTCTGGGATCTCCCACCCGGTGCTCGCGGTCGTCGATGTCGGCAATCACGATGCCACCGACCTGCGACCGAACTACGGACCGGTGCAGGAATTCGCCGACGCTTCGGACACTTTTACACGCGCTGGTGATAGAATGACATGAACTGCAACCTCATGTCACCTTCGCGCGCCTGATGCTACGAGTCACAACATTCGCCGTCGGAACCGTCGTGATCGCGGTGACGATACTGTCGCTGCTGCGCTCCAAGGCGTGGTGGATCCGGATCTGGGACTTCCCACGCCTCCAGATCATGGTGGCTGGCGCCGGCGCGCTCGTCGCCGGCTCGTTCATGACGCAGTCGCTCGAGTCGTGGACGCGCTGGCCCTTCTTCGGCGTGCTCGCGCTCACCGTCGTGTACCAGGCGGCCATCATCTGGCGGTTCTCGCCGATCGCACCGCACGAGGTGCAGCGCAGCCTCGGCGCCGACACGAACGCGCTGCTCTCGCTGGCAATCTCGAACGTGCTCCAGACCAACCGGGACGCCGAGCGGCTGATCGGCGTCCTGCGCTCGGCTGATGCGGACGTCGTGCTGTGTGTCGAGACGGACGATTGGTGGCGTCAGGAGCTCGACGCACTCCGCGCGACTCATCCACACACCATCCAGTGCGCGCTGGCCAACACGTACGGCATGCTGCTGTACTCGCGCCTGCCGTTGCTCGACACATCCATCGATTTCCTGGTGGAACCGGATATCCCATCCATGCAGGCGCGTGTCCGCCTGCGTGGCGGACAGCTCGTCTGGCTCAACTGCGTGCACCCGCGCCCGCCGGCACCGAGCGAGAATGACCGTTCACTTGAGCGCGACGCGGAGTTGCTGCTCGTGGGAAAACGCGTGTGCGACGCGAAGGGACCGGTGGTGGTGTGCGGAGATCTCAACGACGTGGCGTGGTCGCGCACGACGCGGCTGTTCCAGAAGACGAGCCGACTGGTGGATCCGAGAAAGGGGCGCGGACTCTTCAACACTTTTCACGCCCGCATCCCTCTCCTTCGCTTCCCGCTCGACCACATTCTGCATTCCGACGACTTTCGCATCGTCAGCATGCGGCGTCTGCCCTACGTGGGATCCGACCACTTCCCCGTGTTCGCGAAGCTGAGCTTCGAACCATCGGCCGCGCGAGAGCAGCAGGCTCCGACCGCCGACGCTGGTGATGAGCAGGAGGCACAACAGACGATCGCGGAGGGCAGGAGATGACGCCGAGCCCCACCGAGCAGGTCCAGACTTCGCTCGCGTGGCTGAAGCGGCATGCCACCAGGACCACTCTCGAAGGCATGGCGCGGTACGCCATCCCCTCGGATCATGCGTACGGCGTCGCGATGAAGGACATCAAGGCGCACGGCAAGACACTCGGCCGCAACCATGCGCTCGCCATTGCCCTCTGGGAGACCGGCATCTATGAGGCGCGAATGCTGGCGTCGTTCGTCGGTGAAGCGGAGAAGCTCACTCCCGCGCAGATGGATCGATGGTGCAAGGCGTTCGACAACTGGGCGTTCTGCGACGCGATGAGCTTCAATCTCTTCGACCGCTCGCCGCACGCGTGGACCATGGTCACGCGATGGAGCGCGAGACAGCAGGAGTTCGAGAAGCGCACGGCCTTTGCGCTGTTGTGGAGCCTCACCGTGCACGACAAGCGATCGGGCGACGAGCCATTCATCCGGGGTCTCGCACTCATCGAACGCGAAGCCGGTGACGAACGCCGTTTCGTGAAGAAAGCCACGAACATGGCCCTGCGAGCGATCGGCAAACGGAACATCGCGCTCAATGCGGCGGCCGTCGTTGTTGCGCGGCGCCTCGCGACATCGAAGGAGCCGTCGGCGCGGTGGGTGGGAACCCATGCGCTGCGCGAACTCACGAGCAGCAGCGTCGCCGGGCGACTTACGAAACGCTGAGATGCCACACCCGCATGTCTGAACCACTGGGATTACAGACCGGCTCCGTGCGTGTCGTGCCCCACGATGCACGGTGGCCGGCGCTGTATATCGAAGAGGTGGCGCGCATCGAGCCGATCCTGTCGTCCCATGGTATCGCACTGCGCGTGGAGCATACGGGAAGCACGGCCATCCCGGGACTGGACGCCAAGCCAATTCTGGATATTCTCGCCGGCCGACGGTCCGACGAGGAGCGTGGTGCGGCGATCGCGGCACTGCAGGCCGCGGGCTATCAGTATCGCGGCGAACAGGGCATACCCGGGCGCGATTTCTTCCGGCGCGGCGAGCCTCGGCAATACCACCTGCATCTGGTACTGATCGACAGCGCGTTCTGGCGCGATCATCGAGCGTTTCGAGACTTCCTGCGCTCGCACCCGGATGCGGCCGCCCGGTATGGCCTCGTGAAGCGCGAACTCGCGGCGCGCTATCCGCATGATCGCGAGGCGTACATCGATGGAAAGACCGAATTCGTCACGACGATCCTCGCGGAGGCCGCGTCGGCCGCGTCGATCGAGGGGTCGGCGTCAGCCCCTACTGGCGGTGCCGTCCCTCGACCGTAGGTTTTCGCATCATTCCGAAGTGACGCCGCAGCGACAGTGCGGTTCGCGGCGTGGCGGACAACCGGCACGTGACGCCTTCATCCATGAGGAGAAACCAATGACCGCTCGCCGCTTCATTCCGGCCCTTGCCGTGGCGTGCCTGCTCTCCGCCGGTTGTGATCGGGTGGCCACGACGCCACTCAGTCCGGGCAGTCCGTCCCGCATCACCAATGGCTCGTTCGACGGAAATGCCCACCCCGCCGTCGTCCTCATCCTGATGGATGTGGGAGGGAGTCCCGCGTTCCGATGCACCGGCACGCTCATCTCGCCCACGGTGGTGCTGACGGCCGGACACTGCGCGGGTGAGCCGGGCGAGTTCAGCGGCATGCGCATCTTCACCGAGTCCGACGTCGAGAACGGCAACAACAACTATCCCTTCGCCGGACCCAACACCGTGGAGGCGAAGTCATGGCGCGCACACCCGCTGTATACCTCGAGTGCGTTCTTCCAGCATGACGTGGGCGTCATCACGCTGTCGAAGGCGGTCAAGCTGGCAGCCGACAAGTACGGCCAGCTTCCCGCCGCGAATGAGCTCGACGCCCTGAAGCACGGCAGCGCGACGCTCTTCACCGCCGTCGGGTATGGCCTCCAGAAGATCAACCCGGTGTTCATTCAGGCCGACCTGATTCGCATGAGTGCTGAGCCGCACCTCATCCAGATCAACACGCCGGGGTTCACGGGCGACTTCTCGATGCTGCTCTCGAACAACGCCGCAACGGGTGGCACCTGCTTCGGCGATTCGGGTGGGCCGAACTATCTCGGGAGCAGCAACGTGATCGCGGGGGTGACGTCGTTCGGTCTGAATGGATCCTGCGGCGGAACTGGCGGTGTCTTTCGTCTGGATCGCCAGAACGTGCTGGACTTCGTGCGGGCGTACCTGAGGTGATCCGGCAACCGCGGAGAGTGGCATCGTGGGGAACTTCGGCGCTGATCGAGCCGGTCCTCGTGTCAACCATCAGCAGAATGCAGATGCGCCCTGCAGCAACACTGCGGACGGTCACGCCGCTCATCCCTGCCGGAGCGGCCCTTGCCGATGCGCTCCAGTTCTATACCGGGCAGCTCGGATTCAGCATCACCTGGCAAGGCGGCGACATGGCTGGTGTGCGCCGAGGAGGCGTCGCGTTCAACCTGGTGACGAACAGCGATCCGGCGTGGGCGGAGAACTCGAGCGCGAGCATCGGCGTTGACGACCTGGACGCGCTCTACGACGAATACCGGACGGTTCAGGCTCGGGTCGGGCCGCTCGAAATGAAGATGTGGGGCCGCCGGGAGTTTCACATGGTTCTGCCATCAGGCGTCTGTCTGCAGTTCTACCAGGTGGACGCGCAGGTAACCTGACGCCGGCGATTACTTCCCCCGCTGCCGACAGCACAATGCCCGCACCGATCACACCGACGCTGACCAGCGTACCTGCTGCGACGGAGGCGCCCACCACCCCTTTACCGAGCACCTCCACGCTGGCCCGCGCACCATCTGAAGCGCGCTCCAGCAAGAAAACCGTGCCGCGCGCCGTGACCTCAACGGTTTTGACAACGAGCACCG
>JANLTI010000181.1:0-2736 GCA_031362845.1 Gemmatimonadaceae bacterium | reverse complement strand
GCGGCGCGCATGTACGCCACGAGCTGCCGCGCCTCGCTCGTGCGCGCCGTGTCCACCTCCGGAAACACCATCGTCTCCACCACCTGGAGCCCGATCGGCGGCAGCGAGTGCTCGGGGTCCTCGTCCTCCGCCTTGGGGAGCGCCACGCCGTTGAGCGCGCGCACGTCCGCTTCGCCGTAATACTCGGCGAACAGCTCCACCCGCTTGTACATCGCGCGCGCTTCGCGAAAGGCCAGGCGCACCTGCTGCGTGTCGCGCGTCGCGAGCGAGGCGTCCAGCCGCACGAGCGACGAGTCAAGCCGCGCCAGCGCCCCCGAGTAGATGGGCATCTCGGCCCGCGCGCCGCTCGCCGTGCCTCCCGCCGCGTTCGCTGTTGCGGGCCGAGTGGAGATACGCCGCACCGCCGCGAACGTCACGCTCACCGCGACGATCGCCGCCGCCGCCGACCATCCATGTCTCACCGCTGTGTCTCCGAAGATGGAAGCCCGCACGTTCCCGTGCGCGCGACGCAAAACGGCGACTATCGCTTCACGATCGTGTAACGGTCGCACCCGGTTCCGTCGTGTCACGTTGCGGACCGCGCCGATACACGATGGTTGCCTGTTCGTGAAAAAGCGCCCGTACCCTCTCTCGTCAGCCGACGCCACCGTCGGCACACGAACTCACGAGGCGGGAACGGGAGGAGTCAGATGGCGAGGAGTGCACCGCTGTACATCACGTTGTCCATGGCAGGAGTGGTGGGAGTCATGGCCGCCTGCTCGGCAGATCAGGCGGCGTTCGGTCCGAGCGCACTGGGCGAGTCAGCTCGGTTCGCGCGAGACGGCGACGCGCGCGGCGCGTTCCAGTTCACGGCGCAGGGCGCGTCGTCCGCCTGCACCAACGGCGGCGATCCCGTGAATCCGCTCGTGCTGCCGGCCGGCTACGCGCAGGAGATCCTCGCGTCGGAGCCGTCGTTCGCCGACGTGCCCGACATGAGCACCCAGAACGAGACCGGTGCGCAGGCGGGCCGCTACCTGTTCCGCGTGCACGAGGTGGGGAGCAATGGCTCGCTCTCCGTCACCGATCTGGAGACCGGCATCACGAAGACCGTCGCGCAGCAGCTGCACTGGGAGCGGCTCGACGGCATCGTCTGGACCCCGTGGGGCACGGTGCTCTTCTCGGAGGAGACCAACGCCGCCGCGTTCCGCGATCCGAAGTACCCCGCGTCGGTGGCCGGTCTCGTGTACGAGGCGTTCCTGAATCCGTCCGATCTCACCGTGGCCGACAGTGTCGTCGCGCGTCCGGCCATCGGCTCCAAGTCGCATGAAGGCATGCGCTTCGATCCGCAGGGCAACCTGTACACCATCGGCGAGCGCTCGCCCGGCTACATCTACCGCTTCGTGCCCGATCGCAAGGGCGATCTCTCCAGCGGCCAGTCGTACGCGCTGAAGATCACGCGCGCCAATGGCGACCGCACCGGTGATGCCGAGTGGATTCCGCTGCCGCGCGCCGCCGTGGAGATCGATGCGAACGCGGCTGGCGATCTCGCCGGCGCCACTGGCTACGCCCGCCCGGAAGACGTGGAGCTCGCGACATCCACCGGCAACAACAAGGGCGGCGCCAACATCCTGTACGTCGCCATCACGGGTGAGGCGCGCGTGCTCGCCGTCGACCTGCGCGAGTCGAAGGGTGGGAACGACCACCTCACCGCCTTCGTCACCGATTACGCGAAGGCCGGTGTCAATGCGCCGTCCGACTTCGAGGCGCCCGACAACCTGGCGCTGGATCGCTCGGGTAACCTGTACATCGCGGAGGATCCCGGCGGAAGCTTCTCCAGCGGCAAGCGACTCGGCGACGACATCTGGGTGGCGACGCCCGGGGTGGGCGGGCAGCACGCCGCCGCGGCGAGCGTGGTGCGCTTCGCGTCCATCAACGACTGCGATGCCGAGCCCACGGGCATCTACTTCGACGCACGCCGCAACCGCCTGTTCGTCAACATCCAGCACCGCGGCGGCGACCGGCTCGACAAGGTGATGGGTGTGGTGCGCGTCGAGGAGTAATCGACTCGTCCGATCCACGCCGCATGCGGCACGCGCCGCACGCGGCACGCGCTTTACGCGAACGACCCTCGGCTACCATCGCAGCCGGGGGTCGTTCGCTTCGTAATGCGGCGTCAGCAGTTCAGGAGGACCACGTGATCTGCCTTCAGCGGGTCCGCACGTCGGAGAGAACGGGGCTCAGCGTGGCGGCGTCCCGCCCGATTTGAGGAACTGCGCGAACTCCTCCGGAAGCCCGGCCGCGAGGACGCCCGCCATCGCGCGCTCCACGTCGTATGCCACGCGCACGAACTCCACCTGCACGCCAGCGTCACCCACGTCGAGCACCACGTATCCTGCCCGCCAATCGCCATCCTTCGGACGTCCGACACTGCCTGTGTTGACGAAGTGCACGCCGGCCTCGCCGCCCGGGCCTCGCACCTCACGATGCCATGGCTTGTGCGTGTGCCCGAACGCCAGCACGTCGCCAGCACGGAGCTGTGCAACGTCGGCCATCCTGGTAAGAAAGCTGTCCGGCCGATCTTCCGTCACGTACACGAGGTTGTTCGTCGGCGTGGCATGCACCAGCGTGAGCGTCGGACCAGCCACGTGCCCGCCGCGCGGCCTGATGTCCAGGCGGAAGGGCAGGGCACCCAGGAGACGTTTCGCGCGCGGCGACGTGTTCGCGAGCGTCCATGCGAAGCTGATGTGGGCGAGCTCC
>JANLTI010000147.1:0-14011 GCA_031362845.1 Gemmatimonadaceae bacterium | reverse complement strand
GCTCGAGGCACGACTCGACGTAGGTGAAGCCGTCGGCGAGCGTGAACGCCAGCTCCTGGGCGGCGGTCGAGCCGGCCTCGCGGATGTGATAGCCGGAGATGGAGATGGTGTTCCACTGCGGCACGTGCTTCATCGAGAATTCGATCAGATCGACGATGATCCGCAGCGAGGGCCGCGGCGGGAAGCACCAGCACTTCTGCGCGATGTACTCCTTGAGGATGTCGTTCTGGAGCGTGCCGCGCAGCTTCGCGAACGGCACGCCGCGCTTCTCGGCGTTGGCCAGGTAGAAGGCGAACATGATGGCCGCCGGGCCGTTGATGGTCATCGACGTCGAGACTTCATCGAGCGGGATGCCGTCGAACAGCACCTCCATGTCCGCGAGGCTGGAGATGGCGACGCCGGTCTTGCCCACCTCGCCCTCGGACCGTGGATGGTCGCTGTCGTAGCCCATCAGCGTCGGAAAATCGAACGCCGTGGAGAGTCCGGTCTGCCCGTGCGCGAGCAGGAACTTGAATCGTTCGTTGGTGTCGCGCGCGCTGCCGAACCCGGCGAACTGGCGCATCGTCCACAGCTTGCCGCGGTAGCCGGTGGGATGAATCCCGCGCGTGTACGGATACGTGCCCGGCACCCCGAGATCGTCCGCCGACGCGGGCGACACGTCGAGCGCCGTGTAGAGCGGCTCCACCTCGGATCCGGAATTGGCGAACGCGATGGGCCGCGTGACGCTGCCGCCGAATTGCCGACGCCACTCCGCGACCTCGGCACGCAACCGCACGAGTTCATCGTCGGGTCGCTCCGCGCCCGCCCGATGCACATCGCCCGCGACCTTGTCGACCAGATCTCGCATCGTCGTCATGAGGTAGTCCGCGCCAGAAGGTCGGCGCTGCGGCTGAGCAGCGCGTCAGCGATTCCAAACGGCGTCTCCGCGCCGGATTCGAGCGAGGGGAGTCGTTCCTCGAGCCAGGCGTTCGTCGCCGCGTCGCCCCAGAGGCGACGGCGCGTCTTGTGTTCCACGACGTCGACCACCCGTTCGCGCAGGCGCGCACGACGCCGCGAACGCAGCGTGCCACTACGCTCAAGATAGCGAAAGTGGCGATCCAGCGCCTCGACGAGCTCGTCGATTCCCTGCTCCTTCGCGGCGGCCGTGCCGAGCACGGGTGGCGTCCAGGATTCCGCGTCGTCATCTCGCGCTGCCTGTCGAACCTGCTTTACCAAATTGTTCCTCGACAGGTCGACGCCATGATGCGCCGGCACATTCCGCATCGTCCCACCGGCGCGCATGCCGAGCATGATCTCGATCTCGTTTCGCAGCCGGTCGGCGCCGGGTCGGTCGGCCTTGTTCACGGTGAAGACGTCGGCGATTTCCATCAATCCCGCTTTCAGCGTCTGGATGGAGTCGCCGCTCTCGGGCACGAGCACGACGAGACTGGTATCCGCCGTGCGCGCGACATCCAGCTCACTCTGTCCCACTCCCACCGTCTCGATGAGGATCCGATCGATGCCGAAAGCGTCGAGGACATCGCAGGTCTCTCGCGTCGCGCTCGACAATCCGCCCAGCGAGCCGCGCGTCGCGAGCGAGCGGATGTACACCCCCGGATCCAGCGCGACGTCCTCCATCCGGATGCGATCACCAAGCAGCGCTCCACCGGTGAAGGGCGAGGTGGGATCGACGGCGACGATGCCGACGGTGAGGCCGGCTCGGCGATAGTGGCGCGTGAGCGATGTGACGAGCGTGCTCTTGCCTGCGCCCGGAGGGCCGGTGAGCCCGATGCGCCGCGCGCGGCCAATCCGCGGATGCCACACGGCGAGGAGCGTCTCGAATCCGGGCCGGTGATTCTCCACGATGCTGATGGCCCGGGCGAGCGCGGCCTTCCGGCCGGCAGCGAAGTCGGCGAGCAGGCGCTCGTGGCCCGGATCGCTCACGGAGTGGATCGGGGCGCAGGTTCGTCGTGCTCGTCGCGGATGTCGCCCACGAGCTCCTCGAGCAGGTCCTCGAGCGACACGAGACCCACGGTGCGCGACTGGGCATCCTGCACCACCGCCAGATGCCGGCTCTGGCGAAGCATCCGGAACAGCAGTTCGCTGCACTTGCTGGTGTCGAGGGCAATCGCCACCGGTCGCAGATCCGGCGCCCGGTCACCCCGCAGCTTGAGAACATCGAAGGCGTGCATCATGCCGATGACGCGGTCCAGCGTTCCATCGTACACCGGTGCCCGGCTGAACTCTGAGGTCGCGAACTCCTCGGCGATCGCGCGCGGCGTTGCCGCCACGCTGATGGCGAAGATCTCGTCGCGCGGAATCATCACGTCGACGACGGCCTTCTCCCCGAACGCCATGACGCCGGTGATGATTTCCATCTCCTGTCGCTCGCCCACGCCCTCGAGCTCTCCTTCACGCAGGAGCTCGTGGATCGTGTCGCGCACGGGCGGATGATCGAGCGGCGTCGGGCGGTCGAACGGGCGGCTCACGATGCGACCCGCCGCAACCACGGGCGCGGCGATGATGGCCGCCGCTTCGAGCAGCGGCGACAGGGTGGAGGCGATCGCCGGCGCGAACCGGCGAGCGAACGCGCGCGGCAGCAACTGCCCGACGACCACGACGAGCGCCGCGAACCCCGCGAGTGCGAGCGCGAGACGGCGTGGCTCGCGCGCGTGATCCATCGCGAGCAGCGCGCCGCAGAGCACGACGATGAGGGCGACGCCCGCGCTCGACGCGATGATGAGTCGCTGTGGCCGCTCGAGGTAGACGAGTGCCGCGCGCGAACCACGCAGCTGCTGCTCCACCCAGTGCCGTAGCAGGATGCGACTCACCGAGCGCATGGCCATGCCGCCGGCGGTGAGAGCCGCCACGAGCACGAGCGCAATACCGAGCAGCATCGTCTGGGTGCTCATATCGCCGGCATGCCGAGTGGCGTGAACACGCGCTCGAAGTAGACGCGCTCGATGCGCCGACGCCGCACCCGCTCCACCACCATGCGGTACGAGCCTACCTTCATCGCCTCGCCCGGACGGGGCACGCGACCGAATGTCTCGTACACCAGCCCGCCCACCGTGCTGAGATCTTCCCGGACGAAATCCTGGCCGAGCAGTTCCGACAGCTCATCGAGCGCGAGGCCGCCCGTCACCCAGAAGCGCGTGTTGTCCTCCTGCTCGATCTCGGGCTCCTCGTCGTCGTACTCGTCGTGAATCTCGCCGACGATTTCCTCCAGCACATCCTCGATCGTGACGAGACCGGCGGTCCCGCCGAATTCGTCGCTCACGATGGCGATGTGGGTCCGCGCGGCCTTGAAATCCCGCAATTGGACGTCGATCGCCTTGGACGTCGGGATGAAGACGGCAGGTCGCACGAGCGACTGCCAGCCGTTCATCGGCTCGTCGTCGTCGATGACGAACGGCAGCAGGTCCTTGGCGTAGAGAATCCCCTGGATGTCGTCCAGCGTGTCGTCGTACACGGGGAATCGCGCGTGCTCGGAGCTACGCACACGGTCCACGACTTCGTTCCAGTTCGTCGTGTTCTCGATGCCGACGATGTCGACGCGAGGCACCATCACTTCGCGCACGGCGGTGTCACCGAGCGAAAACACGCCGTGCAGCAGCGCTTCCTCGTCACGGGTGACGTCCGCTTCCGCGGCCACGACCTGACGGAACTGTTCCGTGGCTTCCTCCCGTTGCTCGGCGCGCTCCTCCACCGTCGGTGCCGGCATCAGGCGCTCGAACAGGGCATCGAGCGCCACGCCGAGTCGCAGCACGGGTGACAGCACCAACTCGAGCACGCGGATAAGCGGAGAGAAGGCGATCGCGAGTCGCGGCGCGGTGGCGAATCCCAACGATCGGCTGACGCCCTCCACGACGATCACGACGAGCAGTGCCGCGACGACGGCGATCAGCACCCCCGGCAGTCCGTCGGTCCATTCGAGGCGGAGCGCCCGGGCCAGCGCCGCGCCGGCCACGAGGTGGGCCAGTACGCGCGCGAGCGAGAGGGCGCGATGCGCACGCTCGCGGTGGCGCAGCACCCCAACGACGGGTGGCGATGCCTCAGGCTCCGGGTCGCCGCCGAGCAGCGCACCATCGGCACTCGCTGCTGCCGCCGCCAGCACGATCGCGCCGCCGGCCACCATGAACGCCGTAGCGCTCACGCCGCCGCCAGCGCCAGGCGGAGCAGTCGTTCCTGTCGACGCCACATCGGCGAATGGACTCGGGAGTCGTCCGTTGGGTGATCGTGTCCGAGTACGTGCAGCACGCCATGGACCACGAGTCGCAGTAGCTCCTCTCGCACACCGGAACGATGCAACGCGGCGTTTCGGCGCGCCACGCCGGGCGCGATGTACACGTCGCCGGTGATCGGCCCATGCTTCGCGCCGGCAGCGAATCGGAACGAGAGCACGTCGGTGGGACCGCGATGCCGGAGATGTCCCCAATTGAGCCGGGCCATTTCCCGATCAGTCACGAACGCGATGGAGAGCCGCGCATGCCGCACGCGCTCGGCCCGCAGCACCCGCTCCGCCACCCGGGCGACGCGCGCGCGCGCGACGGCGACCCGTACGCCGTTCGCCGTCACGTCCACGATGCGCGTCACGGCCCGACCGACGGTCGATCCAGCGATGGGTCGAGTCGCTCGAGCACTGCCGGATGCGCACGCGCGATCACGCTAGTCTCCGTCCGCGGCGTACGCCTTGATGATGTCGCGCACCAGCCGATGGCGCACGACGTCCGCATCGGTGAAGTAGTGGAAGGCGATGCCCTCGATGCCGGGCAGGATGCGCTCGACCTGCATCAGCCCGGATTCTTCACGTTTCGGCAGGTCGATCTGCGTCTTGTCACCCGTGATGACGATCTGCGAATTCACGCCGAGGCGAGTGAGGAACATCTTCATCTGCATCGCGGTCGCGTTCTGCGCTTCGTCGAGGATGACGAACGCATCCCCCAGGGTGCGACCCCGCATGAACGCCAGCGGTGCGATCTCGATGACCCGGGTCTCCAGCGCCTTCTGGATGCGTTCCGCCGGCATCATCTCGTCGAGTGCATCGTAGAGCGGCCGCAGATACGGATCTACCTTGGCCTGCATGTCGCCTGGCAGGAAGCCGAGGCTCTCGCCCGCCTCTACCGCCGGACGCGCAAGGATGATGCGTCGCACCTTCTTGCGGGTGAGAGCGTCAACCGCGGCGGCGACGGCGAGGTATGTCTTGCCGGTGCCCGCGGGACCGATGCCGACCACGATGTCGTGCTCCGCGATCTTGGCGAGATACTCGGCCTGCCCGCTCGTCTTGGCCTGGATGAGCTTCCGCATGCCCGGCAACGCGATGCGCCCATCCGCTCCGGTGCCGCCGTCGCCATTGCTCCCGGCGCCGTCGTCCTCGCTCAATCGCAGCACGTCGTCCGGCGTCAATTCCATCCGCTGCCGCGCGCGTTCCACCATACGCCGCCCCACCTCGGTCGCGCGCTCGACGAGCTCCTGCGGACCGGTGATCGACATCGTATCGCCGCGCAACGCGACTTTCACGCCGCACAGGCGCGACAGTTCCACCAGGTTGCCATCGTTCACCCCCGCGAGCGTCAACATGTCCGCGCCCTCGGTCGAGACCTTCTGTGTCATCGAGCCGTCGCTCACTCGTGCTCCACGGTGATGTGTAAGTCGTTCAGATCCGCCGCGGGAACGGGCGATGGTGCGCCCTCGAAGAGCGCGCGTGCCGTGGTGGTCTTCGGGAAGGCGATGACGTCCCGCAGCGACGTGGCGCCAGCGAGCAGCATGGTGATGCGGTCGAACCCGAACGCGATGCCGCCGTGCGGTGGTGCACCCGCCCGCAGGCCTTCGAGCAGAAAACCGAACCGCGCGCGAGCCGTCTCCGCATCCACGCCCAGCAGGCCGAAGATGCGGGCCTGTACCGCGGGATCGCTGATGCGGATGCTGCCGCCACCCAGTTCGGTGCCGTTCAGCACGAGATCGTAGGCCTGCGCGCGCGACATCCACGGCGCAGAGTCCAACAACGGCACGTCGTCCGGATGCGGGGCCGTGAAGGGATGATGGACCGCGCCCAGCGCGCCGGAGTGCGGATCGCGCTCGAACATGGGGAAGTCGGTGATCCACACGAAGGCATTCACGTGCTCGGGCACGAGACGCATCCGCTGCGCGACGTCCTGACGCACGCGGTCGAGCGCAGGGCCGGTCACTCGATCCGCGCCTGCGAGGTAAAGGCCAAGCTCTCCGTCGGCCAGCCGAAGCAGCGACGCGCGCGCCTCGTCGAGCACCTTCGCGGCCGCACCCTCCAGCACGCCATTCACGCGCTTCACGCGGAGCAGGCCGCGTGCACCGGCGCCCTTGACGATCGTGTCGATCTCGTCGAGCTGCTTTCTCGAGAGTGCCGCGCCTCCGGGCACGCGGATGCCGCGCACGCGGCCTTCCGCGTCGAGTGCCGCAGACGTGAAGGGAAACTCCACACCGCGAAACGCCGCGCTCACGTCCTCCAACTCCATGCCGTAGCGGAGGTCTGGACGGTCGATGCCGTAGCGCTCCATCGCATCGGCGTAGGACATCCGGGGAATGACGGCCGGCACCGCGCTGTTTCCCTCCGCCCAGAGCGCGCGCACCAGTCCCTCGGCGAGCCGGGTGATGTCGTCCTGCGCGACGAACGACGCCTCGATGTCGATCTGCGTGAACTCCGGCTGGCGGTCGGCCCGGAGATCCTCGTCACGGAAGCAGCGTGCGAGCTGGAAATACCGATCGAAGCCGGACACCATGAGCAGCTGCTTGTAGATCTGGGGCGACTGCGGCAGCGCGTAGAACTCGCCGGGATGCACGCGGCTGGGCACGAGATAGTCGCGCGCCCCCTCGGGCGTCGGCTTGGTGAGGATCGGCGTCTCGATCTCCATGAAACCGGCATCGCTCAGGTGGCTCCGGGTCCGCTGCAGGAGCCGATGGCGGAGCATCAGGTTGTGCTGAAGCTCGTCGCGGCGCAGGTCGAGATGCCGGTGACGGAGGCGCAGCTCCTCGGCCGCCAGCTGCTCGCCCTTGCCGCGCGCCACGGGAATCGCGGGCGTCTCCGCCGGCCCCACGATGCGCAGCGCGGTCGCGCGCACTTCAACGGATCCGGTGAGCATGTCGGCGTTCCGCATCGCTGCCGGACGCTCGGCGACGACTCCCTCCACCAGGATGACCGTCTCTGCGCCAAGCGAGGCAGCCTGCGCCGCGAGCGCAGCACCGGCCGACGAGGGATCGAACGAGACCTGGACGAGGCCCGCGCGATCACGGAGGTCGACGAACACGAGGCCGCCGAGATCACGCGCGCGATGCACCCAGCCGCCGAGCCGAACGTGCGTGCCCACATGTTCGGCGCGAAGTGCGCCACACAGATGCGAGCGATGAGTTGTGGCCAGCGCCGATTCGGACATTCCGTACGCGAGAGGGGAGATCGGCGCTGCGAGATGGAGCGTGCGCGCGATCACATTGCGCCGTTAAACGTAGCGGGCACCAAGCTGGGAAGGTAGCGCTCCGGTTGCGTTGGCCACCCGGCTCCGCTAAGCTCAACTCCATGCGGCGCATGACGTTCGCCGCGCGGGCGGCTTCGCGAGCGCCGAGTCCGCGACCGAGGGTGCAGGGCCGATGACCGAGCGCGAAAATCTGCTGAATCTGACGGCCGAGCAGGCCGAGACGAGAGTCGCGGCCGCCATGCTCGAGCTCGGACAGCCGCACTACCGGGTCGCGCAGGTCGTTCGGCGGCTCTGGCAGGTGCCCGCTCGTTCGTTTGCGGACATGACGGAACTGCCGGCCGTGCTTCGGACCGCACTCGACGAGCGCTTCGAGTTGCCGCGACTGGAGCTCGCCGTGGAGCAGCTCTCCACCGACGGGACGCGGAAGTTTCTGTTCCGGTTGGCGGATGGCGAGGCGATCGAGGCCGTGGCGATACCCGACGGCAATCGTGTCACGCTGTGCATCTCGTCCCAGGCGGGATGCGCGCTCCGGTGCGCCTTCTGCGCCACGGGCGCCATGGGGTTCAGTCGAAACCTGTCCGCGTTCGAGATCGCCGGGCAGGCGCGCGAGATGCGCCTGCTCGACGAACCCGTGGTGGTGACGAACATCGTGTTCATGGGCATGGGTGAGCCGCTCATGAACTGGACGGCCGTTGCGAGCGCGCTGACCCTGCTCAACGATCCGCGCGCCCTCGGTATCGGGGCGAGACACATCACCATTTCCACCGTCGGCATCCTGCCGGGCATCGTGGCGCTGGGCGAACGGCCGGAGCAGTTTCGTCTCGCGATATCGATTCACGCGCCCACGGACGAGCTCCGCCAGACGCTGATGCCGATCAACACCAAGTATCCGCTGTCGGAGGTGATCGCGGCGGCGAAGGTGTTCGACCGGCGTGTGACCTTCGAATACGTGATGCTCGGCGGCGTGAACGACGGCATCGAACAGGTGCGCGCACTCGGGCAACTGGCGCGAGAGTGCGGTGCGTTCGTCAACCTGATCCCGCTGCACCCGGGCGGCTCGCAGGGATTCGTTCCCACCGCGGCCAACGAGATTTCACGCTTCGCGCGGCTGCTGCGCGATCGCGGCGTCGAGGTGGCCGTGCGCAAGAGCCGCGGCATCGACATCGCCGCGGCGTGCGGTCAACTACGGGTCGAGCGGATGGGGCGGCGCCCGCCACGTCCGGCCGAGCAGCACGGTGATGTCCAGGTAGCGTGACGAATCCGGTCGCGCCAGGGCGCGAGCGGGTTGCAGCACCGACACGACGGCGGACGCCCACGCAGGGTGTCCCGATCGATCGAGCACGAGCGTGGTATCGATCTGCGGCGTCGTCGTCCCGAGCTCCACGACGTCGAATCCACGATCGCGAAGCAGCCGAGTCGCGCGTCTCGCGAGTCCCCGCGTCCTCGTGGTGTTGAGCACCTGCACCCGGATGCGCACATCGCTCGGCGCACGGGGCGCCAGCGCATCGGGAAGCACCGACGAGAGCGGGCTGCGCACGACTTGCCTGGCATGCAGCACCCAGGTGGCGGCGCCGAGCACGACGAGCAGAAGCAGGGCCATCGCCGCCATGCGCAGGCGCGTCACCGCACGGCGTTCCAGAGCGCCACGACTTCGGGAAAGAGCCGATTGCCCTCGCGCAGCGACCACTCCAACCGGGCGCGAAGCACCTGCCGGAAGGTCGCGTCGAAGTCGTGTGGTACCTGTGCGGCGAGGTACGCGCGGTCGCCGCGCGAGAACTTGCGCCCCGGCTCCAGATAATCCGCCATGTAGAGCGCGCGGCCCAGCCGTCCCCACTCGGAGCAGCCGACGGTGTGATAGCGCACCGCGTCCAACAGCTCCTGTCGCTGCTCTCCGTCGGTCGCCAGGAGCGCGGCGGCGGCGGGACCGTGAAGCATGTCCGTCGTGTAGCCCGGGACGTCGCCCGCCGCCGATCGCAGCTCGGTTTCCGACGCATCCCTGAGCGCATCATGGAACACGCCGGCGTCATGCCACGCCAGCGCGTCCACGGGTGGCAGCGATAACGCCTGCGCCCACGCGTCGAGCAGCGCGGTGACACGAGCGATGTGCGCCAGGCGCTTCTCCGACACACGCGCCCACGCCGGAAGCTCACTCACGATGGACGTCACGGTGTTCGTCGGCGCATGGCGTCCAGCTCGGCCAGTTCGCGGCGCCAGAACGCCCGCGTCGCCAGGCCGGGATGTGGCAACGTCAACACGCGCGAGTGCATCGTCGTCGCGCCATGCCAAACGAGATCCAGATCGATCGTGCGTGCACCCCACCGCTCACGGCGAACCCGCCCGAGGCGACGCTCGATGACCTGCAGGCCTTTGAGCAGCGCCAGCGGCGCCAGCGAGGTCACGAGTTCGAGCATCTGGTTCAGGTATGGCCCCTGCGCGCTGGCACCGACGGGCGCCGTTTCCTCGATCGACGACGCGGCAACGATGCTGGTGGACGGCAGGAGCGAGATGGCGGCGTGTGCCATGGCCAGCCACGCGGCCCGATGTCCGAGATTGGAGCCGAGCGCCACGACGACGCGCTCGTTCACGCGCGGTACTCGACGACGATCTCGGCGTGGTCGAGCGGACCGCCAAGCGCGACGTGGGGCTTGCGGACCGCCACCCGCACCCGTTCGACGCCGTCGAGGGTGAGGACGCCGAGTGCGACACGGTCGCCGATCGTCTCCAGATAGTCGATCGGATCCGCCGTGGCGACGTCGCGCACGATCGTGTACAGCCTGCGGTAGTCGACGATCAGATCGCCGTCGGGCGCGCACCGCACAGCGACGTCGATCTCGATCGGCTGGGATATCTCGCGCTCGTGCGCCAGCACGCCGGCGCGCACATGGAACCGCATGCCCGTGAGCTTCACCTCGAGCCGACGGCGGGGGTCCGCGCCGCTGGTCACGAAACGCTCGTGATGCGTCGCGTGAGCTCGTTCAGGTACGTGGCGACGCCGCGCAGTTCGTGCGTGGCGCCCTCCAGCTCGCGGAGCGCCGCCGCCTGATCCCTGGCGCTGCGCGTGACCTGCTCTGCCCCTTCGCGATTCCGGCTCGTGATGGTCGCGATGCGCCGGACGCGGTCGCTGAGTCCGGCGAACGCGATCTCCTGCTCGCGCGACGTGAGCGCGATGCGCTGCGCGCCGGTCGCCGCGCTCGCCGTGGCATCCACGATCAGGTCGAGCGCGTGGCGCGCCTGCTCGGAGAGCATCTCGACATCCTCCACGATCGTCTCGCCGCGCGACATCTGAAACGCGACGCGGCGCATCTGCTCCTCGAATGCGCCCACGATGTCACCCGCGTCGTCGGACGCGCGGGCACTCTGCACGGCGAGCTTGCGCACCTCGTCGGCGACGACGGCGAAGCCCATGCCGTGCTCGCCCGCCCGCGCCGCCTCGATCGCGGCGTTGAGCGCGAGCAGGTTCGTCTGGTCAGCCAGCTCCCGAATCACGGCGATGAACTCGGTGATACGCTGCACGGTATGGCCGAGCGCCTGGATCTGCTGCGCGCTCTCCCCGACGAATGTCTTTGCACCCACCAGTCGCTCGATCGCCGTCGCGATGGTGTGTCGGTGCTCCGAGGCGATCTCCGTGGCCCGCTGGCTCTGCGCGGCAGCCGCGCTGCCGTCCCGCACCACGTCCTGCGTCGCGGCGTGGAGCGACTGCGTCACCTCGAGCGAGCGGTCCACCTGCTCGCCCTCTTCCGCGATCGCGCGCGTGATGTCGCCGATGGTACGGGCCACCGATTCGCCCCCGCCGCGAAGCGCGCGCGCGGAGCCGGTGAGCGTCTCCAGTTGCGTGCTCACCCGCATCATGGCCTCGAGCAGCGGTCTCCGCAGATCGTGGATATGCAGCGTGGTCGCCAGCTGATTGGCGAATCGCCGAATGAGCGCGACCTCCTTGTCCGGGTACGCATTCGGCTTGTGATGCTCCAGCTCGAGCATGCCCACGGTCCGCTCTCCGAATCGCAGCGGCATCACGATCAGGCTTCGCATGGCCGACGCGCTCGCGTCGATTCGCCCGTCCGTGAGCGCGTCGAGCACCACGACGGCCTCGTTGGTGCGGAGGGCCTCCTCTCGGAGCCGATCGAGCGCATCGGACGGTGCTCGCGGTTCGGCGAGAAATCCTTCGTCCCCGTGCCAGATCGTGCGCAGTGCGCCACTCTCGAGTCGAGCGATCCGGAACTGCTGCCAGTCCACGAGGCGGTGCGCCAGCAGCTGGATCCGTCGGAACGCATCCGCGATGTCCACGTCGGATGAGACGATCTGCTCCATCGAGAGCAGCTTGTTCAGCTCCTCGGCGCCGATGGACTCCTCGAGAATGCGCTTCACGAGCAGCCCTGCACCCACGAGGCCGACACCGACGACGGCCCAGCCCAGCGGCCGGATGTTCGCGACCGTGAGCAGAATGACCGCGACGGCGATGACGCCCGCGCCGAACGCGATCACCTCGTACCGGAGCATGAGCGACTTCTCTTCATCCACGAGCTTGTCGCGAAGCAGGAGCGTGAAGTAGAGCAGCAGGCGGCTGAGGAGGAAGTACGCCAGGAAGAACACGGCAAGCGCCGGGAGCGTCTCCGTACTCAGCTCCGACTGGTCACCGCTCAGCGTGACGACACCCCACGCGTACACGCCGTAGGCGGCGATCAGCGCGACGACCTCGCGACCCGCATTGATGCACGCGACCTGAATGCCCTTCCGGAGCAGCACGCCATCGGCGATCACGATGCCCACCCAGATGGCGATCGCAGTGCCGGGCGCGCCAATGATGAGCGAACCGGCGAGCGCGGGGATGGCGAGCATGTTGAGCGCGCCGTACTTCGTGAGCGGGATCTGTTGAACCCGTAATGCAGCGACGAACGTCAGCAGGACGGCGATGCCGACGTACTGCGAGGTCCATCCCCGGTCGGCGACGAGCGCGGCGGTGAGCAGGGCGAACCCGAGCACCCCCATGCCGCGCGCGTACATCGCCAGGAACGTGCGCATCAGGCCTCGTCGATGGCGCGCCGCAGCGACACCGCCAGTGCGAGCGCAGACGCCACACTCTCGCCGGCGGCGCGCACGATCGCACTCCCGACGATGACGCCGTCGGCCAACGCGGCCACGGCGCGCGCCTGCTCGGGCCGCGCGATGCCGAAACCGATGCACAACGGCAGTGACGTGGCGGCGCGCAGCCGCGCCGCTGTTGCCGGGAGATCCGCCGGCACATCGCTCCGCTCGCCGGTCACGCCGCGCCGGCTGATCAGGTAGACGAAACCACTTCCGGTGCGGGCAATCTCGGACATGCGCGCGGCTGGCGTCGTCGGCGCCACGAGCCGGATGAAATCCAGGGGGCTGTTCGCGAACCAGGACTCCAGCGTGGGATCGGCGCCCAATGGCAAATCGGTCACGAGCACGCCGCTCGCACCGGCGTCGGCTGCGCGCCGGAGCGCGTCGTCTCCGCCTCGCAGCAGCGGATTGAGGTAGCTGAAGAGCACCACTGGAACGGAAAGTCGAGCCTCGGCGATGATGTCGAGGACCTGATCCAGGCGAATCCCCTGGTCGAGCGCCGCCTGCGAACTGGCCTGGATCACCGCGCCGTCCGCGAGTGGATCGGAAAACGGAACGCCGACCTCCACGATGTCGGCGCCAGCCGATTCGAGCCCCTGGAGCAGCGCAATGCTGCGCCCGCGATCGGGATGTCCGGCGGTTACGTAGGGAACAAAGGCTCGACGCCCCTCTTCCTTCAGTCGCGCGAAGCGCAGCGCGATCGCGTCAGAGGAAATAATCGCCGACCGTGATTCCATATCGTTCCGGGTTGTCCGTCTTGATGATGGTGCGAAGATACACGCCGTCGGCGCTCTGATCGGCCAGGTCCTCCAGGGTGCCGGGGTGCACCAGGTTGCCACGGTCGTCACTGATCACGCGCACGACTGGCCGCGACAGCATTTCGGGAATCGCGTTGACCGCATGCACGATTCCCAGCTCGAACGTGTCGAGCACGACCAGGGTGCCGACAGGATAGATGCCGGTCAGGTTGATGAACGCCTTCACGACGACGGGGTCCATGCCACGTCGCGCGTTGTCCCGCATTTCCTGCATGACCTGCGCGGGCGAGATCGGCGTCGTCTGATACGAGCGCCGCGAGGTCGCCGCGTCGAACGAGTCCGCGACCGCCACGATCTTGCTGAACATGCTCATGGTTCGCGGCCGGATCGGACGCGGGTATCCCGTCAGGTCCAGCTTCATGTGATGCTCGTGCGCCACCACCATCGCGCGGTACGGCAGGTCCTGTGAGCCGCGTGTCTGGAACAGCGCCAGTGCACCCAGCCACGGATGCGCGGCGATCATGCGCCATTCGTCGTCGCTCAAGCCGCCCGGCTTGTTGATGACCTCAGCGGGCACGCGGGACTTGCCGATGTCGTGAAACAACGCGGCCATGCCAAGATCGTAGAGCTGGACCTTGCCGAGCCCGAGTCGCGTGCCCAAAGCCACGGAGAAGATGCAGACGTTCACGCTGGGCGGGAAAGTGTACTCGTGGGAATAGCGAATGGTCGGCAGGCCCAAAAGCGAGG
>JANLTI010000105.1:0-25700 GCA_031362845.1 Gemmatimonadaceae bacterium | reverse complement strand
CCGCCGCGATGAAGCACCGGCTGCTGTTCAGCGACGCGCGCCAGGATCTGGCGCGCGTCGCGCACGCGCAGCAGGAATATCTCGACGATACGCCGTATCGCGTCGTGCACGGGTACGACCCGCGCGGCGGGCTGTACTCGGTGCGCATCGACGTGGTGCAGGGTATCCCGCCGTCGATCTCCGAGCACGCCGCCCGTGTGGTGCATCGGCTGCGCGGCGCGCTCGATGCCATCGCCGACACACTCGCCTCGCGCGGCCAGCCGCCCTCACCGTCGGCCAAGCCGATGCGTTTTCCGATCCACGACTCGCTGCCGGAGTTCGCTCAACGGAGTCGTCGCGCCCTGGCGACGATGACGCCGGAGGCGCAAGCGACGATCGAAGCGCTTCAGCCATACCATCGGCTCGGCGGCTTCCGGAATGATCCGCTCTGGCTCCTGCGCGAACTGGAGGGAGCCGGCGTCCCGTCTCTCGCTGCGGGGTCGATCGGCGCCGACGCGGCGATCGGCGTGAACACGAGCCGGCATGTCGACGTCACCGGTGCCCTGCGCGTCGATGGCGGGGCGTTCACGCATGGACAGGTGATCGCGTCCATCTCCGCACGCGTCGCCGGCCCCGACCCCAAGCTCGACCTCTTCCTGCGGCCACAATTCGAGCTGGCGTTCGCTAGTGCCGGTCCGGCGCGCGGCGCTCCGCTCGTGGCCACGCTTGGCGCGCTCTGCGATCGGGTGGACGAGATCGCGGCAACGCTCCTCGACATCCACTGAGCGGACGCCGTACCTTGGGCGTCACCCTCACTGGAGCCGGTTGCATGCTCTCTGTCGCTGTTCGTCGAATCACCCGCGTCGCGGCGTGCGCGCTCGCGATCGCCGTTCCCGCGCGCGCCACCGCGCAGCGCACCGACGTCAACTTCGCCGACTCCATCAAGTATCGGTACACAGCCACACCTCGGCTCGAGACGCTGAAGGCGGAGGCGTCGCGCGACATCGACGCGAAGGCGAAGATGATCCAGGTCATGGTCGATCAGGTGTTCTCCTTCGCGGAGCTCGGCTTCCAGGAGGTGGAGACATCGCGTTACCTCACGAAGCTGCTCGAGGACAACGGCTTCACCGTGCAGCGCGGCGTGGCCGGTATTCCCACCGCCTTCGTCGCCCGGTGGGGCTCGGGGAAGCCGGTCATCTCGCTCGGGAGTGACATCGACGACATCCCGCAGGCGTCGAACAAGCCCGGCGTCGGTTATTTCGACCCGCTCATCGCAGGCGCACCGGGGCACGGCGAGGGACACAACTCCGGCATGCCCCTCAACATCGCGGCCGCGATCGTGGTGAAGCGAATCATGGAGCGCGACAAGATTCCCGGCACGCTCGTGCTCTGGCCGGGCATCGCCGAGGAGCAGATGGCGGGCAAGGCGTTTCTCGTCCGCGCCGGCGTCTTCAAGGACGTCGACGTCACGCTGTTCACCCACGTGAGCAGTACACTCGGCGTGTCCTGGGGACAGTCGAGCAGCAACGCGCTCATCTCGGCCATCTTCAAGTTCAGGGGCTCCAGTGCGCATGCCGCGGGTGCGCCATGGCGCGGCAAGAGCGCCCTCGATGCCGTGATGCTGATGGCGAACGGATGGGAGTACCATCGCGAGCATCTCGAGTTGCCGTCGCGCTCCCACTACGTGATTCCGGACGGAGGTGACCAGCCGAACGTCGTGCCGAGCACGGCGAGCATCTGGTTCTACTTCCGCGAACGGGACTACGCGAAGACGCTGCCCATGTTCGAGGATGCGAAGAAGATGGCGCAGGGTGCGGCGCTGATGACGGGGACCAAGGTGGATACGGTGATGATGGTGGGCTCGGGGTGGAGCGGACACTTCTCGCGCCCGATCGCCGAAGCGATGTACCGGAACATCGAGAAGGTGGGCACGCCCGCGTGGGACGCGAAGGATCAGGCGCTGGCCCACGGACTGCAGCGTGAGCTCGCCGTCGCCGACAGCGGGCTCAACGTGAAGCCCGGTCGCCTCGGGGGTCCGGTGAACGAGGCGACGCGAATGGGTGGTGGCTCCGACGATATCGGCGACGTGAGCTGGAACGTCCCGACGATCACCCTCACCTATCCGTCCAACATTCCGGGACTGCCGGGCCACAACTGGGCGAATGCGATCGCGATGGCGACGCCCATCGCCCACAAGGGTGTCGTGGCCGGCGCGAAGGTGCAGGCGATGACAATGCTCGACATCCTGCTCACTCCGCAGGTCGTCACGGACGCATGGGACTACTTCAACACCGTCCAGACGAAGACCGCCAAGTACCGGTCGTTCTTCGCGCCCACCGACCAGCCTCCCATCTGGCTCAATGCCGCGATCATGGAGAAGTACCGTCCCGAGATGCGGAAGTACTACTACGATTCCACGAAGTACGGCTCGTATCTCGAGCAGCTCGGCATTACGTACCCGACGTTGCGCGCCGTCGTACCGTAGGCGGTGACGCTCGACACAGCCGGGAGCGACCGACGCGTCGGTCGCCCCGGCAACCTACAGATTGCGGCGGTTCAGTTCGCGCACGGCGTGGTCCACCGCACGCGCCGTGAGCGCCATGTAGGTCTCCGACGGATTCACGCATGAGCTGCTCGTCATGCACGCGCCGTCGGTGATGAACAGGTTCTTCACGTCGTGCGCCTGGTTGTGCGAGTTGAGCACGGACGTCGCCGCATCTCGTCCCATGCGCGCCGTGCCCATCTCGTGCACGCTGAAACCCGGCGGCGCGTCGTCGTCCCACGTCTGCACATCCGTGCAGCCCGCTGCCTCGAGCATCTCGACGGACTGCTGCTTGAGGTCGCGACGCGCCGCCCGCTCGTTCTCGCTCCAGCCACAGTGCAGGCGCAGGATGGGGATGCCCCACCGGTCCCGTCGCTCGGGGTCCAGGTCGGCGTGATTCTCGTGCCGGGGCAGGCACTCGATGTACCCCTGCATCGACACCTGCCATGGCCCGGGCTCGCGGAGCTCCTCCTTGAGCGCGGCGCCGAAGCCCGGCTCCCGACCGCCTCGCTGCCAGGACGAACGGCTCGCGCCCGCCTGGATGCCGTACCCGCGCAGGAAATCCACCCGGTCGCCCTTGGCACCGAGATTCCGGAAGCGCGGGATGTAGGTGCCTGTCGGACGCCGGCCGTACACGTACTGGTCGTCGAGCCCCGGCATCGTGGCCCGTGCGCCCGCCTTGGACAGATGATCCATCACGTTGTGCCCCACTTCGCCGCTGGAATTCGCGAGCCCGGTGGGGAAACGTGCGCTCGTGGAGTTGAGCAGGATCTGCGCGGTGCCGAACGTGGACGCATTCAGGAAGATCAGCCGCGCATGGTACTCGCGTTCGGCCCCCGTATGCGCGTCGATGACGCGCACACCCGACGCGCGATCCCGCCGATCGTCGTACAGCACGCGGTCGACGATGGCATCGGTGACGATGGTGAGCTTGCCCGTCCGTTGCGCCGCGGGGAGCGTCGAGCTCAGGGAGCTGAAATACGCACCGTAGCTGCACCCCCTCGCGCATTGGTCGCGCGCCTGACAGGCCTGGCGGCCATTGAGTGCGCGCGTGAGGTTCGCCACCCGCGTCACCGTCATGAATCGATCCGGATAGGCCTTCTCGATGCCGCGCTGCATCGCGAGTTCGGCGCAGTTCAGTTCCCACGGCGGAAGCAGGTCGCCATCGGGAAGGTGCGGGAACCCTCGTCGCTCGCCTGCGACCCCGATGAATCGCTCCACGTGCGTGTACCACGGCTCGAGATCGCGGTACCGAATCGGCCAGTCGACGCCATGGCCATCACGGGCATTCGCCTCGAAGTCGAGATCGCTCCACCGCCAGCACGCACGGCCCCAGATCAGCGAGCGCCCGCCGAGCTGATAGCCGCGAATCCAGCGAAACGGCTTGTCGTCATCCACGGCGTATGGATGCTCGCGGTCGTTGACGAAAAAGTGTTTCGTCGCCTCGCCAAACGCGTAATTCCTGCTCTGGATGGGATAGTCGCGAGCGTACAGCGCCGGATCGCCTCGTCCGCGGTGCGGCAGCTCCCACGGTTGAAGCCACTCCGACACGTAGTCCTTTCCATGCTCGACGTGCCGACCCCGTTCGATGACGAGCGTTCGCAGGCCGTGCTCGGTAAGCTCCTTCGCGGCCCACCCACCGGTGATGCCCGATCCGACGACGATCGCATCGTACGGCTCTTCGCGCTGCGGCGTCATGTTCGGTCGCTCGCACGCGAGCACAACATGATCAGACCGACCACGCGCGCCCCACGGTCGCGAAGGGCACGCATCCGTCAAATCGCCCGGGCACCCGCGCGTACTTCAGCTCGCGCGTCGCGCCGGCCTCGGACGTGTAATACCCGAGCAGCGTGAGCTCCTTCATCGTGCGGAAGAATGAAGGTCGCGCGGCACCGGCATAGGCGTCCGCGTCGAATGGCGTGAGAATGTCTCGCTGCCCTGAGGAGGACAGCTGGACGAACGATCGACCGCTCGCGCGCATCGCGCTCGACTCCACCGTCGCGATGCCCGCGAGGAAGGCCGAGCGTTCCTCCGTCGAGGAGTACTCGGCCAGCATGGTGTCGATGAATCGATGCACGCCCACGTCCCGCGCGCCCGGCGTGTCCGTCCGCGGAATGATCTGCTCGGCGATCGCGGCCACGAGGTCCACCTGCGCGCCCGTGAGGGCGCGCGGTGACCAGCGCTCGCCGTCGGAGGACGGCGCGGCACACCCGGCCAGCACGGCCGCCAGGGTCGGCGCGGAAATCGCGCCGCCCAGCAGGAGTGCAGCGCGGCGTATCGCTTCGCGACGAGCGATGGACTGCGAGGATTCGCGCATGGGCTCTGGCAGGTGCACGACGTGGACTGCATCGTTGAGGTGCAGTCGAAGTACGATCGCGCGCGGCGCGTCGCAAGAGACGAGCGACGTCATCGTCCCGTGTCGCGGCCGTCGGCCCCGCTGCGCCAATCGCGTGTCGCGACGAGCGCGGTTCCTCTCGAGGAGATCGCATGAGTGAGCCTCTCGTGCCACGCCGCACCTTTCTTGCGGCCGCCGCCGGTGCCGTGGGTGCCGCGCTCGGGGCCGTCCAGGTCGCGCGTGCGGACAACGTTTCGTCAGGCGACCGAGCTCGCGTCATCCGGAGGCCCGCAGCGGGCCGCGTGCACGTCAGGCTCGGCGTCGCCAGTTACTCGCTCCGCATGTTCGCGCCGGATGCCGCGCTCGCGATGATCAAGGCGCTGCGCACCCCGTACGTGAACTTCAAGTCGGTGCACCTGCCGTACGAATGGTCCACGGACACGCTCGCGGCGCGGCGCCGCGAAGTTGAAGCGGCCGGATTCCAGATCGTGGGCGGGGGGACGATCACCTTCGCGGAGGATCGCGACGCGGACGTGCGTCGATACTTTGAATACGCGAAGGCGGCGGGCATGCCCACCATCGTTTGCACCGGGTCGCCGTCCATCCTGCCGCGTGTCGAGAAGTTTGCGCGGGCGTACGACATCAAGGTCGCGATTCACAACCACGGACCAGAGGATGAGCATTTCCCGTCCCCCTACGATGTCCTCAAGGCGGTGCGGCACATGGATCCGCGAATGGGCCTCTGCATCGACGTCGGACATACCGCGCGGACCGGCACCGATGTCGTGCAGTCGGTCCTCGACGCGGGACCGCGTCTCCACGACGTGCATCTGAAGGATCTTCGCGATCTCACCGTCAAGGAGAGTCAGTGCATCGTCGGAGAGGGCGCCATGCCTGTGGCGGAAATCCTTCGGGCGCTCGGCGCCATCGGCTACCAGGGCTACGCGAATCTCGAATACGAGATCGACGCCGACGATCCGCTGCCGGGCATGAAGCAGTCGTTCGCGCACCTGCGAGGCGTGCTTGCCGGGCTCGAGTCACCGCGCGGCCGAGCTACCAGCCCCAGCCGTTGAGCAGGAGGCACTTCGCCGTTCGGGCAAGAAGGTTGCGTTTCTCGGCGGGACAGACGCCGTGACCGACTCGCCACATGCTGCCACGCCGTCGTTCGGCGCGCCCACGTGGCTCCGACGCGACACTTCCTTCAGCCCAATTCCGAGATGCGCCGCTCCCTGCTCACCATGCACCGTTCCACGCTCGCCGCCCTCTCGCTCGCGGCCGCGTGCAGCACCGCAACGTCGAATCCCGGCACGGCCGCGCGCGCCGGCATGGGCAGCGTACTGCCCTCCAGCGAAGCGAACTTCGTGCAGGTCATTCCGCGGCCGGGCGACCGGCGCGTCGACGTGCTCGTGGGCGGAAACCCGTTCACCGCCTACATCTGGCCCACCTCGCTCAAGGGGCCGACCCTCTTCCCGATCCGCACGGCGTCGGGCACGCCTGTCACGCGCGGCTATCCGCTCGAGCCGCGGGCCGGCGAGCGAATCGACCATCCGAATCAGGTGGGACTGTGGCTCAACTACGGCGACGTGAACGGCGTGGATTTCTCGAGCAATTCCGCCATGAGTGGCACCGCGGACGCCACGAGAATGGGGACGATTCAACACAAGTCGGTGCGCAGCGCGACGAGTGGACCCGGCGAAGGATCGCTCTCCGTCACGACGGAGTGGCTCGATGCCAGCGGTAGGCCGCTGCTGATCGAGGACGTGACGTTCATCTTCCGCGCGAAGGACGAACTTCGCTCCATCGACCGCATCACGACGCTCACCGCGCTCGACCGGGCCGTGGCGTTCGCGGACCATCAGGATGGCGTGATCGGCATGCGAGTCGCGCGACAGCTCGAGCAGCCATCCTCGGCACCGGAGCGGCTCACCGATGCGAATGGACGTCCGATGACACTCGCCGTGGTCGACACTGCGGGCGTGACGGGCCGGTATCTGACGTCGGAAGGCAAGGAGGGTGAGGCGGTGGGGGGCACACGCGCTCGCTGGACCACGCTCTCGGGAAGCATCAGGGGAGAACCCGTGCGTATCGCGATGTTCGACCATCCCCGCAATCCGGGCTATCCGTCGTACTGGCAGGCGCGAGGCTACGGACTCGTCGCCGCGAATCCGCTCGGTCAGAAGGTGATGAGCAACGGACGAGAGGAGCTCAACCTGAAGCTACAGCCCGGCGCGTCGGCGAACTTCCGGCACCAGATCCTGGTCATGTCCGGTGCCGTGGCGAAGCAGATCATCGATCCCTACTACGACGGCTGGGCGAAGTTCTAACGCGCGGGCGCTCAGCCGACCCGGACCGGTCAGCATGTCGAACAGCTCCTGGTGATCCGATTCGTAGCTCGATCCCAGGAGCGCTTCCTTGCTGACCGTCTCTCCATAGCGCCTGACGAATCGGTTGAGGGCGCGCTGGAGTTGCGCGCGCTCCTGCGCGATCGCCTCGGCGCGCTTCGACAACGGATCGCTGTCGTCGAGTGTGGCTTCCCAGCCGCCGAGTCCCACGGTGAACGTCGCCGAGATGCCGGCGGCGATCCGGCGGGTATCCTCGGACTTGGCGATCTGCAGCAGGCCGCCGATGAGCGCGCTCACGAGCGATGCCCGCTTGACCATCCGCCGCTTGTTCGACGCGGAACCGAGCGAGTCACGTGTCGCGCGCTCGCGCACCGTGGCGTTGGCGATCTGCGCTCGCACGTCGGTGAGCAACTGACGGTGCGCCTGCTGTTTCACACGAAACGGTTCGTCGGCGATGGACCGGAACACCGTCACGAGCGCGAAGCAGTTGGTGCTCGTGCTCGTGGCCGCCGGATCGCTCGCCTTCCACTCGAAGCGGACGGTGCTGTCCTGCCGTGCTGGGGAGACGAATCCGTACGGGATGTTCCACTGATACGTCGCGCCTCGCAACGCTCCATTGGGCAGCGTGGCGAACGGATGGTACGTGAGGGAGTCGCCATTCGCGTCGTCGGCATCGAGTGCGATGTCGACCGTCTGGCCTTCGTCGCGCTTGTAGGTCCGAAGCGGCGCGCACACGGGCGCCACGTTCTGCGCCCGCACGGACACGTGCACCTCGGTCGATGCCGTGCCGCCGTCGCCGTCGCTCACCGTGATGCGCCACTGGTTCACGCGGTTCACCGTGCCGCGCGGCGCATACCAGACGAGCGTGCCCGCCTGCCGGTCGTACCGCGGCGGAAGGGATGGATCGGTCAGGTTGGTCGCCGCGACGGACAGCGCATCGCCGTCGGGGTCGGTTGCCTCGACGAGCAGGACGAGCGTGTCGCCGGGTGGGATCACGCGGTCGGACGGTTGCCGAATCACCGGTGAACGATGCGCGTCGGCCACGGTGATGTCGGCCGATCCGCGCGCCACCTCATTGCCGTGCACCAGTGCGCGAATGCCGATCGTGTACGTGGCGTTCGCGTCGGCCCGCACCGGACGCCAGCGAATGACACCGCTCTCGAGCCTGGCCGTGGCGGGCAGTCGGTCGAGCTGCAGGTCGACCACCGTGCCCACGGGCAGGTCGTTGATGACGACGGGGATGCGCACGCTGTCGCCGATCTGGACCTGGCGCGCCGCGATTGGCGCGATGGTCGGCGACACGGGGGGCGGAGCGGCTGGTGAAGGAGAGGACTGCGCGCGGAGCACCGCGGCAGGCGCCGCGAGGTTCGCGACGCCGATGATCGTGAACAGCATCTGGAACGCGCGCATCTGCTCCTCGAGCGTGGCACTGAGAGTCGTCGTCGATCGACACACCATGACGACTCACGCGCTTGCAGCGCCACGACGCGCCGGCGACGTCATGACGTTGGTGAGCTACGTCACGACGTGCGCCTCCGCGCCACCGACCACGACGACTACTTCGCGCCCAGACGGAACTGGAACGACACCTCGACTTCGTCACGCTCGGCGCGCCCACGCGCGCCGCTCGAGCGAGCCGGGGCGAAGCGCATCGAGGGCAGGACGAGGCGCACCGCGTCCGTCATGAGCTCGTGCGGTGTGCGCACGACGGTCACCGTCGAAAGGTCCGGACGGCCCATGGTGTCGACGACGAAACGGACCGCGACATCACCCTCCACCTTGCGGCCTCGCAGGCTCTCCGGGAACCGTGGCTGCGTCGGCCGACTGATCAACTGCGCGCGCACGATGTCGCTGCTCGCATCGGACGCAGTCGCGGCGCCGAGAAACGTCGCGGGGAGATCCGCCGCGAGCTTCACGGGGAATCCCTCTTCCACCGCGATCGCCGGCGCCTTCACGGAGCGCGCGAGCGAGTCGATGCGACTGAACATCTGCCGCGAGAACGTCGGCGTCGTGATGGACTTCGCGTCGGCACGCTCGGGCGCCTCGGAGGCGGTGGGCCCCGCCAGTGGGCGCACGGTACTCCTGGGGGCGACCGCCGGGGTCGCGGTGCGAGACGTCCCGGTCGTCAAGGACGACGTGCCTGCAGCCACCGCCGCCGGCAACGACGCGTTGCTCGACGTGACGATGGGCGACGGCGTCGGCAGCGCGGGCGTCGACGCCGGTCGCGAGGACGCCATTGCGAAGTCGGGTGTTCCGACGTCGCTCGACGCGCGCGACCGTGTGACGACGAGCCCGATCAACAGGACCGCGGCCACGCCACTCGCAACGGCGACGGGAAGCCGCTGCCGGTGAAAGGTGGCGGCCGTGCTCGCGAACGCGACGCGCGCGCGCTCGGACATGCTCGCGGCACGCTCCGCCTCCTCGAACTCCTGCTCGGCGAGCAGCGCCTCCAGCGCCGGCAACACCGGGCTCGTTGCGAGCCGGGTGGCGGACTGCTCCTGAAGCGCAAGCAAGCCACTGGAGCCCGGGAGCACGAACGCCTGCGGTGGGCGCGGCTGCGTCTCGATGGCTTCGGCGCGCGTCATCAGGAACGCCGGAGTCTCGCTCACGTCCGCGCGCGCCGGGAGCATCGGACGCCGCGGTGCCGGTTCGATGGCGACGTCGGGTGCGTCGTCGGATGCCTGCAGTTCCAGGTCGGCGATGCGGTCGCGTGCGATGCGCACGCTGGGATGGTGCGACCCCATCGTCAGTTCGCGCATCGTGGTTGCGCGCCGCAGGAGCTGCAACGCCTCGCTCAGCTTGCCGCGCGCAGCGCAGGATTCGGCGAGGTGCTGCAGAGTGGTCGCCGTCGCGAAGTGATTCGGCGCCAGCGTGCGCTCGCGCACGTCGAGCACGCGACGCCACATCGACTCGGCCTCGTCGTGGCGGCCGAGCGCCTGTCGCACGGTGGCCAGGCTGGCGAGCACGGTGGCCGCTTCCGGATGATCCTCTCCCTTGCTGCGACGCTTCACGTCGTGCAGCCGCACGAGCAGCGGTTCGGCCGCCGCGTACGCGCCGTGCTTCAGCGACAGACGCGACAGGTCACCGAGCAGGCGTACGACCTCGGGATCGTCGCCCGTCATGAATCGGTCGGCGACGTGGAGTGCCCGCGCGAGCACCTGCTGCGCCTGCAGCGTATCGCCGCGCGATGACAACACGCCCGCCAGCCCGGACAGCGCCACGAAGAGCATCGCGTCGTCCGTCACGGCCATCGACTCGAGCGCCGTGCGCGCGCGCTCGAAGAGCGCCTCGGCTTCGCGCGCGTCACTCAGGTCGAGGCGGAGTGCCGCCAGCTCCAGGAGCGCGGCGGGCAACGCGAACTCCCCGGCCGTGCCGCTCTCGGCGAAGGCAATCGCGTCGCGCAATAGCCGCTCGGCCTCGATTCGGTCGCCTCGGCTCATGGCGCTGCGGGCAGAATCGAGTCCGATGCCGAAATCGTCTGGGGAGCCCATCGTCGGGAGGGGTACTGGGGTGAAGGCGCGAGGGCCGGAGCCGCTGCAGCAGGGGAGGGCGACCGGACCGGAGACCGCAAGGCCGAGGTTCTCGAATGATTTTCGCGGCAATTCGAGTACCAGTCAGGCGCGGCGCGCGGCCCTCGTAAGCCCGGTCTGCGGCAGCATTTGGCGACGGCATCCGGCCTCCGTGTCGCGCGGTCGCGCACGATGTGTTGCGTCCACGCCACAGTGGCACCCGCCGTCATCGGTCGTCGTTGAAGTGTGCCGCACTCCTCGCCCCTCATATCCCGTCGTTTCATCGGCGCGTGCCGTCGCGCGCTGCTGGTCGTGGTGATGATCGCCTCGCGCGCGACGCCCAGTGCCGCGCAGCGCGAGCAGCACGGGTCCGGTGGGGAGGCAACTGGTCATCCCGGCCCTCGCGTCGGCCTGGCGCTGAGTGGCGGCAGTGCCCGAGGGCTCGCGCACGTGGGCGTCCTTCGCGCGCTGGAACGCGCTGGAGTCCGGATCGATGCCATTGCGGGAACGAGCATGGGCAGTCTCGTGGGCGGCCTGTACGCCGTGGGCTACTCCGCTACGGATCTGGAGGGCATCGCGCTCTCCATCGACTGGACGGCGCTCCTGATCGACGCGCCCCCGCGTGGTGTCCGCGATCCGCTCGATCAGGTGGCCGGCTCCGGTACGCTCCTCACGCTGCCCATGCGGGGCGGTCGCATCCGCCTCCCATCGGGAGTCGTTGCCGGCCAGAATCTCTCCGAGCTCTTCGCGCGCCTCACGTGGCCCGTGCAGACGGAGCGCGACTTCAGGAAGTTGCCGATTCCATTCACCGCCGTGGCCACCGACATCGCAACCGGGGCGCCCATCGTGCTCGATTCGGGTTCGCTCGCCGGCGTCATGCGAGCGAGCATGTCGTTGCCGAGCATCTTCGCGCCGGCCACACTCGATGGACGCGTACTCCTCGACGGCGGCCTCTCGAGAAATCTTCCCGCGCAGGATGTGCGCGCCCTGGGTGCGGAGTTCGTCATCTGCAGTGACGTGAGCGAGCCGCTGCTCGAGGCGGCGCATCTGCGCTCGATGATCGACGTGCTCACCCAGGCGGTCAGCTATCGCGGCAGCCAGTCCACGGCCGAGCAGCGGCTGTTGTGCGATGTGCTCATCCGGCCGTCGATCGCCGGGCTGGAAGGCATGTCGTTCGATCGCGCTGCCGAGTGGATCGCGCGCGGTGACGCCGCCACCGGGCTGGTGTCCGATCGGCTGCTGGCGCTCGTGGCGTCCACGGGTGGACCGGCGCGCCGACCGGCCGGCATCGACTCGGTACGCCGGGTGTCCGCGCGTCCCATCGTGGCGACCCGAATCACCGCCGCGTCATCCGATGCGCAGGCCTTCGTTCGCTCCATCGTCGCCACGAGATCCCGCACGACCACCGATCCGGCGCGCCTGTCGGCCGCGCTCGAGGAGACCTACGCCAGCGGGCTGTTCGAAACGGTCACGTACTCGCTTGCCGCGGTGGACTCGGGCGCCGAGCTGCTCGTCTCGGCCCCGGCCGACGACGCGGACCGCGTGGGCTTCGGCTTCCGCTACGACGATCGCTACAACGCCGCGCTGCTCTTCGACGCAAGGATCCAGCACCTGCTGGGCTTCGCGTCCACCGGGAGACTCTCGCTGCGGCTCGGAGAACAGACCCGTGTTGCGCTCGACATGACGCGACGTCGCACCCTCGGCTCCAAGTGGGTGGTGGGCACGGGGGTGTCGTTCGTCAGTACGCCGGTGGACCTCTTCGAGGGCCGCCGTCGTGCAGCAGAAGCGACGCTGCGCGTGGCCAGTGCCGGCGTGACGCTCGGCGTCGCGGGGCGCACAGGAGGCGTGGGCGTGCACGTGAAGGGAGAAGACGCGCGAGGGACATCGGAGATCGCGGCCCTGGATTCGAGCTCGCATCGCACATACGCGACCGCCGCAGCGCTGATGTGGTGGGACGACCTGAACCGGCCCGCCTTTCCCACGCGCGGGACCGCGCTGCGCTCACGCTACGAACGAGGGACGGGCGCGGGAGAGTTCACGCGCTGGTTCGTGACCGGAAGCGGCGTCGTACCGCTCACCGCCCGCCTCGCGTTGGGGGCACGGCTCACGGCCGGTGCGGCGTCGCGCGACGAAACCCTCCCATTGCACTATCGCTTCTATCTCGGCAGTCTCACTCCATCCGCCGTGCTCGCGGAGTCGCAGGTGCCCTTCGCAGGACTGCGCGTGCAGGAGCGGCAAGGGTTCGCGGTCGCGATGGGCGGCGCGTCGCTGCAGTGGGAGGCGGTCACGAACGTCTTCGTCACGGCGCGTGCGGACGTGGGCAACATCGGTCCCACCTTCGGCGACGCGCTCGGATCGCGGGTCGTGGGCGCCGCGCTTTCGCTCGGCACGCGAACGCTGGTGGGACCGGTGGAGTTACGATTGCATGGACGCTCGCCGTCCGCGACGCGTCTGGAATTCAGCGTGGGGCATCAATTCTGAACACTCGCTCGCGAGCGCGCCGGTGCGCGTCATGGATGATGGTGACGGTGTTCGCGACGCTCATTGCCTCGAGCGGCGCCGGCGCACAGGCGTCGACATCGCGCGACAGTGTGACGGCGCTGGCCGTTGACGGCGTGGGCCGCATGGCCGCGGGTGAGCGCGCATTGTACGAAGTACGTCTGGCCGGCCGCTCCATCGGCACGGGATCGCTCGAGGTGATGAGCGCCGAACAGATCGATGGCCATTCGGTGCTGCGGACGCGACTCCAGGTGTCCGGGCAGGTGCTGTTCGCGCGAGTCGACGACCGGTTCGAGTCGTGGATCGACCCGGTGCGCCTGTTCTCGCGCCGTTTCGTGCAGGACCAGAAGGAGCTCACGAACACACGCTTTCGCGACTACCTGCTCTCGCCGGAACGCAAGACCTTTCGCCGAGCCGACGGCGGGTCGGACGAGGTCATGTCGAGCGACGAGCCGCTGGATGACGTCAGTTTCCTGTTCTACGCGCGCACGCTGCCGCTCCGCGTCGGAGACGTGGACACGATTCCGCGCTACTTCAAGCCCGGCCACGTCGTGATCCTGCGCGTGCTGCGCACGGAACGCGTCCGGGTCCCCGCCGGCACCTTCCAGACGATTGTCGTGCAACCGACCATCACCAATGCGGGCGGGCTGTTCGGCCAGGGGGGCCAGGCCGAGGTGTATTTCTCGGACGATGCGGCCCGTACGCTGGTGCAGTTGAAGAGCAAGGTGCCCATCGTCGGCTCGCTCAGCCTGCATCTGCGGGAGTATCGACGCGGAAGCTGATCGCCTTTGCGGTGCCACAGTTCTCACGTCTGAGCACTCACAGCTTGCAGCTGTCAGCTTGGCCGTGGACGGTAAGTCTCACGACTTCCAACTGCAGTCGGGAGTGGGCACTGCCGAGCTCACAGCTTCAAGCCGACAGTTGACTGAACTGATCGTGGGCCGCTGCGGTGGGAGACTTCAGAGCACCTGAGCGCGGTCGTGACATGACGGCGGAACTGTGGTTCCGCAGTTCTCACGTCTGAGCGCTCACAGCCCGCAGCTGTCAGCTCGGCCGTGGACCTGAAACTGACCACCTGGCTGATTAACCGCTGTTTCGCTCTATTAAAGGTTATCGCTGGCGAGACGCGAACGCTGCAGCATGCGCACGCAGAGCCGCGCATTTCTACCCAAAACTGACCAGATCGTGACCCGCTGAACTCAATTGGTTGCGTATTCCGCACGAATGGTGCATCATGAAGGCAGTCAACTAGTCGATCCTCCCGGAGTGTCCCACGATGGAATCAGCACGCGACGTCCTCTCGGCGCAGGCCGGCGATGGGCTGCACTTTTCCGATCGGTCGTCGGTCTCGACGATCCGACCGGAGATGGTCGTCCTTCAAGTCGATGCGACCATTTCCGGCATCGACGGACTGGCCTGGTTGTCGAGCCGCCGTGATGCGGCGTCCGCAGCCTTTCTCTCGTCGCTGCAACGCGAGGCGATCGACGCGGGGTGGAGTGCGACCACGCATGCTCGCGCTCGGCTCGCGCACCTACGGCCGCGCCGCGCCGAAGTGAACGAGCTGGGCGCCGCGTACCTCGGGGCGCTCACGCCGGGCGCCGTGTCGGCGGTGCTGGCGTACCGGCGCGCTGGCGTCGCCGTGTCGCTCGCGAGCGACGTGGGTGCGGAGGCGTTGTTCGGTGTGGCCACGGCACTGGGTGTGAGCCCCGACGAGTTGCGCGCGCCCCGGCTGCGATTCGACGCCCTGGGTGCCTACGTCGGCTGTGATCTGGGCGCGTCGGGCGCCGACGGGGACACCGACGTATCGACCCGCGCATCTGGTGCCGCGACGACATCGCGCCGGACCCTGTTCGTGGGCACTCGTCGCTCCCCGGTATTCGCGCCGCGCGGCACCGACGCGTTCATCGCCTTCTCCGGCGTGGTCGCGCGTGACGGACGACCCGATGCCGAGACGAGCGTCTCGAGCTTTCACGATCTGACCGCACTCGTCCTGCGGTAACACGACGGTCGGTGCGCGCGCGCTCCGACGCCGGTGGTGGCGGCACGTGCGCTCGCATAGACTGCCCGCATGTCTCAGCTCCTGGTTCGCGTGGCACGTCGTGCGGTTCTCGCGTGCCTCCTGCTCGGAACCGCATCGTCGACCCTTCGCGCTGACGACGGCTACGAGCTCTGGCTACGCTACGGGGCCGTGGGCGATTCGGGCCGGCGCGCCGAGTACCTGGCGGCCATCACGCAGCTCGTCGTCGAAGGCGAGTCGGCGACGCTGATGGCGGCGCGCGACGAGCTCGCGCGGGGGTTGGGCGGATTGCTCGGGCGACCGCTGATCGTGGAGGCGCGACCGTTGCGCCAGGGTGTCGTCATCGCCGGAACGCGCGCCAGCTCGCCGCTCATCGCGTCGCTGCCGCTGACGGCGGCGCTGCGCGGCGTTGGACGCGAGGGATTCGTCATCCGCCGCATGCGCGTACGCGGGACGATGGCCATCGTCGTCGCGGCGAACAGCGACGTCGGCGTGCTGTACGGCGCGTTCGCGTTGCTGCGGGAGATCCAGACCCACCGGTCGCTGCGGCAACTCGAGATCGCGAGTGGGCCGCGTCTGCCGCTTCGTATGCTCGATCACTGGGACAACCTCGATCGATCGGTCGATCGCGGCTACGCGGGTTCGTCGATCTGGGAATGGAACCAGCTGCCGGCGGTCGTCTCGCCCCGCTATCGGGACTACGCGCGCGCCAATGCCTCGCTCGGCATCAACGGCGTCGTGCTCACCGCACCCAACACGAATGCGCGCGCGCTCGCTCCGGAGTTCCTGCGGAAGGCCGCCGCACTCGCTGGCGTCTTTCGGCCCTATGGCATTCGCGTGTACCTCACGGCGCGGTTCAGTGCGCCGATCGAGATCGGCGGCCTCCGCACCGCGGATCCGCTGGATCCCGTCGTGCGGCAGTGGTGGCGGCACAAGGCGGACGAGGTGTACGCCGCCATCCCGGACTTCGGCGGCTTTCTCGTGCAGGGCAACGCCGATGGCCAGCCGGGGCCGCACACCTATGGGCGCACGCATGCCGACGGCGCGAACCTGCTGGCTGACGCGCTGGTCGCTCGCGGCGGCATCGTCATCTGGCGCGCGTACGTCGCCAGCGATCGCACGCCGCCGGATCGCGCGCGCGACCTCTACGACGAACTCACGCCGCTCGATGGCGCCTTCCGGCGCAACGTGATGCTCCAGGTGAAGAACGGTCCGCTGGATTTCCAGCCGCGCGAGCCGTTCAATCCCCTGCTCGGTGCCATGCCCCGGACGCCGCTGCTCCTCGAGCTGCAGCTGACGAAGGAATATCTCGGCGCCGATACGCACGTCGTCTTCCTTGGTCCGCTGATGGAGGAAGTACTGCGCGCGGATACGTATCGCGCCGGCGCCGGATCCACCGTCGCGCGCGTGCTGGACGGAACGGTGTATCCGGGCGTGCGCTCCGGTCTCGCCGGTGTGGCCAACATCGGCAGCGATCGCAACTGGACGGGTGGCATCGCCAATCAGGCGAACTGGTATGCGTTCGGCCGCATGGCGTGGGACCCATCGCTGTCGGCCCGCCGGGTGGCGGAGGAGTGGGTGCGCACCAGTCTCTCCAACGACTCCGGCGTCGTCGTCGCGGTGCGCGAGATGTTGATGCAGTCACGCGACGCGGCCGTGAACTACATGACGCCGCTGGGCCTGAGCAGCATGACGGCGGCGCCGAACCACTACGGCCCCGCGCCGTGGGTGAAGGATGGGCGTCCCGACTGGACGCCCGTGTACTACCATCGGGCGGACGCCACCGGCATCGGCTTCGATCGTACGGCGGAGGGCAGCGATGCCGTGGCACAGTACGCGGAGCCGGTGCGGGATCGCTATGGGAACAGGGAGTCGGTGCCCGATTCGCTGCTGCTCTGGTTTCACCGGGTCGAGTGGCGGGAACGACTCGCCACGGGTCGGACGACGTGGGAGGAGCTGGCCTACCGATACAACGCGGGCGTCGACAGCGTGCGAGCCATGCAGCGACGCTGGCGCTCGGTGCAGGGGCGCATCGATGCCGAGCGATACGCGCAGGTGCTGGCCGCCCTCGGGGTACAGGAGCGGGAAGCCCGCTGGTGGCGCGACGCCTCGTTGCTCTACTTCCAGTCGTTGCACGGTCTTCCCCTGCCTGCGCGCTCCGAGCGTCCAGCGCTGACGCTCGAGCAATATCTTCGCATTCGCTGTCCCGTCGATCCACGCCGCCCGCGCTGCGACGCGGTGCGCTGACCGCGACCGCTTCGCACCGCCACCGCACGAGGAATCCATGTCCGTCCATCCGCGGGCCGGCCTGCCCCCCACGCAGTCGATGCTCACCAACGTGCCGCGACTCGTGGCCGAGTACTACACGCGGCGTCCGGACCCCGGGGTGCGCGACGAGCGCGTGAGCTTCGGCACGTCGGGCCATCGTGGGTCGTCGCTCGCGGGCAGCTACAACGAGCAGCATATCCTGGCGACCACGCAGGCCATCTGCGACTATCGTCGCGCCCAGTCCATCGACGGCCCCGTGTTCGTCGGAATCGACACGCACGCGCTGAGCGAGCCGGCGTTCGCGAGCGCGCTCGAGGTGCTGGCCGGCAACGACGTGCACGTGATGGTGGATGCACGCCGCGGATTCACGCCGACGCCCGCCGTGTCGCACGCGATCCTGCGCTACAACGCGGGGCGCACGAGTGCACTGGCGGATGGGATCGTCGTCACGCCGTCGCACAATCCGCCCGAGGACGGCGGTTTCAAGTACAACCCGCCCCACGGCGGTCCGGCCGACGGCGCGGCGACCTCGTGGATCCAGGATCGCGCGAACGCGCTGCTCGACGATCGGCTCGCGGCAGTGCAGCGGGTCTCGCTCGCGCGGGCCAGGGCCGCGAGCACGACACACGCGCACGACTATCGTGCGGCCTACGTCGCGGATTTGGACAACGTGATCGACTTCGACGCGATTCGCGGCGCGAGCGTGACGCTCGCCGTGGATCCGCTGGGCGGCGCCGGCGTCGAATACTGGGACGAGATCGCCGATCGGCACCGCATTCCGCTCGAGGTCATGAGCGACATGGTCGACCCCACCTTTCGATTCATGTCGGCGGATTGGGACGGTCGCATCCGCATGGATTGCTCGTCGCCGTACGCCATGCGCAAGGTCATCGAGCTCCGGACCCGGTTCGATGTCGCCTGGGCGTGCGACACCGACCATGATCGCCACGGCATCGTGACGCGCAGTCGAGGACTGCTCAACCCGAATCACTACCTCGCCGTCGCCATCGACTACCTCGCGACGCATCGGCCCGGCTGGCGCGCCGACGTGGGCGTGGGAAAGACGGCGGTGAGCAGCAGCATGATCGATCGCGTCGTGACCCGGCTCGGCCGTCCGCTCGTCGAAGTGCCGGTGGGGTTCAAGTGGTTCGTCGACGGCCTCACGCGCGGCACACTGGGATTCGTGGGCGAGGAGAGCGCCGGCGCAACCTTCCTGCGCCGCGATGGCGCCGTGTGGACCACGGACAAGGACGGCATCGTCATGGGTCTGCTCGCCGCGGAAATGACGGCCGTGAAGGGTCGCGATCCCGGCGAGCAGTACGCTGCGCTCACGGCGGCATTCGGCGATCCCGCGTACGCGCGCATCGATGCACCGGCCTCGCGGGCGCAGAAGACCATCCTCGCCTCGCTCTCGGCACGCGACGTCACGACGACGGCACTTGCCGGCGAGCCGATCACCGGCGTCATGACGCGGACCCCCCATCTCGACGCGCCACTGGGTGGCCTCAAGGTGACGACCGCCAACGGTTGGTTCGCCGCGCGTCCCTCCGGCACCGAGGATGTCTACAAGCTGTACGCCGAAAGCTTTCTCGGCACCGAGCACCTGGCGCGCATCCAGTCGGAGGCGCAACAGCTCCTCGCGCGCGCCTTCGCGGCCGGCGGCGCCGGCTGACGAGCGTCAGGCCGCGGACGTCTCGCTACTGGTGAAACGACTGCCCTGGGGAGAACGTATGACGTGAGACACGTGCCGCGGTTCGGCGGCACGCGCCCGACCCGCTGAACTGGAAGCGTCATGCAGAATGACAACGCCCCGCCCCCGCCCCAGGCGCCTGATGCGCCGCGCGTCACGATCATTCGGCCGGGAAGCACGCCGGTGATCGTCGGCGGAGGCGAGAGCCCGCTTGCCGTGTACCGCGCGCTGGTGGCGCAGCGTCGGGAGCTGGGCGATCAACTCGAGGGGTTGCAGCGTACGCGGAACGAGATGTCCGAGCAACTGGCCGAGCCGACGGTGACCGGCACCGATCGCGCCGGCCTGGAGGCTCGGATCGCCAATCTCGACGGACGCATCGCGTCAGTCGACAAGCAGATCGCGCAGGCCGACGCGGAGGTCGCGCGCGCGGCGGGCATCCCCGGCGCGGTCGTCGAGGATCCGCCCCTCGCGCGTACCGGCCCACCCGAGGAGGTGTACGTGCTGAGCGGGATGTTCATCGTGGCTGCCGTTCTGCCCATCAGTCTCGCCTTCGCCCGGCGGATCTGGAGGCGGAGCGCCTCGGTCGTGTCGTCGCTACCGCAGGAGGTGGTGGATCGGCTCACGCGACTGGATCACGCGGTGGACTCGATCGCCGTGGAGGTCGAGCGCATTGGAGAAGGTCAGCGCTTCATGACGCGCGTGTTGTCCGCGAAGGGCGAACCGGTGTCCGCGCCGCTGCGCGCGTCGTCGGAGCAGAGCGGGCTTCGCTAGCGCCCTGAGCCCGGGCTCCGCGCACAGGGCGCACCACTCACTCGCCCAGGAGCACGGCCGACGTGGCGACGGTGGCTGCGGCGAGCGACGTGACGACGAGCGCAGCGCGAAGCGACCACGGCATGCGGAGCTCTCGCGGATAGCGGACCAGCCGCCGCCACGCCACCGCCGCGACCACGCCCGCCACCACGATCAGCACCACGGCGATTCGCGCCCACAACTGGTGCGTGTCCACGGCATTCGGAGAAGCGACGACCGGTCGACCGAGGACGCGCGCCGCCAGGCCTCCGGCGAAATACGTGGGCACAATGCTGATCGCGGCGAGTGAGAGTGATGCGCTCGCATACATCCAGATGCCGTGACGCGCCCGAAACATCGCGAGGATGATGGCACACGTCCCCGTCAGCAGGAGAATGATGGGGACGTGGTTGATCAGGATGTTCAGCCGAGCCGGATCCATGGCGTGCCGGGAGTGGGATGTTGGGCGTACGCAGTCGGCCGTCCGCGAAAGTCGGGCCGTGCGGCCCTCGTGTGACGCACGGCACGACGCCACGAGTACCTGTTCCGCGCTCCGCTGCTGGCGTGTTCGTCACCTCCGGATACTTTGCTCCGATGACCCATCGCACGTGCCTCCGCTGCAGCCGGCCGAGCCGGTGAGCGACGACTCCCGCTCGCTCGACACGCTGGAAACGCCAGCGGTGCTCGTGGATCTCGATCGCATGGAACGCAATCTGGACGTTGCCAGCGCGTATGCCGCCACGCACGGCCTCGCGCTGCGTCCGCACGTGAAGACGCACAAGGCGACGGTGGTCGCCCAGGCACAGCTCGCGCGCGGCGCGCGCGGCCTCACCTGCGCCACGCCCTTCGAAGCCGAGGTGATGTCCGCGGTGTGCGACGACATTCTCGTCGCGTATCCGCCAGTGGGTGCGCTGCGCGCCCGCCGCATCTCGTCACTACCACCGGGGGTGCGCGTGACCGTCGCGCTCGACTCCGCGCACGCCGTCGACGAGATCGCCGCGGCGGCGCGCGCGGCAGGGCGCACGGTGTACGTCTACGTGGAGCTCGATCTCGGGATGCATCGAGTCGGCGTGCCAGGTGTCGATGATGCGGTGGCGCTCGCGGGTCGCGTGCAGGCCGCGCGCGGCCTCGAGTTCGATGGGATCGCCTTCTATCCCGGCCATGTGCGCGAGCCGGTCGGCGAGCAGGACGCGAAGCTCCACGTGCTCGGCGACGCACTCGAGCACGCCCTGGCGCGCTTCGGCGACGCGGGAGTGATGCCCCGCGTCGTGAGTGGCGGGTCGACGCCCACGCTCTGGCGCACGCACGAGTTGCCCGGCGTCACCGAATTTCGCCCCGGCACCTACGTGTACAACGACCGCACCACCGCCGCCATCGGCGCCTGCGCGCTGGAGGACTGCGCCCTCACGGTGCTCGCGACGGTGGTCTCGACAGCGGTGCCGGGTCAGGCGGTGATCGACGCGGGCACGAAGTCGCTGGGGCGCGAGCCGGTGCGTGGGGTCGAGGGCGAAGGGTTCGGCCAGCTGCTCGATCATCCCGACGTCGTCGTGGCGAAACTGTCGGAGGAGCATGGCGTGCTGGACCTGGAACGATCGAACTGGCGGCCACAGGTGGGCGAACGCGTCCGCATCGTGCCGAACCATGTCTGCATCGTCGTGCACTTGCAGGATCTGGTGTTCGGCGTGCGCGGCGACGCCGTGGTGTCGAGCTGGCCGGTCGCCGCGCGCGGACGCGGACAGCGCGCTCACTGAGCGCCGGTGCCGGGCGCGTGCGGAGAACGCGCGGCGCGTCCTGACCCCTTGGAGTTGCGTGCGTGCCGGAGCATCTTTCATGGCGGCCGCTCGGCGAACCGCGCGGTCGCCGCTCATCACACCGCGCCGATGCCCAACGCCCGCCAGAAGATCGCACCCCACGATGAGCAGGCCACGGATCCCGTGGCGCTCGTTCGCTCACGCGCCGACGCGCTCTATCGCGCTGCGCTCGAGTGCTGTCGTCAGCACGATCGGGCCGCCAAACTGCACGGCGGTCTCGATGAGCCCGAGCTGGAGCACAAGCACGTCGACGCGCTCTGCGCGATGAGCGACGGCTCGCTGATCGAGATGTCGGAGGCGTACGAAGCGGCGGCGGCCGACGTGCATCTCGAGGGCGACGAAAGCTGGTGGCATCGCGCGAATGGACTCTGGCATGCGAGCCGCGAGTACTCGCGCCACCGTGCCGATTGCGACGAAATGGCGAAGAAGGTGTCGGCTCGTCACACCGCCGACCAGCTCGGCTCGATGCACATGGAATACGAGCTCGCCGCGTCGGCGCTGCTGGCGATGCGGCACGCCGCGGACGCCTACCGCAAGACCCGGCCGGAACTCGCCTAGCCGAGCGCGCACGTGCGGGAGTTCACCGACGAGGCGGGCCGCCGGTGGCAGGTCACGCTCGGCAAGGAATCGTGGGGGACGCTCGTGATCGTCTTCTCACCCGTGGGCGCGGGCGACAGCCGCACGAGCATCCTGGCCGCGGAGACGAGCTTCGCCGCGAACGCAGAGCTGGACGCACTCACCGATGACGAACTACGGGCACGGCTCCGCGACGGCCGGCCCTGGCCCTAGCCCACTGATCCGCCAATGGCGACGAGAAAGTCACGCACGAAGCACGGTAGCACACGCTCGGCAGTGAAACGCGCGGCCACCACACCCGCACGCGACGTCAGTGTGCGACCGGCCGGCGCGAAGCGCGGCATCCGTGCGCGCTACCCGTGGAAGGAGGAGCCGAACCCGTACTTCGAAGTGCGGCAGTCGAAGATCCAGGGCAAGGGCGCCTTCGCGCTCCGCAACATCAGGAAGGGCACCCGACTCATCGAGTACGTTGGCCAGCGAATCACCTGGCGTACGGCCGACAAGCGGTACGACGACGAGAAGATGGGGCGGCACCACACCTTCCTGTTCACGGTGGACGATCGCACCGTGATCGACGCGGCGGTGAACGGCAACGACGCACGGTTTCTCAACCACTCGTGCGACGGCAACTGCGAAGCGATCACCGATCGCAAGCGCATCTTCCTCGAGGCGCGCAAGAGCATCAAGGCGGGCGAGGAACTCCTGTACGACTATCAGTACGAGCGCAGTGACGATCACACGAAGGCGGACGAGCGATTCTACGCCTGTCGCTGCGGGTCGCCGAAGTGCCGTGGCAGCATTCTCGCGCCGAAGCCGGCCAAGGACTGAACCGTGGCCGCGCCGCGTCCGTCGCCGTCGCTTCGCGCGCTCGTGTCGCGCGTCGTCGATTACGCGGGGCTCTTTCCTCCCGCCGCGCTCTCCATGGCGGAGGCGGTGGCGCGTTTCGCGATGTACCTGGAGTCGGTCGACGCATGGCTGCTCGGTCGGTTCGTCGTGCCGGCATCGCGGCTGGATGAGCTGGCCGAAGCGGCCGCTCACGTCAACACCGACACGCACCCCTGGCGTCTGAGCGTGTTGATCGACGACGCGACGACGGACGCCGCGCGTCTCCGAACCTTTTCGGCCGCGCATGGGTCGCGCTTCGTCGTGGAGGCAGTGGAGGGCAGGGCGGCGCGTGCCGACGACATCGAGCGAATGGTCGGCGCTTTCGACCACGCCCTCGAGCGATATGTGGAACTGCCACATGATGTGGATCCGCGAGCACTATTGGAGTCGGTGCGTCGGGCCGGCGGTCGGGCCAAGATTCGCACGGGCGGGGTGACGTCCGGCGCTTTTCCCTCGGCTCCGGACATCGCGCGGTTCATCGCGCGCTGTGCGGAGTCCGGGGTCGCGTTCAAGGCGACGGCTGGACTCCATCATGCCGTGCGTGGAGATTATCGCCTCACGTACGCCCCTGATGCCGCGCGTGCACCGATGTTCGGATTTCTCAATCTGTTCGCCGCGGGCGCGCTGGCGGCGTCAGGACTGACGGAGTCCGCGCTTGTTCCGCTGCTCGAGGAGCGTCGCGGCGCGGCCTTCGCCTTCGACGAAGACGGCCTGCGATGGCGGGAGCACGTCGTTCCGCTCGACCGGATCGTGTCCGCGCGTCACACACTCGTCGTCGCCTTCGGTTCCTGCTCATTCGAGGAACCGCGCGACGATCTACGGGAGCTCGCCCTGCTGTGACCATGCGCCTGGACGAGAGCCATCGCGGTGACCTGACCTCGTGGGTCGAGAGCTCCGCGCGTGCCGATACGGATTTCCCCGTGCAGAACCTGCCGCTCGGTTTTTACCGCGCGGGCGGAGAATCGGGGCGGCCCGGCGTCGCGATCGGCGACGACATCCTCGATCTCGCTGCGGCGAGCGCGATGCATCTGGTGTCGGCAGACATCGCGGCGCTCGTCACGCGATGCGTCGACGAGCAGGCGCTCAACCCGCTCCTCGCGGCCGGTGCGGATGCGCTCGGACGACTGCGGCAGGAGGTGAGCCAGCTACTCTGCACCGGAACACCGCAGGGTGAGTCGGCGCGCGCCGCGCGAAGCCGCCTGCTCGTTCCCATCGCGCACGCCGACCTGCTGCTGCCGGCGCGCGTCGGCGACTACACGGATTTCTACGCGTCCATCGCCCACGCCACGAATGTGGGAAGCATGTTCCGGCCGGACAATCCGCTGTTGCCGAACTACAAGTACGTCCCCATCGGCTATCACGGCCGCGCGTCGTCCATCGTGCCGAGCGGCACGGCCGTCCGTCGGCCGGTGGGTCAGAGTCGCGAGGATGCGGCGGCTCCACCGCTGTTCGGCCCAACGGCGCGACTCGACTACGAAATGGAAGTCGGTGTGGTGATCGGGTCGGGAAACCGGCTCGGCACGACGATTCCGATCGCGAACGCGGAGCAACACGTGGCGGGAGTGTGTCTCGTGAACGACTGGTCGGCCCGCGACATCCAGTCGTGGGAATACCAGCCGCTCGGGCCGTTTCTCGCCAAGAACTTCGCGACCACGATCTCGCCGTGGATCGTGAGTCTGCACGCGCTCGCTCCGTTCCGTGTGCCGGCGTACGCACGCCCCGCCGGCGACCCGGCGCCGCTTCCCTACCTGAGCGACGCGACCAACGAACGCGCGGGCGGGGTGGACATCACGCTGGAGGTGCTGCTGTCGTCCGTGCGCATGCGCGACGAAGGAATGTCAGCGGTCCGCGTGAGTCTCGGTGCGTTCACCGCGATGTACTGGACCATCGCGCAACTCGTGACGCATCATGCCAGCAATGGATGCGACCTCCGGCCGGGAGACCTCTTGGCGAGCGGCACGGTGAGCGGCCCGTCGCCGGAGTCGCGAGGTTGCCTGCTCGAGCGGACCTGGCGAGGCACCGAGCCGTTGACCCTTCCATCCGGCGAGCTCCGGCGATTCCTCGAGGATGGCGACGAGGTCGTCATGCGCGGATGGTGCGAGCGCGAAGGATTTCGCCGAATCGGATTCGGCGAATGCCGCGGAATCGTGGCAGGCGCGGCCTGACCGCGCCTCAGCGACGTGCCGCTGGCGCCGCCGGCGTCGGCACGGCGACGGGGACGACCGGAGCGACCGAGGGTTGAGGTCGCGGAGCCTGCTCGGGCGTCGCGCCGGGCGGAGTGGGCACGCGCTCCTTCGTGATGGGCTTCACGAGCAGCGTCTGTCCCACTCGAATGCGATCGCCGACGAGCGCATTCAGTGAGCGCAGCGCTTCTGGCGTCGTCGCGTACAGCCGCGCGATGGAGGCGATCGCCTCGCCGCGGCGGACGGTATGATACCAGGCCCGCCGTCCCTCGTAC
>JANLTI010000026.1:0-10990 GCA_031362845.1 Gemmatimonadaceae bacterium | reverse complement strand
GCTCCGACTCCCCGCCGCCCGCCGTACGCCGCTCGCCACACGACGCGCCGTACGCCTTTCGCCGTACGGCCGTTCAGCCGTCACTACATCGCCGTCTTCCGAATCCCCGCCGCACGCCGCACGCCTCTCGCCACACGACGCGCCGTACGCCTTTCGCCGTACGGCCGTTCGCAAGTGATTGCCTCTCCCGTTCCCCCGGTCTGAAATGAAATCAATCATCGGTTGTCTCCCCCTTCTCCTGGCCTCGTCTCTCGCTGCACAGTCGCCGGCGAAGATTCCGGTGCGTCCATTACCGGCGCCCAGCGCGACCAGCACCGAGACCGTGCGCTCGCTCGCGGCGGTGCGCCAGTTGCCGAACGGCAACCTGCTCGTGAACGATCAGGTCGGACGTCGGGTGCTGTTGATGGACTCGACGCTCGCGCTACTTGGCGTCGTGGCGGATTCCACGAGCAGTACGGCCAGCGCGTACGGGCCGCGCGGCGGCGGGTTGATCGCCTATCGCGGAGATTCCACGCTGTTCGTCGATCCGGCGTCGCTCTCCATGCTGGTAATCGATCCGGCCGGCAAGATCGCGCGCGTGATGGCGGCGCCGCGACCGAACGATGTGCAGTTCCTCACTGGAGGTCCATTCGGCACGCCGGGCTTCGATGCGCGCGGTCGCCTGGTGTATCGGGCCTTCTCGCGGCCGAATTTCGGCCCGGGCGGACCCGGTGCAGGTGGCCATATACCGGTGCTGCCGGACAGCGAGGCAATCGTGCGGTTCGATCTTGCGTCGCGCACACTGGACACAGCGGGATTCTACAAGGTCATGCGTCCCCGCATGAACGTCGAGCGCGATTCCACCGGTGTGCGCATGACGTCGATCATCAACCCGATGCCGATCGTGGATGAATGGGTGGTGATGAGCGACGGCACGATCGCGATCGTGCGAGGACAGGATTACCGCGTCGACTTCATTTCCGCCGACGGCACGCGGACGAAGGGCGAGAAGGTCCCCTACGAATGGCAGCGCCTGAACGATGAACAGAAGTCCGCCTTCATCGACTCGACCAAGGCGGCCATGACGCGTATGCGCGCGGCGGGTGGTGGAGCGAACGCAGGCATGGGCATGGGGGGCGGCGCAGCCGCGATGGGTGGAGGCCAGATGGTCATCCGCATGGACGGACCGGGCGCGGGCGGACCCGGTGGACCGGGCGGCCCGCCGCGCGGTGGCGGTGAGCAGCGCATCGTCATGGGTGGACCGCCGGGCGCCGGCATGGGGATGCCAGCGCTCAGCTTCGTGTCGCCGTCCGAACTGCCCGACTACAAGCCGGTATTCGGACCCAACTCCGTGCGTGCCGACGCGGATGGACGACTCTGGGTCCGTACGATTCCGACGACGCCGATGGCGGGCGCACTGTACGAGGTCATCGACCGGTCCGGCACGCTGGTCGATCGCGTGCTGGTGCCCGACGGAGCGACGATCATCGGATTCGGCGCGGGAGGGATTGTGTACATGGGCAAGCGCGATGCGAGTGGCATCCACGTCCAACGCACGCGCGTGAAGTAGACACACCAGCGAGCGCCGAAACGAAAACGCGGCCAAGGCACTCGCCTTGGCCGCGCTCTTGTTCGCCGTTCGCCGTTCGCCGTTCACGGTTCACGGTTCACGGTTCACGGTTCACGTTCAGTTCTCAGGGGCACCGCGCCAACGCCACCGGGCAGCGCTCGGGATCCGGAGCCGGCGCACTGCCCTGTCCACCGGGGCCGCCGTACGAGTACAGCGACCGCTGCAGCACTCCAAGCTCACGACCCGGAATGGGCAGCTGAATGGGCGTGCTCTCGGGGAGCGTCTGCCAGCCACGCGCATCGAGGAACGCCGTCACGCCGTCGACGCCCAGTCCTTCGATGCCCTTCTCGTAACGCAGCGCGTCCCACAGGCTGCCGCACGCGCCGTTCTGCTTGCGCGGAACACACCCCGGCTCGTCGGTCGGTCCATCGACCGTGACCGGGGGAAGCTGACCCTGCGACACGCGCGAGAGGTTGATGAGCGGCACCGCTTCCGCCGCGCGGTTCAGCCTTATCAGCGCCTCGGCCTTGAGCAGGTTCATCTCGGTGACCGTCACCGCAGGCTGCGGTCCCGTCTGCCACGTCGTTCCGGTGCCGTAGCGGCGGAAGAAGTAATGCGAGTAGCGATACGTCCCACGCGATACCGCGAAGATGTTGGCCAGGTAGTAGCCCACGTACGTACCGGCGACAGCCGGTCCGCCGGCGGCCTGAATGCGCCTGTCCTTCGTGCGCATCTGGAACGCCACGCGGTTCGCCACCGGCGTGGCCACGTAGTTCACGAAGCCCTGCGAGGAATCAGCGGGTCCGAGCACCCAGTAGCTCGGACGGCCGAAGTCGCTGGGAATCACGGTGCGCAGACGCGCGAGCAGGCGCTTCCAGTCGTCCCACAGGATGTCGGGCTGCGCCACGGGAGCGAAGTCAGTCTGGATTCCCGCGTCCACGCGGCGAATCACCTCGGTCCAGTCCACCGCCGCCCGCTCCGCGCGCGAGCGCGGCGTCTGGGCGAGCGACTTCGCGGCAAACGAGTTGGCGAGCCGCACGAATTGCGCGCGCGTCATTGCCTGGAACAGCCACCCGTCCACTGGCAACGTGAAGTCCGGCCCGCGAGTGGCAATCGCGATGGCCGAGTCGAGCTGGGCCACTGCCGCCTTCGCCACCGCGGGATACGCGACGAAGTTGGGCGTCGTGATCGTATCCAGCGCCAGTTTCTCGTCCGTGACGACCGCCGAGTCGAAGTAGAACGCCAGGTACTGGTGCGAGACGCCCTGCATGAACTTGCCGACGGCGCGCGTCCGCGAGGTTCGCTGCGCGTCGACGACCACGAGGCCGGAGTCGATGGCGATGAGCGCGTCGTTCACGGAGGAAATGGTGCGATACAATCCGTACCACGGTCCTTCGCTGACCTGATTGCGCGCGTTGACCGGGCTGTTGTTCCATGCCGAGCGCGGTTCCGCGCTCAGCTCGAGCTGGCCGAAGTCGGCAAAGCCCGACGTCGCCTCCCGCGCCATCGTCGAGAACGCCCACGACGGATAGTCGTCGTGACCGGCGACTGGCCACCAGCTCCGGAAGGAGCTGGAGACGAACGATTCCGCCGAGACCGGCTGCTTCGTCGCGCGATCGCGATCGGGCTCGTTGGGGTTGGTCACGGCGAGTTCCTGACAGCCGATCGCGCCGAGCAGCATGGCCGCGCCGGCCCACTGCGTACGTGTCTGCATGAAGTGTCTCATCTGGGTCAGAACTCGATCTGGACGCTGCCAGTGAATGTGCGATAGCGCGGATAGCCGAAGCTGTCGAGCTTGATGGTCGAGGGAAATTCGGAGTCGCTGACTTCGGGGTCGTAGCCCTTGTAGTCGGTCCAGGTGATGAGGTTGCGGCCCACGAGGCCGAGCGTGACGCCGCGCGCACCGACGCGGCCGAGTGCCGCGATCCGCGACGTCGGCAGCTTGTAGCGGACGGACATTTCGCGGAGCTTCACGAATCCGCCCGGCTGCACGAAGTAGTCGGTGGGATCGTTCGCGGCGTAGAGCGCGACGTAGTAGTCCACGGTCTTCTTGAGCGCCTGCTCGCGGCCCGCCTGGTCCACGTCGCCGCTGCGGCCGTACTGGTACATGCGCTGGTTGGTCTGGTTGTAGACGTTGCCGCCCTTCTGCGCATCGATCAGAGTGAACAGGCTGAGGTCCTTCCACGTGATGTTGTTCGTCCAGCCCATGTGGAAGTCGGGATTGCCGTCGCCAATCTTCACCACGGCCGCGTTGCCCGCCGCGTCGCGCTTCGTGATCGGCATGCCCCAGTTGTACACGCCGCTTCCGATCGTGGCCGCGGTGCCCCACAGCTGCTTGCCCTCGCCGTCGGTGTACGCGTTCCCGGGTCCCACGTACACGAGGATGCCTTCGTCGTTCACCTGGAACTCGTTCGCGCGTGCCTGTGCATCGGCTGGAAGCTCCGCGGCGTCCTTGATGAATCGGAAGCCGTACATTGCGCCGAGCGTCTCACCAGCGCACCGATAGCCGATGACGTTGGTCTGGAAGCAGGAGCGGTTGAACTCCGTGATCCTGTTGCGCGACCGGTCAGCCACGAATCCCATGCGCCAGCTGAACGTCGGCTTGCTGAGCACCTGTGCTTCCAGCGTCGCCTCGACCGTGTTGCCCTCTACCGTTCCGGCGTTCTGGAACTGCGAGGTATACCCGTAGAACGCGGACAGCGGGACCTGCACCAGCTGGTCGACGACGCGGTTGCGCGCGTACGAGAGCTGGAGCGAATACCGGTCGCGATAGATCATGTCGAGCCCGAGCTCGGTTTCCGTCGCGTGCTCCGGCTTCAGGAACTTGTTGCCGAGCGTATTCTTCCGGAGCCCGCCGCCGGTGAGGAAGTCGAAGGTCTCGAACTGATCGTCGAAATCAGGGCGACCACCAGCCGTACCGCGCGAGGCCCGCAGCTTGAACTCGGTGATCGACTTCATCGGCCACCACGGCTCCTCGGCCACACGGTACGCGCCGCTCAGCCGGTGGTACACGTTCCACCGTTCCTCGGGGCCGAACAGCGAGCTGCCGTCGCGGCGAACGAGCGCGTCGAAGATGTATTTGCCCTGATAGTCAGCGGCGGCGGTTGCGGCGTACCCAGTGGAGCGGATCTCTTCGATGGTGGAGCTCACCCGGCTCACCGTGGCGTTGCTGAGACTGCGCACGCCCGGCGTGGCGAAGTTGCTCCCCTGCGCATCCGTGATCTCGTTGTTCTCGCGCTCCATCAGCGCGCGCAGCGTGGAGCGGAGCGTGACGTCGGCAACCTTGCCGAGGAAGTTCGCGCTCACCGCGGCGTTGAGCGCATCGGTCTGGCCGGCGATCTGCCGGATCTCGCCGAGCCCGCCCGTGCCGAATCCTTCCGTCTTCACGCCTGCATCGAGGAAGAAGTTGTTGCGGCGATCGGAGCGGTCGTAGCTGACGTTGCCGTCGAGATTGAACCAGCTCAGGGGTGTCCAGCGCGCCTCGAGGCTGCCCTGCGTGCGCGCGCGCCGGCGCTTGTTCTCTTCCGTGGAGAGCACGTACAACGGATTCTCCTCGCGCCCTTCCGGATCGCCCTGGTACAGGTACGGCGTGCCGTCGGGATCCGGCACCAGCAGGTCGACGTCGGGCGCCTGGTTGATCAGGTCGAAGAACGTGTCGCCGTACAGGTTCTGCCGATCGGAGCGATTGTGATAGGCGCTGACGCCGAACTTGAAGTCGTCGCGGACCTGGTGATCCAGGTTGAGGCGGATGTTGTTCTGGTTGTACGCGCCGCTGTTGAGGACGACGCCGCCTTCCTTGTTGTTGTTGAACGAGAGCAGCCAGTTCGTGCGTCCCGCCCGCTGCGACAGCGTCACCGTGTTCTTGTAGAAGGTGCCCGGGTTGAAGAAGCGATCGACCTGATCGTAGACCGGATCGGAGTACTTGGTGTCCTGGAAGCGCGCATACACCGGCTTCGGAACGCGCTGTGCCCGCGGCACGACGACGCCAGCGGCGTTGGTGTACTGGCCAGCCGCGTTGGTGAGGTAGTAGTGCTGGCTCGCCCAGTCGATCTTGCCGCCCAGCGAGTTCTGCCCCACCTCGGAGCGCGTCGTGATCTGCGTGGACCCGTCGGCGTTCGACGCGCCACGCTTTGTGCGGATCTGGATGACACCCGCTGCGGCGCGCGATCCGTACAGGGATGCCGCCGCCGCGCCCTTCACCACTTCGACGCTCTCGATGTCCATCGACTCGAGGTCGGCCGACGACGCGTCGAACGACTGGCTGAGAATCACGCCGTCGACGACGATGAGCGGCGAGGTGGACTTGCTGATGCTGGTGGGCGAGCGGAGCAGGATGTTCGTCCCGCTGCCGGGCTGTCCACCGGGCGTGACGGCGACTCCAGCCACCTTGCCCTGGATCGTCTCGATCGCGTTGGCAGCGGGAACGGGCGCGTCCTCCGAATTGACGCGTCCCACCGTGAACGGCACGCGCGTGCCGCTCGTGGGATCCACGACACCGGTCGTGACGACCGCCTCGAGGGTGAGCGCAATCGTCGTGAGCCGGAACTCCACGTCGGATGTCCCGCCGGCCGCGACACTCACGTTCTGACGGCGGCCGCCGCGATAGCCAACGCGCCGCGTCTCGAGGCTCACCGTGCCGACGGGGACGCTGGCGATGACGAATCGACCGAGGTCATTCGTCGAGCCGCCCAGCCGAGTGCCGGAGACGAGCACCTGAACAGCCGCGAGCGGTCGGCCGGATGCCGAGTCGAGCACGAGCCCGGTGATCCGGCCAGTGGCCGGCGCCTGCGCGTGGGCGACGAGGGAAACAGTGGGGAATGCAGCGAGCAGAAGGACCGCGAGGGCGCGGATGGATCGAGGCATCGGATCTCGAGGGAGAGTCGGGTGCTGGGGGCGTTCCAGCGGGCGGGAATGCATGATACCCGGTGCAGCATGCCGGGCAACCGGACTACGCGCGAGCGACCCCGCGTGTTGAATGCAGTCGCTCAGTCCGCGCGCCGGCGCGCCATGGGCAGGGCAAGCGTGAACTCACTGCCGACGCCCAGCACGCTGGTCGCCGTGAGACTCCCACCCATTCCATTGGCGAGATCACGGCTGATGGCGAGTCCCAGCCCGACGCCCTGCTGACTCATCGGCGTGAGGTGGCGATCCACCTGCACGAAGGGGTCGAACACACGCCTGAGCTGATCGGGTGCGATGCCGCGGCCGGAGTCCTTCACCGTCATGTACATCACCTCGCCCTCGGTACGGCACGAGAGCGACACGACTCCACCGGGCTCGGTGAACTTCACCGAGTTCGCGAGCAGGTTGAGCAGGATCTGCCGAACCTTCTCCGGATCGGCGCGCACGGCGAGCGTTGACTCGCACTCGCCGCGCTCGTACCGCAACTGCCTGGCGTTCACCTGCGGATCAATCAACTCCTCCAGACTGTCCAGCAACCGGTCGACCGGCACATCCTCGAAGCGGTACTGCACCTGTCCCGCATCGAGCTTGGCGAAGTTGAGCACGTCGTTGATGAGGCCCAGCAGATATTGCCCGCTGCGCTTGATGCGCTCGAGATCCGACCGCTGGCCATCCGTGAGCTCACCACGCACGCCCATCAGCAACAGGTCCGAATACCCCGCGACGGCATTGAGCGGCGTGCGCAGCTCATGACTCATCGTCGTGAGGAAGGCGCTCTTCGCCTGATTCGCCGTCACCGCCTCGACGCGTGCATTCTCCGCCGACTGGGTGGCGATCTCCAGCTCTCGTCGTACGCGCATCTGATCCGTGATATCGTACGCCACGCTCGCCACCGCATACACGACGCCCGATGCATCGCGCAGCGGCTGATAGCCGACGTTGAACCAGTACTCCTCGGCTATTCCATCCCCGTCGGAGTCGAGCTTGACCAACCTCTCGTTCGCGAAATATGGTTCGCCCGATTCGTATACCCGGTCCATCGTCTCCACGAACCCCTGTCCGGCGAGCTCGGGAAATGCCTCGCGAATCGTGCGGCCGAGCAATGGTCGGCCACCGCCAGGCGTCGCGATGTATCGCGGGCTGGCGATGGTGTACACGTGGTCCGGGCCATCGAGCACCGCCACCGCCACGGGCGCCTGATCGAACAGCTCGCGCAACCGCGTCTCACTCGCGCGCACCTCCGCCTCGCGTTGTTGCAACTCCTCCAAAAGCCGCTCACGGTCGACCTGCATCTCCTGCGTGTGCACGCCAGATGTGGTCTCCACGATCGTGGCGAGAATGCCTTCGATCCGGCCCTCATCGCCGCGGATGGGACTCTGCGACGCGGTGAAGTACGCGGTCGCGGGGACGCCGTCGCGCTCGAACTCGAATCGCGCGTCATGCAGGGAGATGGTCTCGCCGCGGAGCACGCGCTCGAAGTGCGGGCGGCTGCGCTCCCAATGCGCCGGCCAGCTCACCTGCATTCGCTGCCCAAGCACCTCTGGATGACGCGTGCCGATGATCTCGGCGTATGCGTCGTTGTAGAGCTGGATCAGGTCCGGCCCCCACAACACGACCTGGGGAAATGCCGAGCCGAGCGCGACGTCGACGATCGTGCGCAACGCGCGCGGCCAGGCATGCACGGGACCGAGCGACGTGCGCGACCAGTCGAAATCACGAACGCGCTGCCGCATCTCGCCCGGTCCGGCAAACAGCTCGGACGAGGACGTCACCAGGGCCGGGTCGCGAGCATCGCCGTCACGGCGTCCGCATCGACTGCCTTGGAGAACATGTTGCCCTGCCCGTGCGTGCAGCCGATCTCCTTGAGCACCTTCACGTGCGCGGCGGTGCTCACCCCCTCGGCCACCACCTCCAGCCCGAACTCGCGCGCGAGCACGATCACCGAGCGCACCAGCCGCATCGATTTCTCGTCGCGGTCCATCCGCGACACGAGGGTGTGATCGATCTTCACGCCGTCCAGCGGCAGGCGCTGGAGGTAGCTGATGGGCGAGTTGCCACTGCCGAAGTCGTCGAGAAAGATGCGTGCGCCGAGCGAGCGGAGCGCCGACAGCACGCCAGCCGCTTTTTCCACGTCCTTCGCGACAACGCGCTCGTTGACCTCGAGCGTCACGCTCGCCGGCGGCAGGCCGAACACCTTGAACGTGCGCGTGATGTCGTTGAGAAACGCGTTCGCGCTGAACTGACGCGTGGAGAGATTCACGGCGATCGTGAGCGGCGCCGATACGGCGGCCCCGTGATTCCACACGCGGAGCTGGTTGCACGACTCGCGCAGCACCCACCGCCCGATCTCGTAGATGAGCCCCATCTCTTCCGCCACCGCAAGGAACTCGTACGGGCCGAGCAGGCCGCGCACGGGATGCTTCCAGCGCAGCAGCGCTTCGGCGCCGCTGATGCGGTCATCGTCGAGCGCGACGATGGGCCAGTAGTGCAGCGCGAACTGCTCCGCGGTCACCGCCTCGCGCAACTCGTCCTCCAGACGCCGCCGCGAGCGCGCTTCGGCGGCGATCTTCCAGTCGAACACCACCGGGCGCGCCGTCTCGTCGGGCCGATTGGCACGCTTGGCGCGCGCCATGGCGAGATCGGCGCCGCGAAGCACGTGCTCCGGCAGTTCCGCCGACGTCGTGCTCAGCGCCACGCCGACGCTCACGCCGATGGACAACTCCACGCCGCCGATGACGGCCGGCTTCGAGAGCGCGGCACGCAGCCGTTCCGCCATCACTTCGGCGCCGTCGGCATCGAGCCGTTCCACGAGCACGGCGAATTCGTCCCCACCGAGGCGGGCCACGACAGACTCGGCTCCCGCCGCGTGCTGGAGCCGCTTGCCGACCGAGGCGAGTATCTGATCGCCCATCTGGTGGCCGTACCGTTCGTTCAGGGCACGAAAGTCGTTGACGTCGAGAAAGAACACCGCCACCAGCTCGTCCGTGGTCGTGTCGCTCGTGTCCTGCTCGTCATCCTTCGGCGACGCGAGTCGCGCCCGTGGACGGTGAAGCGCGACGCGTAGCCGGTCGAGGAAGACGCCGCGATTCGCGAGACCAGTGAGTGCGTCCTTGTTGTGGAACGCGCCGAGCCGCTGCTCGTTCGCCTCGTGCTCGGCGAGTGTGCGACGCAGCTCGAGGTCGGAGGCGGCAGTGGAGGCGAAGTGCTGGAGCATCTCGAGGTCCTGCTCACTCCAGGGCGACGGCTGCTGGTCGGCGGCGCAGAACACGCCGAGCACCGCGCCGGCGGCGGAGCGGATGGGGACGCCGATGATGGAGCCGATCTGGAGCTCCTGACACGAGGAGAGCTGGTCGGGGGTCAGGTCGCGGGTGAGGTCCCCCATGCGCACGGGCTCACCACTGATGAGCTCGACGAATCCGGAGCGCCACATGGCGCCAGCGTCGTGGAGCGCCCAGTCGGGGAGTGCGGAACCGGCGGCAAAAATTCGGCGATCGTCACCGGTGAGAATGATGAAGGCGAAGGGTGCGCGGAGTGCGGACGCCCCGAGCATCGCGAGCCGGTCCATTGCCGCGGCGAGCGGGCCGTGCATCGCGAGTGCGCCCGAGGCGGGAACCGCTTCGAGCAGCGCCTGCGAGTGGGCCGCGGGATCCGATGGCATGGCTGGAATTGACTGGGGCGGGGCGGGGGGCGCAACTGGGCCGGGTGCTCGGAGGCAGCATGTAGATCCTTGCGCCGAGATCGGTCGCGTGCGCTCCTTCCGACGGCGGGACTCATCGTCGCTGCGCGACTCGAGACGCCGTCTCCAGGAACGCCCGCTCCCTCGCGCCGTCCATCACGGGCGGACGGCGCTTGCGCCGACCGCGCTCCGAATCCCATCGCCGCCCGCCGCACGCGCTCCGCCACACGACGCGCCGTACGCCTCTCGCCGCACCCCGCGGGTTTCCGCGTTTCTACTCCGCCTTCCGTGTCAACCGATATCCCACGCCGCGCATGGTCTCTACGACGGCGAGCCGGCTGTCGCCGAGTTTGCGGCGGAGATAGCTCACGTAGACGGCGAGTGCGTTGGAGACGGGGGATTCGTCGTTCCACACGTAGCCGTGCAGGGTGTCGACCGATACCGGGACGCCCGCGCGACGAAAGAGAATATCGAACAGGCGCAGCTCGCGTGGCGTGAGCGAGATCTCGCGGCCGGCGCACCAGACGCGTCGTGCCTCGCGGTCGTACACGACGTCGCCATACGCGACGCGCATCTGCGCACTCGCGATGCGGGCTCGGCGCGCCGCCGCCGAGATCTGGGCAACGACCACCGCCTGGGGCGCATCCAGCCGCACGGCATCGTCGGCGCCCGCTTCGAGTAGCGGCACGACATCGACGCATCCCACGCAGCAGATTCCAGCGGTGGGCCACCGACGTCGCGCGCGCCGGACGATCTCGAGTCCGCTCGCCTGATCAATCGACATGTCCACGATGAACAGGTCGATGAAATCCCTGTTGACGTTGGCGCCCGCGAAGCTGGTGAGCAGCTCGATTTCGGCTTCG
>JANLTI010000020.1:0-3895 GCA_031362845.1 Gemmatimonadaceae bacterium | reverse complement strand
GCGGCGCGTCGAGATGCGAGAGGCGTACGGCGTGCGGCGCGGATGCGGATGGGGCGGTTGGATGGACCGGTCGGGATCGTCGCGCCCGCGCCAAATGCCGAGTGCGGTGATCTCATGCAGTTTCCTTCCGAACTCTCGCCGTACGCCGCACCCGCTCCGCCACACGACGCGCCGTACGCCTTTCGCCGTACGGCGATGGCCTTTCGCCGTACGACGATGGCCATTCGCTTCTCGCTCTGACCACGCCGAAACGCGATGACTGATCCGAAGGCGCACCCGCCTGAGACAACCGAGGGCTGGTTCGTTCTCCACCAAATTCTGCGCTGGAACCGTCCCCAGTTGCGGGCGATCGAGGCCGCACGGCTCACGTCGCTGCGGGAGTCAGCGGCGTCGACCCTCGCTTCCATGACGGCGCCTGACGTTGGCGGCTGGACGGCGGTGGTTCCACTCGTCGGCAATCGCGCCGACGTCATGCTCGTGCACTTCCGCCCGACCCTCGACGACATCGGCGAGGCACAGCGCTCGCTCGCCACTCTCGCGCTGTTCGACGCGCTGGAGCTCATCTACAGCTTCCTCAGCGTGACTGAAGCGGGGCTCTATCATGCGAGCGCACAGCTTGCCGCCGCCGCAGCGGCACGCGGTGGCGCCGTGGGTGACGAGGCCTATCGCGCGGAGATGGCGAAGCGCGTTGAGGCGGAGCGCGCGAGTGCGCACGTGCAGCGGCGACTGTTTCCCGCGCAACCGCCCGAGATGCCGTACGTCTGCTTCTATCCCATGTCGAAGCGTCGAGCACCCGGCCAGAACTGGTACGCCCTCTCGCTGGAGGAGCGCAGCCGGCTCATGATGGCGCACGGCATGACGGGTCGCGGCTACGCCGGACGCGTCGTGCAGGTCATCAGCGGTGCGCTCGGCCTCGACGCATGGGAGTGGGGCGTCACCCTGTTCGCCGCGGATCCGCTCAACTTCAAGAAGATCGTCACCGACATGCGATTCGACGAGGTGAGCGCGCAGTACGCCGAGTTCGGCGATTTCTACGTGGGGAAGCGCGTGGACGCGGGGGAATGGGTGGCGCGAGTAGGTCGGTAGGTCGGTAGGTGACGTACTCACCTACCCACCTACCTACCTACACATTCACCGATCCGTCGGCGGCACCGGAGCCAGGTCCGCCGAGTCCAGTGCACGCTCGGCGATGGCCTTGAGGCGCGCATCCTGATTCGCTTTCAATGCCCGCACGTTCCGTCGCGCACGTCGCATGGCGGCGGGGATGAAGACGCGGGCGCAGTCGAGTTCCGCGGCGGCCGCTTCCACCGATCCGGCGCGCTCGATCTCCCACGTCGTCCGCGACAGCGTGGCCACGGCCATGTAGATGTCGATCGCCGCATTGGCGAGCCGCAGCTGAAGAAACTGTCGCTCGATCACCGCCTTGCCGTGCTTGAGCAGCATCGACTCCACGGCGAGCGCAAGATCGCTGATGATGCCCGCAACCATCTCTGCTTCGTCCTTCAACGCCGCATGCACGAGCGTGAATGACGGCGACGTGATCTGCCGCTTCGCGCGGCCGGCGACGTACGAGCCGATGGCGCCGATGGAGTGAAGGGGATCCTTGAACGCCTTGCCGAGCGCCTTCAACCGCTCGCCGGGCTGCTGGAGTGCGGTGAGCGCGACGAGCGCCCGCAGAATCTCGTTCGTGCCCTCGAAGATCAGGTTGATGCGCGCGTCGCGCACGGCCTGCTCGTACGGATACTCCTTGGAATAGCCGATGCCGCCCGCGATCTGCAGTGCATCGTTGCTGGCGCGGAACGCGAGCTCGCTCGCGAAGATCTTGCAGCACGCCGTCTCGAGCGAGAAATCCACGCCGCCTCGGTCCACCATCCCCGCGGTGAGCATCCACGCCGAATCGGATGCATACGTCTCGGCCGCATTCACCGCGATCTTCTGCTGGATCATCTCGAACGAACCGATCGAGCGGCCGAACTGCGTGCGTTGCTTGGCGTATTCCAGCGCGTCGCGCATGATGCGTCGCGCCCCGAGCGACGACGCGGCCGAGAGTCCGAGCCGGCCGGAGTTGAGCACCTCGAGCGCGATCCGGAAGCCGTGTCCCACATCGCCGATGCGATCGGCGGCGGGTACGACGACCTGCTCGAACGTCACCGTGCGCGTGTCGCTCGCCTTGATACCCATCTTCTGTTCAGGCTGGCCGAGCGTGATGCCCGGCAGCCTGGCGTCGACCGCGAAGGCCGTGACGCGCTGCTTCGTGACGCCGTCCACCGTGACCGGCACCTTGGCGAACACCGTGAACAGCCCCGCATAGCCGGCGTTGGAGATCCAGATCTTGGTGCCGGTGATGGTGTACGTCGTGCCATCGGCGCTCGGCGTCGCGGTCGTCGTCATCGCCTGCGCGTCCGAGCCGGAGCCGGGCTCGGTGAGACAGAAGGCGGCGACGATGTCGCCACTCGCACAGCCGGGAAGCCACCGCTGCTTCTGGTCGTCGGTGCCGAAGAGGGTGATTCCCTTGCAGCCGATGGACTGGTGCGCGCCGAAGTACACGGCGAGCGCCGGATCCGTGGCGCCGATCTCGCCGAAGACGCGGTTGAACACCTTGGCCGACGCACCGAAGCCGCCGTGTGACTCGGGAATGTTCATTCCCATCAGGCCGAGCTCGTGCATACCGTGTCGCACCGCGTCGGAGAACTTGCCGTCCGCGTCCAGCTGATGCGAATCGATCGTATCGGCGGCGAAGGCGCGAAACGATCCGAGGATCAATCCGAGCGATTCGCGTTCGTCAGCGGAAAGTTCAGGGAAGGGAAAGACGAGCTCCTCGCGGATCTCGCCGAGGAAGATGCCCTTGGTGAAGGAAGGGTTGCGGTCGGGATCGGCGAGGTGGGCAGTCACGTGGGGGGCGGGTCGAGGGATGCCTGTAATATGCTCACTCCGCGTGTGGACCGGGATAGCGACCAGTTTCGACTCCAGTCGGGAGTTCGCACTGCCGAGCTCACAGCTGCAAGCTGTCAGCTGACTGAGACACTCGTTGTGCTGTGCGCGGCGAGATCGCACGTGACGGCGCGCGGTCGTGACGACGGGCGGAACGGCAGTCGCAGTGCCACAGTGCTCACTTCTGAGCGCTCACGCCCCGCAGCAGTCAGCTCGGCCGTGGACCGTGAGACTGACGACTCTCGACTGCATTGGCACGTTTGCAAACGGCCACTCGATCTCCGCGTCGACTTTAGCGTTGCGCCCTTTTCGTCCTGAGCCGAAGGCGAAGGACCTGTACTTTCATATCAAAGTGCGGGTCCTTCGCTGCGCTCAGGACGACAACACGACCTCCTCGTGCGCACCGCGGGCATCCGACTCCATCTGCCGCCGCACCATCTCGTGGTAGGCACCGCGCGCGTCCATCAGCTCGCGATGCGTGCCACGCTCCAGGACGCGGCCGTCTGCCAGCAGCAGAATCAGGTCGGCGCGACGGATGGTGGAGAGCCGATGGGCGATGACGAAGGTTGTGCGGCCGGCGAGCAGCGCCGCCATCGAGGCCTGGATGAGCTGCTCGCTTTCCGTGTCGAGGTTGCTCGTTGCCTCATCGAGTATCAGGATCTGCGGCGACGCGAGGATCGCCCGCGCGATGGCGAGGCGCTGCTGCTGCCCGCCGGAGAGCTTGACGCCACGTTCACCGATGAAGGTGCCGTAGCTCTCCGGGAGCTTGAGGATGAACTCGTGGGCATTCGCGCGGCGCGCGGCGTCCTCGATGTCGGCTTCCGTGGCGTCGTGGCGGCCGTACGCGATGTTGTCGGCGACGGAGCCGTCGAACAGGAAGACTTCCTGCTGCACGAGCGCGAGCAGGTTGCGGTAGGTGCGCAACTTCATGTCGCGGATGTCGATGCCGTCCATGAGAATGCGG